>CANRKM010000001.1 GCA_947631225.1 uncultured Clostridia bacterium
TTTATTTCAATTTTGAGTGTTAAGATAGTATAATTTTATATCTTAATGTTGTAGATAAAAAATTTCCATAAAAAAATAACACTAGATTTTTTTATAAATCTAATGTTATTTTTAAATTTTCTGATATACTTTCTTGTATCCTTAAAGTATACAAGAAAAGTATACAAGAAATTTTATTTTATAATCCATATACCTTTTTTTGTTGCACCTTCTCTTATTAAAATTCCCTTATTTTTTAGAATTTGAACATTTTTTCTAATAGTTGGCAAAGCCATACCTATTATTTCAGACATTTCCTTTTGGGTAATACTAGGATTATCTCTTATTAAATTAATTATTTGTGTTTGTGTATTATTTAACTTTGTAATTTTTTCATTATCCTTTTTAGATAAATCATAGGTTCCATAATTATTGTCATAATATGATGCTCTTAAAAAACTCACTTCAAAGAACTCATCATATTGAAATTCAGGCTCTTTTAATCCTGCATCTTCCATTAGTTCTCTCATTCTTCCTATACCTGTACCAGCTTTTTCTATATAATGTGCTCTTCTTAATAAATCTGCTATTATAGGATTTCGTGCAATACTTCTTTTTCCAAAGTTTTCTTTTGTAATTCCTTTTGGAACTCCACCAGGACTAACTATCGAAACTCTATCATCGTAAATTTCTACCATTACTCTTGCACCTTCTTCAAAATACTGACGATGACATATACCGATTTATAATAGCTTCTTTCAATACATCTTCTGGAATTTCTAATACTTCTTTTCTTGTAGCATTTCCTTGTTCTCTCATAACCTCTGCATTTATTAAGTATGTTAAATTTATATGTTTTTTAGCAAATGCTAATGCATCTTCAATATTAGTTATAATGTCTTTATTACAATCTAATGTATCTAAAATATAAACTCTATTTGTACCTTTAAAAGCAATACAAGTTATATAATTTTGAATTAAAAATTTTGTAGGATTTTTTGTAAAGAAAATAACCCCTGCATTTGTAAACATATATTTATTATTTACTTTTTCCAAACAATTCAAATTTATCAATAATTCTTCTCTTTCTATTGTTTCGCTTGTATTAGATAATTTTAGAAAATTTTTATATGCATTTTCATTAAAGTCTTCTGGATATTTTGCTTTTTTATTTATCATTCGATCAAATTGTATTTTTCCACCATCTTCTAAATATTCTCTGATTTCATTTCTATTCATCTTTTGACACATAGCACCAGCTCTTAAATAATACCCATCACTTGAAGAATAAGGTTTATCATTTCCCTCTGGTACATTTACAACAATAACATTATCTACCACTTCAATTTTTACATTTATTCTTGGCTCTATTTGACTTATTTGATTTTGTATATTTGCTCTTTGATTATTAGAGGTATCTGTTCCAATGATATTTCCATCATCATCTACACCTATCAATATTTTTCCACCCATACTATTAGCAAATGCAACTACTTCAACTGCGAACTTTTTACCTAAACTCTCTTTAAATTCTAATGTATAACCTTCGCCTTGTTTTACCAATATTTCTAGTTCTTCCGTTGTCATTTTTACCACCTTTCCTATTATGTAGTTATCAACTGCACAATTAATTTTGCTTTCATTGATTGATATTATAACATTTATTTCCAAATTTTTCATTAGTTTTAAAAAATTTCATACATATATTAATTCATTTAATATGATTTCATCTGCTTGTTGCTTAATTGCATTCATAGTCCCAACCCAATAGAGCATATCAGTATTTTTCATATCTTCGGTTAAATTGCTTTTAGATTTCAAATCTTCAATAATTTGATTAACTCTTTTAGTTGCTGTTTCCTGTATTTCTTCTAAATGGTCTATCAGTATATTTTCCATAAACATTATTGTGTATTCTGCTTTCTTATGTTCTTTCAAATAGTTTAATCTCATTCTTCCATATTTATTCAAATGAATTTTCTTTTGTTTTGGTAATACTAAATTTGGAATATAATAATCTCCCTGTCTTATATATTCCATTCCCGTTTTTTCATCAATAAATCTTTCTTTTAATTCTTTGTTTTCCATAATTTTTAAATCTCCTCTCAATTTTAAAATTTTAATTTTTATTATAAAATCAAAAAAAGATGAAGTTGTTATTATTTTTTACAATTCATCTTCTAAATATTTGAAAATTTATGATTTTTACTAAATTGTTACTAGGAGGAAACCATTGTTATTACTATATTTTAATTTTTCGTCATAAGAGAATATGGTTGTTACTACGAGTGCTATTAAGGTTATACCTCTATCTCCTTTTTTTATTTTCATCGATTTTCTCTCCTTCCTTCTTTTTCATAAATAATTTTAGTTAAAAAAACTAATTTTTAATTCATATAAAATTATAATTATTCTTACTTTAAACATCACAAATAGACGGACTTAACTTGTATCAAACATTTTCCTTTTTATAATACAAGTTCTTCCGCCTATTTTTTATATTCGATTTATTTAATTTTCTATTTATTTGGTAGACATAAAGTGTTTGTGTCAGATTACCCATCAAAGCTATACTTTTCTTTACTAAAGTATAACTCTCTCTCTCTCTCTCTCTCTCTTACAGCCATCTGAGTTTCGTGTCTCATGTTCTTTTTCTCCCTTCTCTTTTGCTTTCTTGTTCTTTATTATATACTACCTTCCCTCTCTTTTCAACTCTTTTTATGAAAATTTTATTAATTTCGAGCATGCAAACTGTGAACTGTAACTTAAATCTTCTTAAGATCCTTACTCTATTATCAATTTATCCTTGTTATACTTTCCACCTTGTTTGTGTCATTATTTACTTTAAACATTACACTATTATACATTGCTTCTTTTCCTTCCGCTATTTTATATTTTTCAGGAAGAGCTGTTATAAATCTTTTTAATGCTACATTTTTATCCATGCCTATTACTGAATTTCTTGGTCCTGTCATTCCAATGTCTGTAATATATGCTGTTCCCTTTTCTAAAATTTGTTCATCTGCTGTTTGAATATGAGTATGTGTTCCAAATAATATTGTAATTTCGCCATCTAAATAAAACCCCATAGCCTTTTTTTCAGCTGTTGCTTCTGCATGAAAATCTACAACAATTATATCTACACTTTTTTTTATTTTATCTATTATATTTTTTCCAATTTCAAATGGATTGTCTATCATAATATTCATTTCAGCTCTACCAAGTAGGTTTATTACAGCAATTTTTTTATTGTTTACTGTATAAATATTGTAACCTTTTCCGCAGACTCCTTTTGGATAATTTGCAGGTCTTATTAATTGGGGAGCATTAATGAATTTAAAAATTTCTTTTTTCCCCCAGGTATGATTTCCCATTGTAACACAGTCTGCTCCACTTAATAAAATATCTTTAAAATTACTTTCTGTAATTCCTATTCCTTCTGCGGCATTTTCTCCATTTACAATAACAAAATCAATATTATTTTGTTCCCTTACTTTTGGCAGTCTTTCTTTTAATTCTTTTATTCCTATTAATCCTACTATATCTCCTACTGCTAAAATGTTCATTTTTAATCACATTCCTTGAATATATTTAGGTTTTAAAAAGGTAACCCATAAACCTTTATTAATATTTAATTATATTTTTTTCCCATTTATTTTACTACATAATAGCTTAAAAATCAACTAAAAGATTAACTAATATAAAAAACTTCAATAATTGATAATATTATTTCAATTACTGAAGTTTCTTTAAAATTTAATCTTTTATTCCAAACAAAAACTTAACAATTCCCCTAAATGCCTTTGGAACTTTTTTCACTACTATTGTCATTGTATGTACCTCCTTTTCAACATGCTAGCCATATGAAGCCTATTGCAATTACTGCTAACCCTATTAAAATTAACCATCCTGTTATTGGAAGTAATAATACCATTAATATTCCAAGACCTAATCCAATTAAACATACACCTAATGTTTTTTTTAAAAATCCTTTCATTGTTTTATACCCTTCCTTTCTATTGTAATTATTTTTTTACCTCCAATACTTTTCTATTATTATATGTATAATGTAGATTATTGTTACTTTTTGACAAATTTCGATTATGTATATATAATATATATAACTATTTTATGCCTATTACATTATATAAATATTATTTGAAAGGTAAAAAAGATGATTAAAAGTAAAATAAATGAATTAATAGAAATTTTAAGAAAAACATATCCTGATGCAAAATGTAGTTTAGATTTTACTACTCCTTTTGAACTTGTTGTTGCAGTTTGCCTTTCTGCACAATGTACAGATGAAAGAGTAAACTTAATAACTCCACAATTATTTAAAAGGTGCAAAACTATTCAAGATTATGCAAATATAGACATAGCCGAACTTGAAAATATAATTCATCCTTGTGGCTTTTATAAAAATAAAGCTAAAAATATTAAAAAATGTGCTACACAAATTTTAGAAGATTTTAATGGTAAAGTTCCTCAAGATATGGGTAGCTTAATGCAACTTGCAGGTGTTGGTAGAAAAAGTGCAAATGTTATTATGCTTGAAGTTTTTGGTGTAGCCAATCGGAATTGCAGTTGATACACATTGTAAAAGAATTAGCAATAGAATTGGGCTATCTAAAGAAAAAGAACCAAGCAAAATTGAACAAGATCTTTTACAGCAAATTAATCCTAAAGATTATAAAGATGTTAATCACTTGTTTATTTGGCATGGTAGATATACTTGCAAAGCAAGGAATCCTTTGTGTAATAACTGCACTATATGCAAATTTTGCAACTCATATAAATAAATGTATATTTTGTTCTATTTTGTAGATAATAGTTATAAATATGTATTTTTAATGGAGGTTTTTGATTAGAATGATAGTTTGCTTAGAAAATTGTAAATATCAAAAAAATGGTGAATGTACTTATGAAGAAGTTAATTCTTCAAAAAATATTTCTACTTCTTCTAATTGTGCATATTTTGAAAAAAAATAATTTTAAAGTGAACATTACTTGTTATAAATTCTCTATGTTTTGTTTAACATCTGCAATCCATAACATAAGTAATGTTCACTTTATTTTCTTTTTTTATTTAAATTACATCTTATTGTTCATTATCATCAATTTCATTTAATTCATCTAGTTCATCAATTTCGTCTATATCTTCAACTTTTATGTTATTTGTATTATTTGATTTTTCATTGCTTTCTTCTTTGCAATCTTTAGTTTTTTCTTCTTCACAATTTTTTTGCTCATTACATTTATTCTTCATGGTATTTATTATTTTGTCACCTAAATCTTTCTTGTTTTGTATGCATTTATTCATCATACAATTTACTTTTTCTATTAAGTCAGGTACATAGTCTAAAATTTTATCTAATGTGTTTTCATGATCAACTGGTAATAGTTTTACTATATTTGATTGAACTATTAAAAATGCTGTTGGATTTATAGAAACTCCGTGCACCTGCACCTCCTCCAAATGGTAGTCTATATTGTATTTGTTCATCTTTGTCCTTTCTATTATATTCGTCTATTGTTTCTCCTTTAAATTCACTTCCACCTGCTGCAAAACCAAAAGATACCTTAGAAATTGGAATAATTACTGTGTTGTTTGAAGCTTGTATTGGCTCTCCTATTATTGTGTTTACATCTACCATATCCTTTATATTATTCATGGCTGTATGCATAAGCCCTTCTATTGGATGTTCTGTCATTTTTATCTCCTTTCTTTTTTATATTAATTATTGTATAAATAATATGTATCAATTTAGTTTTTAATATACAATTTAATTTTATATTAAAAAAATTCTTGTTTTGATATAAAGGTTTTACTTCCCAATTAATTTTGCTTCCGTCTTTCTATAAATTTTTTTAAAATTATTGGGATTACACTATATATAATTCCAACAAAAATTGCATTTTGAGCTGCATCTTCTAAGCTTAATTCAATTTGTATATCTAAATTTATTATTTTTAATTTTACATTTTTTAAAATATTTAGTATTTTTACATCAATTTTCTTTTTTGAATTTATCATTTTTTGTTCTAACTTGTTTAATAATTTTTCCTTTTTTAACTTTTCGGGGGTTATTTTTATATTAACTAATTCTATTTTTTCAAAAAGATATAATTTTATTATCATTTCATAGTTTTTATTAATATTTTCTTTTTTATCTCCTAAATAATTTAAGTTTTTAATCTCAATTTCTATTGATGTAAAAAATGTTAAAATAATTGATAAAACAACGATTGCTAAAATAAAATATAAAAAAAACAATATTATCACCTCTTTTAAGGTTATTTATAATATTGTTTCCATTTTATATAATTTAATACCTAATTTACAAATTATTTTTTATTTAACTAAAATAAAGTAAATTATAAGGTAAACCTGTAAGCCGGGTTCTGTCTTTTAAATTAGTCATTTATCTAGGCTATATATCACTATATAGCTCAAGCCACGCAAGTTTGGACCACCGAGCAGGTGTTTAATTATCCATTTTAGGTGTTGCTCCAGATGGGGTTTACATTGTCGCCACATGTCACCATATGGCCGGTGAGCTCTTGCCTCGCCTTTTCATCCTTACCATTAATTAAATGGCGGTTATTTTCTGTTGCACTTTCCTTAAGGTTTCCCTCACTAGACGTTATCTAGCATCATTGCTCTATGGAGCCCGGACTTTCCTCTCGCAAATTCTTTCGAATTTTGCCAGCGACTAATCAGTTTACCTAAAAAATAAACATTTAAAAATTTTCTTTTTTATTATTATATTTTCTATTATATCATACATTTTGTTATATTTCTAGACTTTTTTAGTTATTTTTTATTTTTCGAAATAACTTTTTCATAAAGCTTTTTAACTTTGATTATTTTTTTATTTACATTTTTATCCATCGACATTTTGTGCATATTTTTTTTGTTTTTTACAATACTATTTATAAAATAAAACTTTTTATTTATTAAAATTTTAGGAGGCTTAAAGTGCTTGCAAGTGTTAGATTACAAAGTAAACAAAGTGGTGAAATAAATAAATTTTTAAGTGCATTTTACAATACTGATTTAGAAATTGGTAATAAATTAAAATGGGAGAAAAAATATGCAAATCCAATAGAAATAGCAGAAATAATAGGTGTTTTTGCTGATAATTCAGAAAAATTTAATATAAAAATGTGGATTAATTTGGATAAAGATATTTATATAAAAATATCAGCAAATAATGCTAATTATATAATAAAATATCTTTATGAACGCTATCCATATTAATCCACACTTATATATTATATACTATTGTTTATTTTCTTCCTTTGTATCATTTACATTGTCATCTTTGTCACACTCTTTTTCTCCCTTTTTGCAATCTTCTTTTTTATCTTCACACTCTTTGTTTTCGTCTTCACATTTTTCATCTTTACAATTTTTTTCTTCTTTTTGTTCAATTACTTCTACTTCTTTTGCTTCTTCTTTTGGTTGCTCTGCTCCGCATTTTGGACAGAATTTTGCTTGTTTTTCCATATGTTCACCACATTTAATACATATTTTCATATCTGATAAATCTAATATTTCTTTATGATATTCTTCTATTTCTGCTACATATGCATCTATTTTTGAACATTCTTCTTCTAAATCTTTTTTTATATTTAAATTTTCATTAGCAGTATGTTTTTGGTAAACTTTTTTACCTATTTCTTGATATAAAACATTTATTTTAGATTTATTATCATTTATTTTCATTTTTAATTTTGCTTCTTTTGCAATTTTTCCTGTTTTTTCAGCAGCCCCTTTATATGTTTCACTTGCTTTTTTAGTCAATTTATCAAAAAATTCCATAATTTTCTTTGTATGATTATTTAATTACATATAAATTAATTTATTGCATATAATATCTATATCATTAATTAAATACCATACTCTCCTTTCTTTTTTTTTTATTAATTTTACTTATAAAATTCATATATCTCTATTTTAATATTATGTGTAAATAATTATAATTTATACCTTTTAAATTAATCTTCTTCCTTTTTTTGCCTTGTCATAAGAATTTTAAAGGCATCTTTTGGATTTAAGTTATTGTATAAAATATCATATGCAGTATTTATAATCGGTAGTTCTATATTTAATTTATCTCCTAATTTTTTTGCAACTTCAATATTGTCTATTGATTCTATCGTCATTCCAACTTCTTTTCTCGTCTCTTCTATTGTCTTTCCTTGACCAATTAAAATTCCTGCTTTTCTATTTCTTGAGTGCTCACTTAAACATGTTACAATTAAGTCTCCCAGTCCACTTAAACCATAAAATGTTTCTTTTTCTCCTCCAAGTCGCACACCTAGTTTTCTTATTTCTACTAAACCTCTTGTAATTAAAGCTGCAAATGTGTTGTCTTTTCCACCAACACCTGCTACAACTCCACTACAAAAAGCAATTATATTTTTTAATGCTCCTCCAAGCTCTACACCTTTTACATCATTTGACGTATATATTCTTAAATATTCATTCATAAATGTATCTTGAACAATTTGTTTTACTTCTTCATCTTTAGATGCTATTACTAAAACTGTTGGAACTGCAATGGAAACTTCTTCTGCATGACTAGGTCCGAGATAGTGCTCCAATTCTGGCATTTGGAATTTCTTCCAAAATAATTTCATCTAACGTAAGAGCCGTATCTTTTTCAATTCCCTTAGAACATACTATTATAGGTTGTTTTTTTACATCTACATATTTTTTATATTCTCTTACTATATTTCTTGTAAATTTTGAGGGCGTAACTTGCAATATTAAATCTGTATTTTTTATTACTTCTTCATAATCATTTTTACATTCTATATTTTCTGGAATAACAACATTGGGTAAAAATTTGCATCTTTTTTCATTGTTTATTAAGTCTGCTTCTTGCTTATCATATGACCAAATTTTAATCTTATTTCCCATTTTTGCTAAGTGAATTGCTAAGGCTACTCCCCAACTTCCACTTCCTATTATTGCAATATTTTTCATTTTAAAATTCATTCCTTTCTCGCTCTACTCGAAAAGCACATTGGGGTATGTAATCTTTGAATTTTATTTTCAATTTAACCCACTTTCTTTAAAACTTAATTTGTTTTCTGTACCACTTACAATTCTTTTGATATTTTCTCTATGATTGAATATAACAATAAATGCTAATATTAAACTATATACTAAGTACTTAATTCCACTTGCTTCTACTATAAAATTAGTACTTATAAATAGACTTAATACTGGGCATAATATTGCAGATGAAATAGAACCTAAAGATACCATTCTAGTAATTGCAATTACAACTAATCCAAATACTAAACAGATCAAACCTATTTTCCAGTTTGTCATAATTAATACTCCAATAGATGTTGCAACACCTTTTCCTCCCTTAAATCCAAAAAAAATTGGATATGTATGACCTATAACTACAAAGATACCTGCAATTTGTATTAAAAATGCTCTATCTACATTTTTTATAATTAACCCTACAACTAGAGCAAATAAAATTGAAACTACTCCTTTTAAAATATCACATACAAGTGTAATTAATGCTGCTTTTTTTCCTACGACTCTAAGTATATTAGTTGTTCCTGCATTTCCACTTCCTTTTTCTCTAACATCAAATCCTGCTAGTTTTTTACTAATTATTATAGAAAAATTTATGCTTCCAATTAAATATGCTATAACTGCTACTATTATATATGTTGCCATATCAATTCCTCCTTGTATTTTTTATATAAGACATTATATTATATATTTTTTTAAATATCAATACAAAATTGTAAAACTTTTATTATTAATTAACATTTAAGACAAGTATATTGTAATTTTACATTGTAAAAAATTCGTGATTTCGATTGACTTTATTTAACTTTTGAGGTATTATATAATTTATGAGATTATATAAATTATTAATTATATTTGTTTATGTGCAAATAATATTAATAACTATAAATTGCAAAAATTATTAATCATATGTAGATTAATAATTTTGAATGCAAATAAAATAATAAAGAAATGAGGAAATATATAAGTTATGATATGTTCAATGTGTAAAAAAAATCCAGCAGCTATATTTTCCAGTAAATTAGATGCCAATGGAAAAAGAGAAATGGAAGGTTTATGTATACCATGTGCAAAAAAACTTGGAATAAATACAGACGAAATACTAAGAGCACAAAATAATGCTGTTTTTAATGCCTCTCCTTCAGAAATAAATAAAAATCTTGAAAACTTATTCAAGAACTTATCAGAAGGTTTAGGAGAAATTGATGGAATTGAATTTAACGCTATTCCAATGGACGAAAATTTAGATAAAGATGAAAATATTGATGAAGGTGAACCTAAAGTTTTTGCAAGTGCAATTCCACTTGGTTCAATTTTTGGAAACATATTTAACCAAAAATCACAAAACTCTAATGATGAAATTTCATCTGGAAATACTAAAAAGAAAGTAAAACCTGAAAAGAAAAAGCAAAAAAATAAAAAGAAAAGATATTTAGATACTTTTGGAACAAATTTAACTCAAAAAGCTCAAAATAACGAATTAGATATGGTAATTGGTAGAGACAAAGAGCTTCAAAGGGTTATACAAATTTTAAATAGACGTTCTAAAAATAATCCATGTTTAATTGGAGAACCTGGTGTTGGAAAAACAGCTATTGCCAATGCCCTAGCCATAAAAATTGCAAATAAAAATGTACCTGCCAAACTTTTAAATAAAGAAGTTTATTTACTTGATATGACTTCAGTCGTTGCTGGAACTCAATTTAGAGGTCAATTCGAAGCAAGAATGAAAGGAATTATAGAAGAATGTATTAATTATGGAAATATAATACTCGTAATTGATGAAATTCACTCTATAATTGGTGCTGGTGGAAGTGGCGAAGATAGTTCAATGAATGCAGGAAATATATTAAAACCTGCTTTAGCTGATGGAAAAATTCAATTAATTGGAACAACAACAATTAAAGAATACCGTAAATATATAGAAAAAGATACAGCTTTAGAACGTAGATTCCAACAAGTTCTTATAGAAGAACCTTCTGTTACAGACTCTATAGGAATCTTAGATGGAATAAAAAAATATTATGAAGATTACCACAAAGTAAAAATTTCATCTGATGTAATTAAACAAACCGTAATTATGTCTGAAAAATATATACATGATAGATATTTACCAGATAAAGCAATAGATATTTTAGATGAAGCATGTTCACGAATTAATTTAGAAAATAAAGAATTATATAAATTAGAATTGTTAAGACAAAAATTAAAAGATGTTCAAGACCAAAAAGATGAAGCAGTTACTACTGATTCAACAGAAGACTATCAAAAAGCTGCTACTTTAAAAACAGAAGAATGTCGTTTAATTGAAGAAATAGATAAAATAAATTCTACAATGAAAATTAGAAACCTTACAATACAAGATGTTGCAAATGTAATAGAAAGTTGGACCAAAATTCCTGTTAGCAAAATAACAGAAGAAGAAACTCAAAAACTTTTAAATTTAGAGGCAAATCTTCATAAAAAAATTATAAGTCAAAATGAAGCAGTAAATGCAGTTTCTCGTGCAATTCGTAGAAATAGAGCTGGTTTAAAATCTACCAAACGCCCTCCTTCATTTATTTTTGTTGGTCCTACAGGGGTTGGAAAAACTGCTTTAGCTAAAGCCCTTTCTTATGAAATGTTTGGCTCAGAAGATTCTATAATAAGAATAGATATGTCTGAATACATGGAAAGCAATTCAACAGCCAAACTAATAGGTGCACCTCCAGGTTATGTTGGTTATGATGATGCAGGTCAACTTACAGATAAAGTTAAACGTCATCCCTACTCTATTGTTCTTTTAGATGAAATTGAAAAAGCTCATCCAGATGTATTTAATATCCTTTTACAAATTTTAGATGATGGTAGATTAACAGATAGCCAAGGAAATACTGTAAGCTTTGAAAATACAATAATTATAATGACTTCAAATGCAGGTTCCAATTTAAACAATAATTCTATTGGATTTGGTAGTTCAATGGATAAGTACAAAATGGAAGAACGTTTAAAAGAAGTATTTAGACCTGAATTTTTAAACAGAGTTGATGAAGTTGTTGTGTTTAATTCTTTGACTCATGAAGAACTTATTAAAATAGTTGACTTAATGCTTAATGATACTTGTACTGCTCTCGCAAATAAAGACATAACTTTATCTTTAACTCAAAATGCTAAAAATTTTATTTTACAAAAAGGAACTGATTTAAAATTTGGAGCAAGACCTCTTCGTAGAGCAATTCAAAGATATATAGAAGATGAAATTTCAGAAAAAATATTAAAAGGTGAAATTGTAGATGGTCAAAATATCGTCGTTGATTTAAATAATGATGCCTTAGAATTTAAAACTACTTAAAATTTCACATTTTAATTAAAAGCCCATAAAATAATTATATAAATTGGTTTAATAATAATTAATAGGAGTTTGATAGAAATGCCTAATATTGAAAGATTAAAAAAATACAAAAAAATATATATGGTAGGTATTGGTGGAGTTAGCATGAGCGGTATTGCAGAAATTTTGTTAAACTTTGGTTTTGAAGTTTCTGGCTCAAATAACATCCCATCTAAAACTACCGAAAAACTAGAACAAGCTGGAATTAAAGTTTTTATTGGACATAGCAAAGAAAACATATCTAATCCGGATATTGTCGTTTATTCTGCCGCAATAAAACAAGATAATATTGAACTTGTTACAGCTAAATCAAAAAATATTCCAATAATAGAAAGAGCAGACTTTTTAGGAGAACTTACAAAATGTTTTAAAGAAACAATAACAGTTTCTGGAACACATGGAAAAAGTACTACTACTTCGATGGTATCACTATGTTTTTTAGAAGCATTAAAAAATCCTTCTATTCAAGTGGGAGCAGATTTAAAACAAATTGATGGCAATTATAAAGTTGGAAATAGTGAATATTTTATAATAGAAGCTTGTGAATATGTAGAAAGCTTTTTAAAATTTCACCCAAAATCTGAAATAATTTTAAACATAGATAATGATCATTTAGACTATTTTACAACATTTGATAATATAAAAAATGCATTTATAAAATATGTAAAACTTATACCAGAAAATGGTCTACTCGTTGTAAATGGTGATGATAAAAACACTCTTGATTTAACTAATTATACTAAAGCTAAATGTTTAAGCTACGGAATTACTAATAAAAATACAGACTTTTTTGCTGTAAACATTTCTTTCGATACTAATGGTTTTCCGGAATTTGATGTATATTCAAAAGAAAACTTTTATGGAAGAATAAAACTTAGTATTCCAGGAATGCATAATGTTTTAAATGCTTTAGGTTGTATTGCTTTATGTGACTATTACGGAATAAACTATGAAACTATAAAAAAATCTTTACTAAGTTTTACTGGTGCTGGAAGAAGATTTGAATTTAAAGGAAAAATTAATGGTGCAAGCATTTATGATGACTATGGTCATCATCCTACTGAAATTATTGCAACAGCTAAAGCTTTAATGAATAAAAAATACAACAAATCTTGGGTTGTTTTTCAACCACATACCTATAGTAGAACTAAAACCCTTTTAGACGATTTTGCAAAAGCTCTTTTAAATTTTGATAATATTATCATTTTAGATGTCTACGCTGCAAGAGAAGTAAATACTTATAATATTACATCTAAAGACTTAGCAGAAAAAATTTGTACTTTGGGAAAAAATGCTTTGTATATTCCAGATTTTAATAATTGTGTAAATTATTTAAAGGAAAATGTAAAAGAAAACGACATCGTTTTAACTCAAGGTGCTGGAACTGTAACCGAAATTGGTTCAATGCTTTTAAATGAATAAAAAAATACTGATATTGAGCACGGAGAGGAAAAGCATCATCTTATTATTGTAAATAAGATGATGCTTTTCCTCTCCGTGCTCAATATCATCATGGATAACTATTTATAAAATAATCTTGTCCAGTTCCATTATATATTTCATAATTTATATTATTATCATTATATGATCCCCATCTTTCTCTAGCAAGAGCTGTGTAGTATGCTCTTTTTAGTCTAGTATCAGTAACTGTATTTTTCATATAATTGTAAATTCCACCTGTACTTTTAATTGGTACAAATCCAGAACTTCCAATAATACTGGAATAACTAGCCAAATATCCTGTTTGACCATCACTTGCAATGTAACTTAATGGTTCATAATATATTGTCGTACCTGTACTTTTATCTTGTTTCATTTCAAAATTTATTTTCCAAATTCCCGGCTCATATCCTAATCCTGTTATGATATTACTTGAATTTATGGTATTATCATTTGGTCTTGAATATATTCTATTTCCATAAGAATCAGTAGCTAATATGTATATATCATTTTCATCAATATACGCCGGTGTTAAATTATTTGCAACTACTGAATATCCATTGTATTTTTTATCTCCTAAATTTAGCCCTTGTAAAAATGAAATGGCACATACATCATTTTCTATTACTTCCCAATCTGTTTCTGAAATTTTTGGCATTATAAAATCTGTGCCACCAGCCTTTGATTCAAATGATGAAATTGCTGTTTGTAAATTAGTTTCTACAACATATCTTATAATAGAACTTCTGTGTTTATTGAAATTTGAATTTGGATATTCTATATTTTCTCCATCAAAAATTGCGAAATCCCCATATTCTGATATTTTTGTAGTTGAATTTTCTTCATTATATATAGTAGCATTTGTTGTTCTTAGGTCTTTTAATCCATACCCCGCTGGCGTAACACTTTTTCCAGCTTTGTCTTTATATCCGCTAACCGGAGTACCTAAAACTGCTCTTGAAAATTCGTAAGCATGTTTATAATATTCATATGCACTTTTATTTTTTATTATTGATAAATAGTATTTTGCAAATCTTACTGGATCTTGAACAAAATTTGCTTGCTCGTAATTTTTTGCTCCATTTGTGTCTATATAAAAAATTTTACTATTTGCATCAACATTAACTGATGTTCCATCTATATTAACACTTTGTATGTTTTCAGAACTTCCTTTTTCAAGATAATATTTTTTTCCATTTATTTTTACATATGGATATTCTACATTTCCTACATATTCTTTCATACATTCAACATTATCTTTTGTAAATTCAATTCCCCCATACCAATATGAATCATTGATAGAATCATAATAAATACCGTGGGGCATTTTTAGTATTTGCTATATTATATAAATAACCATAATCATAAACATAACTTCCTTTTATTATTCCTTGAATAGTTATGTAATTATCTAATGTATATGTAATTGAAAAATCTGAGACACCATAAGCATACCTACAAGAATAATATACATATGGTTTTAAACCTGTCTTTATTTCTCCTTCTTTACTGTATGCCTCATCATAAGCACCATCTGGAACTTCTGTTAATATATTTGTATACGGAGAATTCACATAATATCCATCATATAATGTGAATACTATCGCTGGAACATAATCTCTCATTACATTAGAATTATATCCCGTATAATTAAAATTTAAAGCTAAAGAATTATAAAATGTATTTACTGCTGCCTCTGTAATTTTTATTTCTTCTGTTGTTATATCTCCAAATGCATTATTTACTGAATTTAATTGATATGCCTTTATTGCCGAATATGTTGCGTTTAATAATTTTGAATCATAATCAAGTTCAGTTTTTGATATTGTTATTTTATTATCTATATAATCTGACACAAGCATAACTATAGGAATTATTATTATTATAAAAATAATTGACAACGACTGTATCTTCATATTTTATTGTAAACTCCCTTTTCAATTCGTTCCGCTATATGTGCACATACCTGCTTCCTCTGCAATAATTTTCGAATCGGCACCTGTTAACTGAGAAAATATCGTTTCACTCGTACTCTTTACTTTAACCGATACTTTGTCTCCCTCATTTAGTCTAAATGGTAAATTTTCTACTATTTGAGTTGAATAATAAATTGTAGTTGCCCCATCTCCTATATTTTCATCTCCACTTTCCTTTTTTTTCGGGTTTATATCTTGTTTTTCTACTGTTATCTCAACATCACATGCTATTTCGTGAGATGATAAAGTTAAAATTAAATTATCATAATTTTCCTGTGTAATAACTCCTGTTGTCAATATATTATTTGTAAAATTGGTAGTTTCTGTTTGTATTGAAGATTGTGTCATACTATCGTTTTTATCTGCTACCATAACTACTGGTGCTATTAGCATTACTGAACATGCAGCAACTATAGATATTCCAGCTGTTAAACTTTCACCTAATGACATAATTTCTTCCTTCCTTTCATAAAATAATTAAAACATTAATATTATAACATTTTTTTATTTATTTTGCAAATTTTTAATTAAATTTCTATATATGTAATAATTCTCTTAGTTGTTTTTTCATCAAGGGAAACACCACTAGCACTATAAGCTTTATATTCTCCTACATATTCATTAAAATTTTTATCTTTTATATAATTGTATAAATTTCCTTCACTTAAAACTTCATTTATATTCTGATTTGAATTTCTTCCTATAGCTACTTTTATTATTCTTTCTCCTGGATTGATTATATTATTACTGTTAATACTAATAGATTGGGTTGCTTGTGTTACATATACATAATTTTCATGTAATAAAGCATAATTTTTTAATTTTATATATATTGTATAATCACCTTTTAATATTCTGTACATTGAAGAAACAACATCGTCTGCATTAACAACTCTAATTGATCCATTTTCTTCACTTTTTAAATAATTTATGTATTGTTCTCCATTTTTTGCCATTTCAACTGTTTCGTCTTCACCTACTAGAATATCTGCTTCTGCTCTTAAATTTGTAAAAGAAGATATACAAATGGTAAGAGCTATAATAAATATCAAAACATGTCCTGCCATAATTAAAGCTTCTGATGCACTCTCCATTGGTATACCTCCTTTTTATATATTTAAGTCTAAAATATTATTTTAATTAATAGTAATACTAGTTATTAGCCCATTCGAATCTGGTATTCCAACAACTTTATAATAAGCATCTCCGAGTCGTAACTTTTGCATATGTAGTAAAGCCTCTTGCAAGAGTTACAACTGACCCCGAAACTGCTATTTGTTTTTGAGTCTCTCCAGATCTGTTTGCAGCAATGTTAACTGTTACACAATACTGCAATAAGGCATTAACTTGTGAACCAGATACACTTTCTCCTAAATAAGGAGTTATTTTAGAATTAAAAATTGCAATTTCTTTTGAATCCATATTAATAGCATTTTTTGCAGAATTACCTACATTATTGAAAATCATTACTCCTAATGATACAATTAAAATTGCAACTAATATAGATCCAGCTATAATTAATGCTTTAGATGCATTTTCCATATTCTAATCTCCTATTAATTATAATTTTATTATAAAATATTATTTATAATCCATTCCAACAATTATTCCATTAGTATCATAACCAGCTTTAATAGTATATGTTGCTGAATTTGCAGGACTAGGTACTGTTGTTGAAGGTGCCGTAGTTTGTGTAGCTGTATTTGCAGTTCCTGTATTAGTAAGTTTAATCCATCTGTTTGTTCCACTTTTTGTTTCAGCTGCATTATTTGCAATAATTGCTTGAGCTAAAGATACTACTTCACTCGCTGTTTTCTTCTGCCCAACATAAGTTTCCCATTGAGAATTAAATGCTTGTATTTCTTGTTTATTTAAATTAGTACTCCCAACTGTATTTTTTGCTTGGTTATATATCATAATTCCTAATGATATAATTAAAATTGATACTAGTATAGCTCCTGCTATTATCAATGCTTTTGACGCGTTTTCCATAATAAAATTCCTCCTTTAATTAATTATTTTTATATTTAATAGATAAAGTAAACTTATGGATATTTTCTTTATCTAACATTAAAAACTATATTAATTTTAAACTGTTTTTTGTTCAAATAACATATAATTTACTTTATTAAATTTATTATAACTTATTTTAATACATTCAAAGCTAATTTGCTTATAATTATCATAGAATTTATCAATTCCATTATTGTAAAACATTTCCATTTTATAAGTTTTATCTTCATCTAACATTTTTACATCTATAAGTATAGAATTTTTATTATCTTCTATATAGAAGCCGTCTTTATTTTTTAAAACAGATTTTCTTTCATTGCTATCAACTGCTCTATTTATAATAGATGTTAAATTTGTTCCTAAAATTTCTTTATTTAAATACGCTTCATATTCTAAATTGTCTCTAGCTATTTCTTTATGTTCATTTTTATATTTTTGATATTTTATGTAAAATACCGATATTATTATAATTATTAAACACAACATAAAAATTAATGTTTTTTTCATCTTTGTTCTATTCCTTTTATCTTTAACTATATAATTTTATTTATTTTGACACTTTCTACATATAAAGTTGAAGGATTTATTTCAATATCTCCTTGGTCACATTTATATTTTACATCTATGTTTTGAATTATTTCATTTTGTAGATTTTCAACACTTTTTGCAGGTACTGCCCAATCAACCCCGGTTAACAAGTACTTTAATAGTTGTTTGTCTTCTTTGTGCTTCATTATTGTCTTTTGCTAAATTTACTATAGTTACAACATCTTGTATAGTTAAATCTTGCCTACCTTCGTAATTTAAAAATTTTTGATTAAATTTTGAAATTTCAGGATGATTAAGAGCTGAATATATTTCAGACGTATCATTTCTCAAATGTGTATATACATATGCGAAAAGCGTTAACAATAATATACCAATTAAAACTCCGGCTGATATTAACAGTGCTTTTGCTGCATTTTCCATATTTTTTCTCCTATTCTATTTTTACAAAGTTAAATTCCATTCCTGTAATTTTTCCAGATTCTACACTATATGTTATTTTGTTAGGATCAGATTTAAATACAGATCTTTTAAATTGCATATACTCATAATATTTTTTTAAATTTTCTTGATGTGGCATTAATTTACTTTTTATATCGTCTATTGTTGTAGTGTCAGTTATTGATATCTTATAGCTATTATTTTCGCAAGAATTATTAAATTTTTTTGCTGCATTAATCCAACTTGCTATATTAGTATCACCAGCTGGAGGATATATTTCGTCATAGCCTTTTGCTAGCCTAGATGCCGCAGGGGCACCTCCAAAATTCATTTCTATTTGTTGCATATTTGTTATTGCACTTCCAAAAACATTATTAACATCAGATTGAATGTAAGTACCTTGTGTAAATAATCTAACTATATCATCTTTTGTTAGTTTTTTTCTATTTTCACTTGATATGCCTTCATCTAATCTAATTACTATTGCAATTGGATCATATTTTTCATCATTTGTAGATCCCGTAGCAGAAGATCTTCTTTTATTGTAATCTATGACTTGATTTATAAGCGAAAGCATTTCATATCCCATGACATCATCTCTATTATAATTTGTAAATCGCTCATTAAATTTTGATGTATCTTCTAAAGCTAATAAATCATTTTTGGAGGTTTGATACTCTGAAAATACATTTAATGCGTAAATAAGTATAGAGATTAATAACATTGCAATTAATACACTTCCTGCGATAATTAAGGCTTTTGATGCATTTTCCAAAGTATCCCACCTCTTTTCTTTCTACTCTAAATTTGCCATTGAACTTGACATACTCGTTAGTCCAATAAATATTAATGGTATAATCAAATAACCAACAAACATAACAACCATCGGTGCAAAACCAATAACTTTTCCTATTAAAGCTTTTCTTGAAATTAACCTTTCATTTGATTCACGCCTTTTAGCTTGATAATAATCTCTTTCTGTATCTAGTTCATCAAATGCATCTCTTATTGGTATTTTCTCTACAGCTGCCTGTAAACTTTCTACTATTCTTATAAATTGTTGATAGTTTGTTTCATTTTTAAGAACTTCTAGGGCTTCCCACGCTCCTGCTTCATAGTTATTAACACATCTTGATATCGGCTCTTTAAATATATTTGCATAACGTTCTAGCCATTCTAGAATTATTTCTACATTAACACGTTCTATTCTCATAAGCATTAAAATTATTGTTTGGAACTGCATTACTTCATCTTCCATTTCCATTAATCTCATTTTTAATTGAAAATGCATAAACCATATTGGTGTCATATATGCAATAACCGTAAATACAAGTGCAAGCAAAACTTCAAACCATCCCAAATATTCTTTATTTATCTTTTGTAATTTGTCATATACCCTTTGAGCTGCTTTTTCAATATCTTTTTCGTCAGCATCTATGTAATCTTCTGATATTTCCATTCTTCTTTGTATATCTTCTACTTTTGCTTCTTTATTTCCTTTAAACATGTCCAAAAATTTGTTGTCACTTTCAGTTAATTCTAGAGCTTTAGCTAGTTCATTACCTGTAAGTCCACCCATTATATCATAATCTGTAGTTGGCTCTGTATATATCCATTTAACAGTTGTATTATGAAGCTGTACAAATAAGAATAAAGAAACAATAAATGTTATAATTGCAACTACAATTCTATTTACATACAACCATTCCATTTTCAGTTTAGACGCTGAATCTTTCAGTAATTTTTGGACTTTCAAATATTCCTTTGTTCCTTTTTTTGGTATAAATGCATCTACTATTTTTTTTGCAAAAATATTTTTATAAACTTTAGCTTGCCAAGGATTTTCTTTGTATCCGTGGGTTTTTATCAGTTGATCCATTGTTCTTTAATTTTCTAAGCAATAAGTAACATATTACAGTAAGTAATATTACCAATATTTGTACCAACATTCCACCTTTTCCTGAATAAAAATTCTGAGTAAAACTAAAGTTTCCAACTGCCCAATTTTTTAAAGGCTCCAATCCTAGTATTGGAACTATAGAGATTAGAGACAAACTTTGAAAAACATAATCTATTTTATCTCTTTTTAATATCTCTATTTGCATTTCTTCTGTTATATTATTTACATTTTTTAAATATAAAGAAGATCTGTCAACCTTTCTATCACCATATTCTTTTGTCAAATATGATATTCCAGCAAATTCTTTTAAATAGCTATTTGGTGCAACATCGTAGTATTTTTCTAGTTCTGTTTCTGGATCATTTGCAATTAAAACTTCGTAAATTCTTTCTCCTTGTTTCGAGATGTTTTTCTCGTCGTCTTGTGAAATTTGATATATGGCTTCTTCTACCATATTATATTCATGATATGCATGTCTTATCTCTGCAAAAAAATCAAGTTGCTCTTTTAAAAGAGAGTTGTCCATTTTATCTACCATACCATCTATTATACTATCTACCATAAATAATTCAAAAATTAGTATAATAGATAATAACAAATAGTTTGTATGTGTTACAATTATAGTTAACGTCATTACAGGAATTAAAAGTATTAATGTTCTGGTTAATATTTTAGCTGAATCTCGTCGAGTTGCATATTCGTCATCAATATTTAAAATCTCGAGTCTTCTTCTAAGCTTTAATATGTAGTTTTTTATAAATGGTATTTTAGAATATGTTATATACAATTTCTGGTATAATATTTCAATTGAAAAACTTTCTTTTTCTGTACCTTGTCTCAATTTTTTTATTTGTTGGTAATCTGATTTGCTCATTTTTTTAGATAGTATAAAATAAACAATTACGACAATTGCAAAAAGCCCAGCAACCGCATATATTACATAAAGAAGCATATTTGATGACATCTGTTTTTTGCACCTCCTTTTTAAGTTAAACCATTAGCAGGTCTTCTTCCTCTTTTTTTGGCTAATCCTGAAGCAATTTTTGATTTTGCTCTTCTTTCGTCTTCCATCCTATATACGCTTTCCTCGCCCCAGTGCTTAGCTACAAATTTATCGAATTCCTCCGCATCTGTGTCTGTCATATTTAATCTCATTTCTCTAATGTTTTTATCTGATATTTTATTGGTAATTATATATTCTCCATCAACATATTCTAATATGTTTCTGTATATATATAATTGTTTATCTGTTGTTTTCATAAAGTAATGTGTTGCATTATCGAAAAATTTATCAAATTTTCCTTCTAATGTTTTTTCAATTCTGTGGTCAAATGTATATTCATTTTTATTTTCTACTGGTATACATTCTGTAATTCTTTCTATGTAACGATTTCCTCTATAGTCTTTTACTAGGTGTATGTCAAAGTTTAATACTTGTACAACTTGTTCTTCAGCTGTTTTTTCATTTTTAAATACACCTGCTCTTAACATTGAGTTTCTTAATGCTGTAACTAAGTCTGGGAATGTTTTTGCGTGGTGAGTAAATAATGTAAACTTTGATGCAACTTGTGCTGATTGTATCATCCAAGATGCTACGGGGTCTGTTGCAACCTCTCCGGATAATGTTTACAGAACCATCTGTTTTTTTCTGTACGTCCAAGCACTCTTGTCCAGCTATTGTATCTGTTTCACGCATTGATACGATGTTACGTGTTGGATAAATTTTTCTTAAGTGTAACTCAAATGCTGTTTCTGTAATACGAAGGTTCATTGTTTCGTATATATTTTCTATCATTGCCATAAGCATTGTTGTTTTACCACAACCTTGCTCACCTGTAAGTGATATTATTCTTGCTCCTTTTACTAGGAATTTTAGAAGATCTATTGTATCTTCTTTTCCTGGGTATAAAACTATTTGTTCAAGTGTTGCACGTTTTACGTCGAATTTTCTTACGAAAAATGCCCATGTTTCTGACATTGATGGCCTTACAACAACGACACGTGATCCATCTTTCATTTCATTAATTTTGTATCCATTTGTATCTGATAATTGTCCTGGATTATTATATTTATATATATTTTGGCATACTCTTTTTAATTCTGCTTCTGATCCAAATGATAAAAATGCTAATCTAATTGATTTACCATGGAACATTATCCAAATACTATCACATGCACGTTGTACTTTATGTTCTTCTATTTGTGTTAAATAATCTGCTGAATCTGTTTGAGCAACTTGACTTATAAAACTTTCAGGTAATCCAGATACACCGACCAGATACACCATCTATGTTCATATCTCTAATTTCGTCTATACTTGAATATCCTTTGTATTGTTGATAAATTCTTTGCACTACTATATTCAATTTGTCTGTAAATAATAATTCAATATTTTCTTTTTCATAGATCTCATTTATTTCATCTTCAGTTATTACATAACATGGCTTTGTCTCTCCTTGGATATACTTGAATTCATCTAGTTGATATTTTCTTATCATTTCACTTAATGCTTCATATCCAAATTCCTTTTTGTAAATATATATTAAAATATCAAATTTGTCCTGAGCCGTTAAAAGAGATGGAATATCAAAAGGTATTGCTTTGGATATGTTCATTTCATTTACACCATATTCTTTTGCTAGTAAATCATATATTAATTCCTTAACATATTTTTTGTCATTAACATCTCCATATGTACATCCTTTTAAAGCTTTTTTTAATTCATATTTTTTGCTTTTTCTTCTTACTAGCTCTTCCTCTGATAATCCTATATCATATAGGTTGATTTTTGTAATTTCGTCTAACCTTCTTTTAATAAATTCTATCATCTGCTGTAATGTATATGTTTGGTCATCGACATCTATATTTGTTACAATTTCTGCATCTTTCTTTGATTTAATATGAAAGTATATTATTAATGCAGCTACACCTACGATTAATAGTATAAGTATTATATTTGATATTGTCATTGTTTTTCCTCCTAAAAGAAAACTTATGTATTCTTCTACCTTAAAGCTATATTTTTCTTTGCATTTGTAACAGTTCAATTTTGCCTTTTATATTTGCATACAATCTTTTTATTTCTTTTACAAAATAATAATTTTCATCTTTTTCTCTTAACCTTATAAAATTAAAGTATAAATCTATAATCTTTCCTTCTTGTGTTGCTTCAAATAATAAATTATTATATGGTATTGTATTTATTATATCTCTTTTTTTAAGTAGGTTTCTTGTAATATTTTTTGCATTATATCTTGTATCATCCATATATTTTCCAATTGTTATTATTGTATTTTCTTCATTTAATATATTATTTTGTTTTATTAAATTATCTATTTTTTGTATTGATTTTAACCTTTGTGATGTCATAGCTACTATTATGTGCGATTTTTGTAATATTTCCAGTCTTGTTGAAGTTTTTATTTTATTATCTAGATCTACTATTACCATATCATAATATCGATCTGCTAATTCTATTATTTCAGGATATGTTTCTTGTATAAGCATATATTGCTTTTGTAGTGTCTCTCCTTCTCCATCTATTCCAAGTAGAATCTCTAACCTATTTTTCAATACAATCTTTGTATAGTCTTTTATCGTTTCTGGAGTAATTCTGTTGCTTCTTATTACTCTTTCTAGTCCTTCTAATCCGTTATTTTCTATCATTTTATTACGAGTATCTGCAAAAAAGCCAAAAGATTTCTTTTTGTTTTCTGGCCAGAAGCTATCTTTTATTGAACTGTCATTTAAAGATGTAGACAGAAGTAGCACTTTTATATTGTGTTCTATTGCCATTTGAGTAGCAAAAGCAACACTACTAGTTGTAGTTCCTACTTCATCATCTGTCCCATTCCAAAATGTTATAATTGACATGTTTTTCACCTCAATCTTTCATTGCTTTTTTTATTTTCATCATACTTTCTGATTTGTAAATGTCTTGCACAACATAACTAAGCGTATTCTTAAAATCAGGACTTAATCTTCTAAATCTTATCTTTTCAATTCTTTGATTGTCTTCAAATACTTTATTATCTTCTCCTAAAATTTTGAAATATAAATTATATTCATTCCAATTAATTTTGTATGGCATTGAAATAAAATTTAAATATTCTTCTTCAACTTTAGAAGATTGATAAGAAAATAATATTTTCGTCAATGTTATTGGCTCTTGTATATTTTGAAAGATATTTATTCCTTTTTTCAATGAATACATGTCAAATGTAGTTACAAAATAATTTTTTTCTGCATTTTGTATTTCAAAAGCTTCTAGTTTTTCCCCACTATCTATATCCATAAGAATATAGTCATATGGATTTTTATTTTTATTTTCGTCTTCGTCTTCCTCATCATTTGTGTCATATGTTAACCCCAAATATCTTTCCACATTTTTCCACGAGTCAAATCCAACTGCAAAGTCTATATCTTCAAATGTTGTTATATAAGACTTTGTTGGATTTACAGCTGGTACGATGTATTTTATTTTCTGAACGTCACTAGCATCTATTACTAAAACTCTATGGCCTAGAATAGTTAGTACTTTAGATAAATATACTAAAAAGTTTGCCTTATCATATGCCCCTATAAATCCTATTTTTTTCATATTCTATCCTTTCATCATGTTTTTATTGTTGTTCTGTTTCTGTTGTTGTTGTAGTAGTTGTTGTTCCTGTTAAGGATTGTAAATATTGTTGTCTTGATTCTTGAGAAGAAGTTACACTTTCTTCTACTTTAGTTGGCACATTTTCTGTATCTCCATAAGTAGATAATGCTCCGTTTATATAATTGTTTCTTAAATTTTTAGCAGCGTCTGTATATCTTTCACTTAATGCTTTTCTTGCCTCTGCAACTATATTTGGATCTGCATCTATTTCATTTGCGACTTCACTATTAACAACATAATTAGGTATTGCAGCCTCTTGTATACCTGCATCAGTATATTTTGTTACATATAATTTTGAAGAATCCATTCTATATGCTTCAACTATTGCACAAGATAGAGATAGTATTTCATCTTCTGATAAGTTCATTTGTACAGTATTAGCCAAATAACTACCATTTACCTCTGGGATTGTAACACTTTTTTTAGAAACAACTATAAAATCTTGCCCAGTTGGTAACATAAACCTAACATCAACATAATCTCCTGTCATTAAATCTATTGGCAAAACTAACATATTATATTCTTGCTTTCTAACATCATCCGTTTCAATTTCATCTGCTCTTGATATTAAAGAATTTGTTATTACTGTGTTAGCTTTCATGTCTACTTTAGCTATTATTGATTTTTGAGCTGTTTCTATGTATGTTTTTGCTCCATTTGCATTTTGAGTATAATAACTATCAGTAGTTTCCTCTCTATAAACAGTTACCTTTGAGTTATCTACCATCATATAAAGAGAACCATCTGACTCTACATATATATTATTTCCTGATTTATCACATAATGAATAATTTTGTATTAATGTCATTACATCACTTGTAGCATCCATTGGAACTCCCGTAGATTTAACCTTTTCTAATCTAAACATATCAGGTGTTATTACTTGTCCTGACTTAACATCTTGATTTAGTACATATACCGTTTTTGTTGCAGCTTGCTCAGCCTGTATTTGTTCATTTAATTTTTTTACTTGCATAAATAGTAAAACAACTATAATTGCAGCTACTATTACAGTTACTGCCATTCCTAATAAAAAATAATTTCTTGCTTGTCTTTGCATTGGATTTGATGCCATTGCTCATTCCTCCTCTTTTTTCTAATTACTCACATATCATTTTTATTTTACATCTTTTTTGGGCATAAATCAACAAAAATTTTATATTGTAACATAAAATTAATTTCTATGTAATAAAAATGTAATATTTTTTCGTGTCATTGGGGACGTTTTGATGTCATTGGGGACGTCCTTTTTTGACACATTTTTTAATAAATGATTAAATTATAATTCTAAATTTAAAATGTGTCAAAAAAGGACGTCCCCAATGACATCAAAACGTCCCCAATGACACGAAAAAAAGAAATGGAGTTTGTCTCCATTTCCATTATATGTTTTACTTTTCAGTAATATGTATATTTTCTATCTCTGTTTTTAACTCTCTTGACACTATGTTTTGAATTTTAGCTACTGCATCTGTTGTTAATCCTCCTTCAATACTTGCAACAACATTTATGCTTCCATCATTTATCAAAATAACACAGTTTTTAAAACCTTTTGTTAAAATCAAATTTTCACAAATCATTATTGCATTTTTATCACTATTTATTTTAGCAATCTCTTGAGTTGCTATTGTTTTTTGTGTTTCTGTTACATTGGTGTTATTTATTATTTGCTCATAAGTTGATATCATCTCTGCATACATTTTATCTCTTTCTAGTTTTGAACTTGCATAATAATCTGCTTCTTCTGCTACAGTTACATTATTGTTTACCTGTTGTACTTCTTTATTTTCTATTGTATTCGTTTCTGTTTGGTTATCTACAATGTTTTGAGTTTCCATACTTTCATTATTTATCAAAGAATTTGTATCATTGCTATTTTCTTCATTTTCAGTTTCATTATTACTCACTAATACTGCGTCCCCAACATTTGCATATTGCTCATTTATTTGAGATACATCTTCTGAATATGTTTCTTCTGTATTTTTATTAAATGTAGAATAATTATAATATCCGGCTGTAACCAACATTAAGGCAATAGCATATATTATAATTTCATTTTTCTTTATTTTTTTAGTTAAGTTTTTTGTTTTACTAAAAAAATTTGGGAATATATTTTCTTTATTCATTTTTAATTTCATTCCTTTCAATTTTTTTATTTCTACTCTGCTCTTTCAAAGACTTGAATTTTATCTATAGTTAAACCTGTTACAGCTTCAACTGCATTTATAATATTAGTTTTTATTATTGCATCACTTGCTCCTTTTGCTGTAACTATTGCTCCTTGTATTACTGGCATTGTAGTCTTTTGTGTTACTGGATTCTTTTCCCCAGAACTTTCTGAAAAAACAACATCTTTTTGTGTTTCTGTTTCTGTTATATTTCTTGTTCCACCTGAGGAATCTCCCTCTTCTGTACTACTTGTTGTTGTTGTTTCATCATACAATGGTTCTAATTTACTGCTTTCAGAATAATTTATAAATACACTTACATCTCCTACATTTTTTATTGTACTTAAAATACCTTCTAGTTTTTGTTCTAAATCACTTTTTGCCATCTCTTTACTATTATTTGCTAAATCTTGATTAAACATAGTTTCTCTTGTTTCTTCTTTTTCTACTTTTTTATCTTCCTTCCAAATTGAATTTATTATAAAAACAGTAATTACAAGTATTATTATAAGAAAAACTATGTTTTCTATTTTCTTTTTACTTTTTGTTTCTGTATTTTTTGAAGTTAATTTATTAAAAAAATTACTCATATTTAATCTTGTCCCTTCCCAAGGCACATATAAGCCTCCTCTTTATTTCAATTTAATAGTTATTATATCTTTACTTATCTCATAAGATGTTGCAATATTTTCTTTTAAATTTTCTGTATTATTATCTACTTGCTCTTCATAGACTGTTTGCCTTGTGTTTATATTAATATCGTCAATATTAATATTGTTTTTGCTTAATGTTAAATCAATTTTATGAATTCCTGGATTATCACCAGATGACTTAAAGTCTGCATCAATATTGCATTTTACCATCATATATCCACTTTCTTTTACTTTTTTCCCTATATCTTTTTCTAATTCCTCAATATACAATTTATTAAGCCTTAAATCCATACTTTTCTGATTTACTGTTGTATTTGAATTTTCCTTTTTGTTTTCTATGTAATCACCTAAATCTATATTTTGTAATTTGTATAAAGCTTGACTGTCAACAAATGGTGAAATCAAGCAAAATACGACATATACCCCTAAAATAACTTTTATGTATTTTTTTAAATTTCCTTTTGGAAGTATTAATTCAAATATACTAACTATTATTACTGAAAGTGCTATTTGCTGAACCCAATTGCTTAAAAATTTTATCATCTGTACATCATCCCACTATTAGAAATTTTTATTACAAGAGTTATTCCTATAATTAGTAACACGGAAACAGAACAAACTATTGCAAGAAGCAATTTAAACACCCCACTCATTTCATCTAATAATTTTACAATTTTTTCATCTGCTAATGGTTCTATTACACTAGATGCTATAGAATACATTATGCTAAAAGTTGCAAGTTTTATTATAGGCATTAAGCATATACCAATAATTATAATGACTCCAACTATTCCAATTGCATTTTTTAAAATAATGCCACACCCTAATATACTATCTACTCCATCACCTATAATCTTTCCAACAACTGGTATTAATGTACTTACTGCCGCTTTTGTTGTTTTAGCAGTTATTCCATCAACACTTGAAGTTAATGTACCTTCTAATGAAAGGACTCCTACAAATACAGTAAGTATTATTCCTAAAATCCATACAATACTCGACTGCATAAATTTTGATAATTTGTTTACTTGTACTCTATCTGTTATCTTGGAAACTATTATTAATACTACTATTATAGAAACAACTGGCATTATAAGATTTTTTATTAAACTTCCTATAAATTCTATTAAAAATAGTAATATTGGCTCTAACACCGTTGTAGTCGCTATACTTCCGTGTAAAAATCATAAGAGTAATTAAAAGTGGCACCAAAACTTCTGAAAATCCAACTAAATCTTCTACTGCATTTGTTACATTTTTTAGTATATCTGAAAAACTTGCCATAATTACTGTTACAATTAAAATGTATTGAACATAATAAACTATTTTTGAAACATTGGTACTTTCTAAACTATCTGTTATTGCTTTTAACAAACTATGTATTAAAACTATTACCAATATATTTATAAGGATTTTTAACGTGTTTGTTATTTCCACACCAAGTAAAGAAAGTATTTTCTTCAAAATATCTTTATTATTAATCTTTCCGGAAGTTGCATCACTAAATATTTTAGAAATATTTAAATCTTTAAAATAATCTGGCACATACTTATTGGTTTCACTTAAAAAATCTTTTATTCCAAAATTTGATTCTTGTTCCTCTATAATACTTTCTGTATCTATTACATTTTCACTTGTTTCTCTAATATTTATGGAACTATTTTGAGAATTTAATTTACTTTCAGCATAAGTTGCCTTCGGAATTAAAATTATAAAAATTACTATTACATATATGTACCACTTTTTCTTCATTTGTTAACTCCTTTTATAATCAGAAATTATTTCATATGTCATTTTTTTCTGGTTATGCTGGCAAAACTTTTAAAATTACTTCTAACAAGTTATAAATAATAGGTATTGACATAGAAACAATTATAGCCTTACTTCCTAATTCTACTTTGCTCGCAATAGCCCCTTCTCCTGCATCTTTACATATACTAATTGCAAATTCTGCCAAAAAAGCAATTCCTGTCATCTTAAGCAAAATTCCTAAAAATTCACTATTAATTCCTGATTTTTGAGTAATATTCTTTAATAGATTTATAATATTAGATATTTCATCTAAAGCTAAATATAAAATCAAAACTCCTGCAATCAATGATATATACAAAGCAAACTCTGGTCTATATTGTTTAATAATTATAATAAGTATTAATGCAATAAGACCAATTCCAATAATCTTTATTACATCATCCATTTTTTAATCACATTCTTTCCAAACATACAAATTTTGACATTATTCAACTTTCTATTTTTATAGCAAATTTAATACTATAAACCAAACAAACTTCTTACAGTATCAAATAATGAGCTTATTTCTTTTATAACTAAAGTAAGAACTATAATAAGTCCTGCAAGGGTTGTCATCATAGCTTGTTCTTCACGTCCTGCCCTGCATAATACCTGATGCAAAACGGCAACTAAAATTCCTACTGCAGCTATTTTAAATAACAAATCAACATTCATTTCTTTAATTCTCCTTTGATGCTTTTTTACTCCGTCCCCAAAAGCATCACTAAAATAAAATTATTACAATTACAAGACCTATTATTGTCCCCAAACTTTTGCACATTTTATCATTTTTTATATGTTCCTGTTCTGCTTTTTTTATTTGATTATTTAATAAAATATTAAACTGATTTATTTCGCTCATTTGTCCTTCTATATCTGTTTTTCCTAAAACTGTTCCCAACATTTTTAATAATTCTATATCTTCTATCTTTAGATTTAAGAAAAATTTTTCTTCATTAATTGCTTTAGTTAAAGCTTCTTTGCAATTATCTTTTTCCAAATTTTTTGATGTTTTATAAAATATTTGTGTAATTCTTGTATTTGTTTCTATATTTGAAATTTCTTCCAGAATTTCTTGCAATGGCTTATGTGTAAACTTTATTTTGTTTTGTAAAATATTTATTAAATTGGAAAAACATCTTAATTCTATCACTCTATATTTATATTCTTTTGAAAGTAAAAAGCCAATGCTTGTACTTCCTGAAATTATTGCTATAAAAAAAACATATCTTAAAAATTCCATTTATACACCTCTTATATATGTATATGCTGAATTTTTATGTTTTAGAACTATATATTGCATTTTTTATGGTACATAAATTATTAAATTGAATATATTCTTTACATGAGCAATTCACTTTCTATTACTTCTTTTATTTTCCCTTTAGCTTTAACATCTAACACTATTACTCTTTTTATTATTTTATTTTCAATGAGTTTTCTTAAATTTTCATTTTGAAATAATTCTTCCGTTGACCCTGCATGTGCCGTAAAAATTCCTTTTACTCCGTTTACATGCTAAATTTTCTATTGCTTTAATATCTTCTATGCTTCCAATTTCATCACAAGCTACTACCTCAGGTGCCATTGACCTAACTAGCATATTAATTCCTATTGGCTTTGGAACATTATCTATTACATCTGTAAAATCTCCAACATCATTTTGTGGCACACCTTTATACATTGCAGCAATTTCGCCTCTTTCGTCTACTACTCCACAAGTCTTCGCTTTAAAATTTATTTCTGGAATTCCGATTAGATATTTTTCTTATTAAATCTCTTAAAACTGTAGTTTTTCCTGCTCCTGGTGGAGATGCAATTAATGTATTATAAATTGAATTATTTTGTATATCTATTACATATTTTAAAAGTGGTATTGAGGCATCTTTTATTTGTCTTGCTATTCTAAAATTTAAACTTGATATGTTATTTATATTTATTACCTTTTCATTTTCTATAACACAACTCCCTGTTAATCCTACTCTATTTCCACCTTTTATTGTTATAAATCCCTCTGAAATTTGCTTTGTATATGAATATATTGATTTTTCACATATATTTTCAAAGCTTTCTGTTAATTCTTCCCTACTTACTCTATGATTTAGTAAGACTAATCCTTGTCCAATTTTAAGACTTAAATTTTTGTTTATTCTAAGTCTTATTTCCTCTATTTCTTCCTCTATTCTTTTATTATTTATGTCATAGCAATTTTTTCTTCCACTTTTATTTATAAAATTTTCTATTTCTTCTTTTATACATTCAGGTAAATATTCTAAAACTTCTTTAATCATACCATCACCAAGTATTTTCATAGTTAATTAATGTTTTTATTATAATGTTAATATAATACATATTATATGCATAATCTTTATACCTTAGAACAAAAAAAATATAATTACCATTATTGATAATTATTAAATAATATATAATATTAAAACGTTTATATTTATATATTTTTCCGTTATCCCCATTTAAGAAAATGTAATTCGCTTTGCTCTTAACATTTTCTAAAACGAGCACCAAAAATTTCACTTCAAAATATATAAATATAAACGTTTAATAAAAATTAATTTTTATTCTTCCCAATTATGATAAACATTCATTACATCATCTAAATCTTCTAGTCTTTCAATCATTTTCTCCATTTTTTCTGCTGCTTGTTCATCTAAACTAACTGTTGTTTCTGGAACCATTTGTACAGATGCTTCTAAGAATTTAATTCCCGCTTCTTGAAGTTTTTCTGAAACCTCAGTAAAATCACTTGGGTCAGTTATTATTTCATAAACTTCATCTTGAGTTTCAAAATCCTCTGCACCACTTTCTATTGCAAGCATCATTAATTCTTCCTCATCCATTTGGCAATTTTCTTTTTCAATTACCATAACCCCTTTTTTCTTAAACATATATGAAACACATCCTGTAGTTCCTAAGTTTCCTCCTGATTTATCAAATGCATGTCTTACATCTGCCGCTGTTCTATTTTTGTTATCTGTACTTGCTTCAACAATTAAAGCAACTCCATTTGGTCCATATCCTTCATAAATTATTTCTTCGTAATTTGCAACATTTCCTTCTCCAGAAGCTTTTTTTATTGCATTATTTATTGTGTCATTTGGCATGTTTGCTGCTTTACATTTTGCAATTACAGCTTTTAAGCTAGAATTTCCTTCTGGGTCTGGTCCTCCTTGTTTTACTGCAACTAATAATTCTCTTCCTAATTTTGTGAAAACTTTACCTCTTGCAGCATCTGCTTTTCCTTTTTTAGCTGCAATATTATGCCATTTGCTATGTCCTGACATTTTTCATTCCTCCTTTATTTTTCAACCCTCATATTAATCTCCATTACAAATGTACTACAATTTTATCATTTTGTAGTACGTTTGTAAATATTATTTCTAAAATTAATCTTCTATTAACTTTAAAAATTTAAGAATTTCTATTCCTACTTTTGCCCCTTCTCCTTCAACTGGATATTCATTTGAAAGAATTCCTGGATTATCATTTAATTCTATAACTTTATATTTTGTAGAATTTAGATCATCTATTATAATATCAACTCCACATATTTTTGCATTAAAGGCTCTTACTAATTTTTCAGCGATTTTCTTGAAATAATCAGGCATAATATTGTTTACACCAATTCCTTCTCCACCTTTACTTACATTTGAAATTTTATGAAGATATATCCTTTTGTCTTTTGGAGGAACATATTCTAAAGAATACCCTTGTTTTGAAAGATAATCTAACATAAGCTCATTTACAACTATTTTTCTATTAAATCTAGTATATAATGGACTTTCTACCTTTTGGTTTATTAGCTCTTGTATTGTAGATTTTCCATCTCCTACAACACTTGTAGGTCTTCTCCATGAAACATGTATACATTTACCATCTATAACTAAAAATCTATATTCATTTCCTTTTACATATTCTTCTATAAAAACATCTTGATCAAATGAAAATGCATATTCTATTGCTTCTAATAATGTATTTTCATCTGCTCCATTATCAATTATTGTAATTCCATCTCCATAATTGGTTGTCCTAGGTTTTACAACTACTTTTCTTCCTAAAATATTTTTTACTGCTTTTTTTATTTTTTCTTTACTCATCTTTTTATTTATGTATTTATACATAGGAGTGTCTATACCATTTTCTATCATTACTCTTTTTGCGTATAATTTGTCATCAGTAATAAATGGGTATATATAAGAGTCTTTAGAAGTTTTTGATGCTTGAATTACACATTCTTTTATTGTACCATTGCTAAATTCAACAAAACTCTTTTTCTCATCTATAATATTATAGTCAACCCCTCTTGAAATAGCATCTTTTATTAGTATTTGAGTTGATGCTTCCAAATTAGGATATCCTGTTATTTTATATCTCATTTCTTCTGCGTCTTTACTATATTTATTAGCAAGTATTAACAAACCTTCTAATAAACCTTCTTTATTAGATAAATCTACTATTTCTTCTGCTATTGTTTTTTTATTATTTAAAATATATTCCAAATATTTTTCAATACTTTCTTCAAAATCAAGTCCTAATGTTTCATTTATTTTTTTATATGATTCAATGTCTTCAATAAGTTCTTGCTTTTCTTCCATACTTATTCCAACTTTTGCAGTTTCTTTATAGTTATGTTCTTTAACGATTTGCTCATTTTCTATAAGACATTTTATAATAAATAAAACAAACATATCCATTTGTTCCTTATTTATACCACATTTATCGAAGGGATTTATATCACATAATCTAACTTCTATATGATTTATCTCCTTTTCTTCAAGTTCTTGTATTGTATTATTCTTTTTGCTTGATTTTGCTCTAATAGGTATATACAGTTCAGTTGCAGCTTTTATAATATCTTGACTTATTAATTTTTTTACAGAATTTAGATACATTTCCTTATTTGAAAAATCTACATCTATTTTGCCTTCATTTGTAAAGCCGATTTTTTCTGTATTTCTTAATGATAATATGCTTGTTTCTTGTTCATTTAGTTGTAATGGAGTTGCACCAAAAAAATACATTAACTGCCATGCCTTTTTGAAAAAAACTCTCATTATTTTAAAATATGCATCATCTTTTGTTTGTGGAATATCCTCATAGTTTTCCTTTATTCTTTCAAATAAAACATCACTAAAAGAAAAATTAATATGTATACCAGACATACAATGCATTTTATAACCATATTTTTTGTATAAATACATTTCATATTCATGTTCTTCTACATGAGATCCATAATTCCCCCATGGAAAATCTTCTTCTTTAGGAAGTATGCATTGCATACTATATGGCCATATCAATTCATTTTGATTATTTAATTCACATAAAACTACATTTGTAATTTCATTTAATTTTTCATAACATTCATCTGTACTTTTACATACTGGTGTTCTTAATTCCATTTGTGCTTCTCCCCAATCAGTTGTTACAAATTTATTTTTCATTCTATCTGCAAAACATTTTGGATGAGGCTTTTTTGATAAATTTCCATTTGCATCACATCTTAGTCCTTCTCTTTCAATTCCTATATCATACAATTTTTCTTCCATATATTATTTCCTCTCTGTTTTTATTATATCTTTCTTATTATACAACAAAAGCAAGAAAATAGCAATATTTTCTTGCTTTTTTGTATAATCTATATTTTCTAGTAATTTAATGTTAAAACCCGTATTATTCTAGCTCAAATGCCCCTGTATATAGTTTATAATATTGACCTTTCTCATTTATTAAATCTTCATGTGTTCCTCTTTCTATTATTCTTCCATGATCTAAAACTATAATTGCTTTTGAATTTCTAACTGTTGAAAGTCTGTGAGCTATTACAAATACAGTTCTTCCTTCCATAAGTTTATCCATTCCCTCTTGAACTATTTTTTCTGTTCTTGTATCTATACTTGAAGTTGCCTCGTCAAGTATCATTACTGGTGGATCTAAAAGAGCACATCTTGCTATTGCCAAAAGTTGCCTTTGACCTTGAGATAAACTTGCTCCATCTGATGAAATTTCTGTGTCATACCCATTTGGAAGTTTTATTATAAAATTATGTGCATTTGCAAGTTTTGCAGCATTAATTACTTCTTCATCTGATGCTTCTTTTCTTCCATATTTTATATTATCTTTTATTGTTCCTGTAAAAAGATTTGTGTCTTGAAGAACCATTCCAAGAGAAAGTCTTAAATCGTCTTTTTTTATTTTATTTATATTTATACCATCATACCTAATTTTTCCATCTTCAATATCATAAAAACGATTTATTAAATTTGTTATTGTAGTTTTTCCTGCTCCCGTTGCTCCAACAAATGCAATTTTTTGTCCTGGTTTTGCATATAAACTAATTTCATGTAAAACAAGTTCATTTTCTTCATATCCAAAATCTACATCGTAAAATTCAATGTGTCCAGCTAATTTAATATATTCTATTCTTCCATCTGTATGAGGGTATTTCCACGCCCACATTTTTGTTCTTTCATTTACTTCTACAAGCTTTCCATTCTCTTCTTTTACATTTACAAGAGTTACTTTACCTTCATCTTTTTCCGGCTCTTCATCCATAAATTCAAATATTCTTTTCGCACCAGATACAGCCATAACTATTGAGTTTAACTGGCGTGAAATTTGGTTTATTGGTCTTATAAAAGTTTTACTAAGTTGTAAAAATGCAACTATCATTCCCACAGATACATTTCCTATTCCATTAATCGCAAGTAATCCACCAACTATTGCTAAAACTGCATATAATGTGTTTCCAAGATTTCCATTTACAGGTCCTATACAATTTACAAATTTATTTGCATTATAAACATTTTCTGCTAAGTCTTCATTTAATTTATCAAATCTTTTTTTGGCTCTTTCTTCATAACAAAATACCTTTACTACTTTTTGACCATTTATCATTTCTTCTATATATCCATTTAAATTACCTACAGCTTCTTGTTGTTTTATAAAGTGTTTTCCACTTCTTGATGTCATGAATTTAGTTACAATCAATATTATTCCTAGAAATATTAGTACTACTGCTGTTAAATAAATATTAGTTATTATCATTGCAAGAAATATAACAACTATTGTTGTAATTACAGAAAATGTTTCTGGTATACTTTGAGAAATCATTTGACTTAATGTATCTGTATCATTTGTATAACGACTCATTATATCGCCATGAGAATGTGTATCAAAATATTTTATAGGTAACTTTTGCATTTTAACAAACATTTCATCACGAATTTCTTTTAATGTTCCCTCAGATACTTTTACCATTAGTCTACTTGATAAAAAACCTGCAATTACTCCAACTCCATAAATTACAATCATTGTAACTATTGCTTTTACAAGTGAAGTATAAACTGGATTTAACGTTCCTACAAGTGGAACTATATAATCATCTATTAAAGTTTGTAAATACAAATTTGCAGCAACAGATGAAGCAGTACTTAGTAAAAGACAGAAAATTACAAAAAATAGTCTTAATTTATAATTTTTAGTAATATATTTTAAAACTCTTACTAAAACTTTGAAATCTATTTTTCCTTTCAATTTTTTATCCATTTTCCTTGCCTCCCTTCATTTGTGAGTAATATACTTCTTTATATATTTCACATGAAGCAAGCAATTCTTGGTGATTTCCTATGGCATTTATTACTCCATTATCTAAAACAATTATTTTATCAGCATCTTCAACTGATGAAATTCTTTGGGCTATAATAATTTTAGTTGTATTTGGAATATTATTTTTAAAGGCTTTTCTTATTAAACTGTCTGTCTTAGTATCTACTGCGCTTGTAGAATCATCTAAAATAAGTATTTTAGGATTTTTTAATAAAGCTCTTGCAATACATAATCTTTGTTTTTGTCCACCTGATACATTTGTTCCACCTTGTTCTATGTATGTATCATATCCATCTGGAAATGTTTTTATAAATTCATCAGCCTGAGCTAATTTACAAGCATTTTCAATTTCTTCATCTGTTGCATCTTCTTTTCCCCAACGTAAATTTTCTTTTATTGTTCCAGAAAATAATTCATTTTTTTGTAACACCATTGCTACTTGATTTCTTAATGCTTTTATATCATAATCTCTAACATCAATTCCAGCAACTTTTATTTTACCACTTGTTACATCATAAAGTCTTGGAATTAGTTGCACTAAGGTAGTTTTCGACGAGCCAGTTCCTCCTATTATTCCAATAGTTTCTCCTGATTTTACATCTATATTTATATTTTTTAAAACTAATTTATTTTCATCATTTACATAACTAAAATTTACATCTTCAAAAACTATTGAACCATCTTTTACTTCTTTTATTGCATTTTCTTTGCTAGTTAAATTACTTTTTTCATCCATAAGTTCAACTATTCTTTCTCCAGATGCTCTTGAAATCATTATTGTAACAAGAACCATTGAAAGCATCATTAAAGACATTAAAATTTGCATTGTATAAGATATTAAACTTGTAAATTCACCTGTTGTTAAATTATTTGTAATAATTTCTTTTCCTCCAAACCATGAAATAAGTACAATAATTGTTGCAACTGTGAATTGCATTAATGGATTATTTAAAGCAACTATTCTTTCTGCTTTTGAAAATTCTTTATATATTAATTTAGAAGTTTCATCAAACTTTTCTATTTCTTCATCTTCTGTTACAAAGGATTTTACAACTCTTATACCTCTTACATTTTCCTGTACAATATTATTTAGTTTATCATATATTGAAATTGCTTTTTCAAAAATCGGATGTGCTGTTGTTGCTATAAAATATAAACCTAATCCTAATAGTGGAACTGCTATCAAAAATATTAAGGCAAGTTTTACATTTATAACAAATGTCATTATTAAAGAAAATATAATTATAAGAGGAGCCCTTACTGCCATCCTTATTATCATTTGAAATGCCATTTGAATATTATTTACATCAGTAGTATGTCTAGTTATAATACTAGATGTAGAAAATTTATCTATATTTGAAAAAGAAAAGTCTTGTACATTATAATAAATCTTTTTTCTAATATTTTTTGCAAATCCAGCTGTTGCCTTTGCTGCATAATCTCCTGATTTTACTCCTGTATATATTGCTATAAATGAACATATAATTAATAAAATTCCTATACCTAAAATTTGCTTGCTATCCCCTTTATTAATACCATTGTCAATTAAATATGCCATTAAAAATGGTATAATAACATCAAATGCACATTCCATCCCTACAAATATTGGTGTCAATATTGTTTCTCTTTTGTATTCTCCAATACATTTTGCTAATTTTTTTATCATTTTTTATTCAATTTCCTTTCTTGCTTAAATGCAAAGAATGTCCTTTTTATAAAAGAACATTCTTTTTTATGTTAAATATTTAGACCTTTTCTTCCAGCATAGATTGCAGTACAACCTAAATCATTTTCTATATTTAGAAGTCTATTGTATTTTGCAACTCTATCAGTTCTGCATGGTGCACCAGTTTTAATTTGTCCTGCATTTGTTGCAACAGCTACATCTGCTAAAGTTGTGTCTTCTGTTTCACCAGATCTGTGTGATACAACTGCTGTGTATCCGTTCTTTTTGGCAAGTTCTATTGCATCTAATGTCTCTGTTAAAGTTCCTATTTGATTTAATTTTATTAATATACTGTTTGTAACTCCTAAGTCTAATCCTTTTTGTAATCTTTTAATATTTGTTACAAATAGGTCATCTCCAACTAGTTGAACTTTGTCTCCTAATCTATCTGTTAATTTTTTCCATCCATCCCAGTCTTCTTCTGCTAATCCATCTTCTACTGAGATTATTGGATATTTGTTGCATAATTCTTCTATGAAATCTATCATTTCATCACATGTTTTTGTAACACCTATTTTCCAGAAATGATAATCTCCTTCTTTTCCTATTTTTTTAGCTTCATCATACATTTCTGTTGCAGCACAGTCTAAAGCTAAACATATATCTACACCTGGTTTATATCCTGCTTTTTCTATTGCTTCTACTATTGTATCTAATGCTTCTTCTTCATCTTTAACATTTGGTGCAAAACCACCTTCATCTCCAACAGCTGTAGAAAGTCCTTTTGATTTTAATACAGATTTTAAGTTGTGGTAAACTTCTGCTCCCATTCTCATACATTCTGTAAATGATTTTGCTCCAACTGGCATTATCATAAATTCTTGTATACTTAATGTAGAATCAGCATGCTTTCCACCATTCATTATGTTCATCATAGGTGTTGGAAGTATTTTTGCATTTACTCCACCTATATAGTTATATAGCTCCATTCCTAAAGATGCGGCAGCTGCTTTAGCTACTGCAAGTGATACTCCAAGTGTTGCATTTGCACCTAATTTTCCTTTATTTTCTGTTCCATCTAATTCTATTAAAGTTTTATCTAATTTTACTTGATCATAAGCATTCATACCTATAACTTTTTCTCTAATTATTGTGTTTACGTTTTCTACTGCTTTTAACACTCCTTTTCCTAAGTATCTTGATTTGTCTCCATCACGTAATTCAACAGCTTCAAAACTTCCTGTTGATGCTCCTGATGGAACCATAGCAACCCCTGTGCTTCCATCTTCTAGTACAACTTCTACTTGTACTGTTGGGTTTCCTCTTGAATCTAAAACCTCCAATGCTTTTACTTCATCAATTTCCAAATATTCTTTCATTTGAAATTCCTCCTTTAATTTTTTATTTTTTACAGCTAAAAAGAACTTAAACTATATCAATTAAAATTAAATATAGTTCTAACTCATTTATTAACTGTTGTTTAACTTTTAATATATTATAATTTTAACTTTTCTAGCTTTTTTTCACTTTTAATCATAATTTTAGCTTTTTAATATCTGATTTTTATTTTTTTCTTCTTCTTTAAGTCTTTTTTCTTCTTCTTTTTTGGCTTTTTCTTGTATCTTTTTGTTTTTTCGTTCTTCTATTTCTATTATTCTTTGTTCTTGCTCTTTTTGTCTTTCTTGAGCAACTTTTATTTCTTTGTCAAAACCTACTGTATTGTTTAAAGCTTTTATATACATACCTGTTATATATTCTTCTTTTTCTTTTTTATTATTATCAGCATTATCTAAATATTTGTCTAATATTTTTCTTTCTTCTTTTAACTCTCCACCTAAATGTAGATAATTATATCTCCATATTACATGTCTTACATAACTTGAGTATTCTTCGCCACTTATTTGGTCATAAAAGAATTCTATTTTAAATCTTGAACTTCTTATTGAAATTGTAATATTCGTCCATAATCTTTGTTCAGTATCTATAAAGTCTTGTCTTAGTTCTTTTATAATTTCATATAAATTATCTACTATTTTTAGATATTCTACCTCATTAATATTAAATTTTTTTGGTACTTCATATACATTTACAGGTTTCTTTTTAAGCAAACTTTTAGGGAAATAATAAAAATACATTTCTCCTGTTTGTTCTTTGTCTTCATTTTCTATAACAGATGCATATAAATAAATTTCTTCCCATTTTTCTGGGATTAAGTCAAACAAACAGTTTTGGATTTTTTCGTATTTATCCCTCATGTTTTTTGTGGTTCTAAGCATCTTTTTTTCGTTAATAAAATTAACTTTCCCCCTTCTTAAAAATTTAATGTATCTTTAGCTTTTGCCTTTTTAGTAAATTAAATAACTTTATATTATTGTTATTTTTTGCCAAATTAATATTTATAAAAAAATTTTATATTATTCTTTTTTATTTTTCAATTAGGCTTATTCCTGTCATTTCTTCTGGCTTTTTAATTCCCATTAATTCTAACATTGTTGGTGCTATATCTGCTAATTTTCCACCTTCTCTTAATTTTACATTTTCTTTTTCAGATATTAAAGTTAATGGTACTAAATTGGTTGTATGAGCTGTGTGTGGCTCCCCTGTTTTATAGTCTATCATTTGCTCTGCATTTCCATGGTCTGCTGTTATTATTAAGTTTGCTTTTTGCTCTAAAATGCTTTCTACAATTTTGCCTACACATTCATCTATTGTTTCAACTGCTTTTATAGCAGCATTTAGATTTCCTGTGTGTCCTACCATATCTGGATTTGCAAAATTTAAAATTATTGTATTGTATTTTTTTTGCTTTATTGCATCTATTACTTTATCTGTTACCTCATATGCACTCATTTCAGGCTTTAAATCATATGTTTCAACTTTTGGAGATGGTACTAAAATTCTATCTTCATTCTCATATTGCTTTTCCTCTCCTCCATTAAAGAAAAATGTAACATGTGCATATTTTTCTGTTTCAGCAATTCTTAATTGTGTTCCGCCTGATTTACTTACAACTTCACCTAATGTGTTTTTTATAGGTTCTTTTTTAAACGCTATATGAACATTTGGCATTGTTTCATCATAACTGGTAAAACATACAAAGTGTACATTCATTTTTTTAGTTTCAAATTCTTTAAAGTCTTTGTCTACTATTGAACGTGTAATTTGTCTTGCTCTATCAGGTCTAAAGTTGAAGAAAATTACAGAATCTCCATCTTCTATTGTAGCTACTGGCTTTGAACCATTTGTTATAACTGTTGGTTCAACAAATTCATCAAATACTTCTTTTTGATATGAACTTTCTATAGCATTAATACATGTTCCTGCTTTATTTCCTTCTCCGAAAACTAGTGCTCTATATGCCTTTTCTATTCTGTTCCAACGTTTATCTCTATCCATGGCGTAAAATCTTCCAGATATACTTGCAATTTTTCCAATTCCTTTTTCTTTCATTTTTTCTTCTAAATCTAATAAATATCCTTCTGCAGATGCTGGAGGTGTATCTCTTCCATCTAAGAAACAATGTACGTATACATTTTCTAATCCTTTTCTTTTTGCCATCTCTAATAGTCCATATAAATGTCTATTATGACTATGAACTCCTCCATCTGATACTAATCCTAGTATGTGAAGTTTTGAATTATTTTTTTTGCAGTTTTCCATTGCTTTTACAAGTTCTGGGTTAGAAAAGAAATCTCCATCCTCTATTGATTTTGTTATTCTTGTTAATTCTTGGTATACTATTCTTCCTGCACCAATATTTGTGTGCCCAACTTCAGAATTTCCCATTTGTCCTTCTGGAAGTCCTACTGCTAAACCACTTGCTTGTATTTTAGTAGTTGGATATTTTTTTGTAATTTTATCTATATTAGGTGTTTTGGCAAGTTTTATTGCATTACCTTCTTTTTCAATATTATCTCCAAATCCATCTAATATCATTAGCGTTGTTAATTTGTTTTCCATAAAAATTGCTTCCTTTCTAAAGTTATTTTTTTATTTTGCTAGATTTTCATTTTTTAATTTTAATTATGTTCTTTCCTTTGTATTATATTATAATATTATTTTCTATGCAAAAATTCTTTAAATCTATATAACATTCTTTTAGTACATTTATTTTTATTTTATCATCTAAATAATATGCTCTAATTGTATATACATTTTCATCATTTAAAAGAAATACCCAAATATTTTTTTCTTCTGGTGAAACTATCCAATATTCTTTTACCCCAAACTTTTGGTATAAATTTAATTTTGTGAGTCTATCATGCTGTGCGGTTGATTTAGATAAAATTTCTATTACTAAATCTGGTGCACCTAAAATATTTCTTTCTTTTATTTTCTCTTTGTCACAAACAACCATAATGTCTGGTTGAACAACATTAAATTCTTTTTTGTCATCTTCTTCACCTGATAATTTTACATCTAATGGTGCAATAAAAACTTTACATTTTTTTCCTTTTAAATATTCTTTAATTTGAGTATAAATTTCACCTAAAATTTCTTGATGATTTACTGTAGGACTTGACATTAAATATGGTATTCCATTTATTAATTCATATCTTTTATCATCATCTATTTTTAAAAGTTCATAATAAGAAATTTTCTTTGGTTCTAAATCTTTATTTATTTTTTTTGAAAGATTATTTTTCATTTTATTTCCTTCTTTCTTCATAATAGATTTAGCCCCTTTCTTAAATCCTTTATTATTTATTATAATTTACTATTTTTTCAAAAGTTTCTGCCTTTAAGCTTGCACCACCAACCAATCCTCCATCTATATCTGACATTTCCAATAATTCTTTGGCATTTTCTGGTTTCATACTTCCACCGTACTGTATTATAACTCCATTTGCCACGTTTTGTCCATAGATTTTGGAAATTTTTTCTCTTATTTTTTTACATGCTTCATTTGCATCTTCACTTGTTGCAGTCTTTCCTGTTCCTATTGCCCAAATTGGTTCATATGCAATTATTACATTTTGAACTTGATTTGAATTTAAACCATTTAGTGCTTTTTCAGTTTGAGCAGTTATTATATCAAAAGCTTTTCCTGCTTCTCTTTCTTCTAATTTTTCCCCCACACAAACTATAGGCTTTAAATCATTTTCAATTGCCGCTTTTACCTTTTTATTAACTATTTCGTCAGTTTCTGCAAAATATTCTCTTCTTTCAGAATGTCCTACTATTACATACTCTACTCCTGTCGATTTAAGCATTTTTGCAGATATTTCTCCAGTATATGCACCTTTTTCTTCATAATGCATATTTTGTGCACCAATTTTTATGTTTGTCCCTTGAGCTGTTAATAAAGAATAAAATAAATCTATATATGGTACACATAAAACTACTTCATTGTCCGTTTCTTTAACATATTCAGCCAATTTAGTTATCATTTCTATTGCTTCATTTGGAAGCATATTCATCTTCCAATTTCCTGCAATTACTTTTTTTCTCACGCTTTCAACTCCTTTATATATTTTTTAATTTGTTTTTAATTATTGTAAATATAGTTGATTATTTACAATAATTTTTTTATCTTATAAGGCTTTAATTTTCTATTTATCTTGCAAAGCTTCAATTCCTGGTAATTTTTTTCCTTCTAAGAACTCTAAAGAAGCTCCTCCTCCTGTTGAAATATGAGTAAATTTATCTGCTAAACCTGCTTTTTCAATTGCAGCTGCTGAATCTCCTCCACCAATAATTTTAACAACATCTAAATCTGCTAAAGTTTTTGCAATAGAATTTGTACCAACTGCAAATTGTTCAAACTCTGATAGTCCAAGTGGTCCATTCCATATTATAGTTTTTGCTTTTTTTAATTCCTCTGCATATATTTTAATTGTTTCAGTTCCTATATCAAATCCTTCCCATCCATCTGGAATTTCAGAATTTTTTACTACTTTGCTCTCTGTATTTGGATCAAACTCTTTTCCTACTTTTGTATCAACTGGTAACATAAATTTAACATTTTTTTCTTTTGCTTTTTGCATAATTTCTTTTGCTAAATCTAATTTATCTAACTCACATATAGAATTTCCAACTCCATATCCCATAGCTTTAAAAAATGTGTATGCCATTGCTCCACCAATAAGCAATACATCAACTTTTTCAAGTAAACTTTCTATTACACCAATTTTATCTGATACTTTTCTTCCTCCTAATATTGCCATAAATGGTCTTTCTGGATTAGATATTGCATCTCCTAAAAATTTAAGTTCTTTTTCAATCAAAAAACCAGATACAGCAGGTAAATATTTTGTTACCCCTTCTGTTGAAGCGTGTGCTCTATGTGCTGTTCCAAATGCATCATTAACAAAAACTTCTCCAAATGAAGCAAGTTTTTTTGCAAATTCCGGGTCATTATCTGTTTCCTCTCTATGGAATCTTAAGTTTTCAAGTAATAAAACTTCTCCATTTTTTAGATTTTCTGCTTTTTTACATGCATCTTCTCCAATAACATCATTTGCCATAATAACTTCTTTTCCAAGTAATTTAGCTAGTTCTTTTGCTACTGGTTTTAGAGAAAACTCTGGCAATACTTCTCCTTTTGGTCTTCCTAAGTGAGAACACAAAATTACTTTACAATTTTGCTCTAATAAATATTTTATCGTGGGTAAAGCTGCTTTAATCCTTGTATTATCAGTAATATTTTGGTTTTCATCCATAGGCACATTAAAGTCACATCTAACTAAAACCTTTTTATTTTTTAAATCAATATCTTTAACTGTTTTTTTATTCATAATTATCATCCTTTCTACTTTGGCAAATATATAAATAAAATTTTACCTATATTATTTGCCTTTTTTATTAAAATAGGAGTGGCAAAGAACCTTCCGCCACCCTAATTATTTCTTTATTAAATTATCCCAATTCTGCAAAATATTTTATAGTTCTAACCATTTGGCTAGTATAAGAATTTTCGTTATCATACCATGCTACAACTTGAACTTGATATAAATCATCTCCAAGAGGCATGCACATTGTTTGTGTTGCGTCAAATAATGAACCATATCTCATTCCTATAACATCTGAAGAAACTATTTCCTCTTCTGTATAACCAAAAGATTCATTACTTTGAGATTTCATTGCTGCATTTATACTTTCAGGTGTTATATCTTTTCCTTTAACAACTGCTGTTAATATTGTTGTAGAACCTGTTGGAACTGGAACACGTTGAGCAGAACCAATTAATTTTCCGTTTAATTCTGGTATAACAAGTCCTATTGCTTTAGCTGCTCCTGTAGAGTTTGGTACTATGTTTACAGCTGCTGCTCTAGCTCTTCTTAAATTTCCTTTTCTATGTGGACCATCAAGTAGCATTTGGTCACCAGTATATGCATGTATTGTTGACATTATTCCAGATTGGATTGGTGCATAATCATTTAGAGCTTTAGCCATTGGTGCTAAGCAGTTTGTTGTGCAAGATGCTGCTGAAATTACAGTATCTTCTGGTTTTAAAATACTTTCATTTACACCATAAACTACTGTTGGCAAATCTTTTCCTGCTGGTGCTGAAATAACAACTCTTTTTGCACCTGCTTGTATATGTGCTGAAGCTTTTTCTTTAGTTGTATAGAAACCTGTACATTCTAAAACAACATCTACTCCAATTTCTCCCCATGGAAGTTCCTCAGCTTTTGGCATTGCATAAATTTTTATTTTTTTTCCATCTACTGTTATTGAGTTTTCTCCTGCAACTACTGTATCTGCTTTTTCATATCTTCCTTGTGCTGAGTCGTATTTAAGTAAGTGAGCTAACATTTCAGGGCTTGTCAAGTCGTTTATTGCAACTATTTCATACCCATCTGCTCCAAACATTTGTCTAAATGCAAGACGTCCAATACGTCCAAAACCATTAATGGCTACTTTTACTGACATAAAAATTCCTCCTTTAAATACACAAAATGTAAATTTATAATGTTTTGATTATTGTGCCCTTTTTTAACATGTTTATTCTATAACAATTCTTAAAATATTTCAAGGGGTTTTAGACATTTTTTTGCCATTAGATCATTTGGGTCATTGGGGACGTCCTTTTTTGACCGCATGTCATTGGGGACGTCCTTTTTTGACCGTTTAATCATTAAAGTTTTGATATTCTCCTTATCTTTTCTCTTCCTATATTCAACTCACTTGATATCTTTCTCAAAGACATTTTGTATTCTATATTTAAAATTTGTACTAATTTTTTTAGATTTTCAATATCATCTTTTAAATCTTGTAATTTTATATTATTTTCTTTTAAAAATCTATTTATACATTCTTTATATGTCCTTTCTTCATCATCTTCTACATCGATAAAAATATAGTTTCCTTCTACATTATTTTTCATTGGTTTATAATTAGAAAACGGATATTTTTCTGGACTATCACACATTCCAGCCCTTACAGGATTATTATAAATATATTTTATACAATTATATAAATGTTTTTCATCACAAATTCCTTCCGATTTAAATCTTTCTCTGAATACATAACCAACTCTATCATATTTTTTATTATAATACTTTGCATATTTGCAATTAAGTCTAAGCATATAATCACTTAACTCTTTTTTATCATTTGTTTCTATTAAAATATGTGCATGATTATTCATTATACAATAAGCAATTATTTTTACATCATGTTCTTTTAATAATTCGTACATAAATTTTATATATTTTTTTGTATCATCTTGCTCATTAAAAATATATTTTTTGTTAATCCCTTGAGTCATCACATGAAAAAAAGACGTATTTAAACAATTTCTTGGAAATCTTGGCATAATTCGCTCCTTTTTAAGATAATTTTTGAAATAATTCTTATAAATAAAAAAAATACAATAATAATTAAAATTATATCATATTATTATTTGAATTTTTGTCGAAATTTGTCATTTATCTTAATTTTTTTTCGATAAAATTTAAAAAGATGTCAAAAAAAAGGCCTCCCAATTAACAAAGTTTCAAAAGATGTCAAAAAAGGACGTCCCAATTGACATGCGGTCAAAAAAGGACGTCCCCAATGACATTATTTTTTTCTCTTAACATTTATATCCCCAAAAAGTTCATTTTGATTAGTTTCTACTTTTTCTCTTTTAGAAAGCTCTAAAAGTCCAGAAAAAGCTGTTACTACTTCTTGTTTATTATGTTTTTTTATTGAAAATAATTTGTTAAATACAAAGCTTCTATTTTTTACAAGTTCTTTAAACATTTCTTTTACTTTGCTAACTACGGTATATGTATCTGTAACTGCTATTTTTTCTATGTTATTTGCATTTTCGTTTATTTTATCTTGATTTTTATTCCATAATTTTTGGTAAATTTCTGGAATAATATTTTCTTCATATTCTTCTTCAATTTGTTGTTTGGGAAGTTCAATACTTTCTGGTAATTTGTAAAATCTTAAAGAATTTATTTCAAATTTCTGCCTTAATTTTTCTGTTATATCTTTATATTTTTTATATTCTATAATTCTTCCTATAAGTTCATCCTCTGATATTTCTTCTTCTTCAAACTGTTTTTCCGGAAGAAGTTTTTTTGATTTTAAGTAAAGAAGAGTTGATGCCATATCTACAAATTCACTTGCCAAATCTAAATTTAGTTCTTGTGCTTGTTTTAAATATTCTATATATTGATCTGTTATTTCATCTAACTTTATATCATATATATCCATCTTATTTTTCTCTATTAAATTACATAGTAAATCTAATGGACCTTGAAAATTTTCCAGTTTTATTGCATATCTTTTTGTTTGTAAATTTAGAATATTTGGCATCTTTGTCTTGGTGCTAAATGTGTAATTAAGCACTCTCCTCCTTTCACTTTTAAAGCTTTTCTTATTCTTCTCCTGCTACTTCTTTATTTTCTGTATCTTTATCTTTTATACTTTGTTCATTTTCCTCTTCTTGTATTTCTTCTTCTGCATCTTTTAATTCTTTTCTTTTATCTCTTAACTCATTCATAGCTAAATTTATTCTTCCTTGATGGTCAATTTCTGTAACTTTTACAGTTACTTTTTCACCTATTTTTATATAATCTTCTACTCTTCTTATATGTTCTTTTGCAATTTTAGAAATATGAAGTAAGCCTTCTTTTCCATTTCCTAAATCTACAAAAGCTCCATAAGATGTAATTCTTGTTACTGCACCATAGTATATTCCTCCAACTTCTATTTCACGAACTATGTCTTCTATCATATCTAGTGCATCATAGGCTTTTTCACTGTTTTGACCGTAAATAAATACTTGTCCATCTTCTTCAATATCTATTTTTACTCCAGTCTCTTCTATTATTTTGTTTATAACTTTTCCGCCTGTTCCTATTACATCTTTTATTTTGTCAATTTTAATTCTTGTTGTAATAATCTTTGGAGCATATTTTGATATTTCTTCTCTTGGCTCAGCAATTTGTGGTTTCATTATATCATTTAAAATATACATTCTAGCTTTGTGAGTTCTTTCAAATGCCTCTTTTATTATATCATAAGATAAGCCATCTACTTTTATGTCTACTTGTATTGCTGTAATTCCTTTTTCTGTTCCTCCAACTTTAAAGTCCATATCTCCAAAGAAATCTTCTATTCCTTGAATATCTGTCATCATTACATAATTTTTATCATCCTCAGGATCTGTTATTAATCCTGTTGAAATTCCTGCAACTGGTCTTTTTATTGGAACACCTGCATCCATTAAGCTAAGCGAACTTGCACATATACTTCCTTGTGAAGTTGAACCATTTGAAGATAAGATTTCAGATACAACTCTTATTGCATATGGGAATTCTTCTACTGATGGAAGAACTGGAACTAAAGCCTTTTCTGCTAATGCACCATGTCCAATTTCACGTCTACCAGGACCACGAGAAGGTCTTGCCTCTCCTACTGAATATGATGGAAAGTTGTATTGATGCATATATCTTTTAGTAGTCTCTGTATCAATTCCATCTAATTCTTGTTCTTCGCTTACCATACCTAAAGTTGTAATAGACATTACTTGTGTTAAACCTCTTGTAAATAAACTACTTCCATGTACTCTTGGAAGTATACCTACTTCACATGAAAGAGGTCTAATTTCATCTAAATTTCTTCCATCAACACGTTTGTGCTCATAAAATATCATGTCTCTTACAATTTTTTTCTCTAATTTATATAAGGCTTCTGAAATTGCTACTTTATCTTCTTCAAATTTTTCTTCTCCAAATTTTTCTTTATATTCTTCATTTACTTTTTCATTCAATTTTGAAATATTGTCATCTCTTATAATTTTGTCTTTTTCTGTAACAGCTGTTTTCATTTCTTCTTTATAATTTTCTGATAAATAATCATATATTTCTGGAATAACTGCAAAAGATTTATATTCAAATTTTGGCTTTCCAATTTCTTCTTTGATTTTTGAAATAAATTCACATAATTTTTGAATTTCAACATGTGCTTTTTTAATTGCTTCTAACATAACATCATCTGGAACTTCATTTGCTCCTGCTTCTATCATTGCAATTTTATCGTGTGTTCCTGCAACTGTTAAAGTTAAATCACTTACTTTTCTTTGCTCTTCTGTTGGATTTATTATTATTTCACCATTTACTAGTCCTACGTTTACTGCTGCTGTTGGTCCTCCAAATGGAATATCTGAAATTGATAATGCACATGATGCTCCAATCATTGCAGCAATTTCTGGGGAATTGTCTTGTTCTACTGAAAGTACTGTTGCTACAACTACTACATCATTTCTAAAATCTTTTGGAAATAAAGGTCTTAATGGTCTATCTATTGCTCTTGATGTAAGTATTGCTTTATCTGTTGGTTTTCCTTCTCTTTTGGTGTATGAACCCGGAATTTTTCCTACTGAATATAATTTTTCTTCATAATCGACAGATAATGGGAAAAAGTCAATCCCTTCTTTTGGTTCTTTTGATGCTGTAACGTTTACCATTACACATGTATCGCCATATCTTACTAAAACACTTCCGATTACTAAGTGCTGCCATTTTTCCTGTTTCAATGCTTAATTTTCTTCCTGCTAATTCTGTTTCATAAACTTTAAACATAAATATTTTCTCCTTTATAAACTTTAAAAAATAGGGGCAAAAAAGAATACTGCCCCCTTGTTTTATTTTCTTAAATTTAATTTTTCAACTATTTCTCTGTATCTATTAATATCTTTTTTAGCTAAATAATTTAATAAATTTCTTCTTTTACCTACCATTTTTAAAAGACCTCTTCTTGAGTGATTGTCTTTTTTATGGATTTTTAAATGCTCTGTTAATTCATTGATTCTTGTTGTTAAAAGAGCTATTTGTACTTCTGGAGAACCAGTATCTTTTTCATCTCTTTTATATTTCCCAATGATTTCAGCTTTTATTTCTTTTGATATCATATTTACACCTCCTATTTTTTTTGCACCTTAAACTGAGTTAAATTCGGGTGTCATATTATTTAACTAAGTATAAGGAAACTTTTTACAATCTATATTTTACTACATAAATAGATATTTTGCAAGTGTTTTGGTAAAATTAGTTTATAAATATATGTCAAAAAAGAACGTCCCAAATGACATATGTCAAAAAAGGACGTCCCCAATGACCACATTATTTTCTTAGTTCCATTCCAGCTTTAGACAAATCGTCTATAATATTCTCCATAATAGTATTTATTTCTTCGTCATTTAAAGTTCTGTTTTGATCTCCAAATGTTAATGAATAAGCTAGACTTCTCTTATTTTTATCTAAAATATTTTTCCCTTCATATAGGTCAAATAGTTTTATATCTAATAGAAGTTTTCCTGCTTTTTTCTTTATTTTTGTTTCTATATCTTTTGAAGTTATATTTTTGTCTACTAAAATAGATAAATCTTTTTTTATTACTGGGAATTTTGAAATTTCTTTAAATTTCATTTTTCCTACTTTTTTTGCTAATAATTTATCTAAATTTATTTCCATTACAAATACTTTTTCTTTTTCTATTTCAGGGTGAATTCTTCCTATAATTCCTACAATATCATTATTTACTGAAATTTCTGCTGTTTGACCTGGGTGGAATTCTTGAGGCATTTGTTTTGGAATAACAAAACTATATCTGTTGGCGTATCCTAAAAAGTCTAGTAGTTCTTCTGCTACACCTTTTATGTCAAAAAAGTCTACATCTTGGTTATATCCAATTTTGTTGTAATATTTTCCTGACATTAATACACATATTTTTTGGTCTTCTCCATATAAATCACCTTTTTTATAAAAGCCTTTTCCAATTTCAAATAAGCATACATCTTTGTTTTCACGTGCTTTATTGTATTCGTAAATTTTGTATAATGATGGTATCATACTATACCTTAAGGTGTTTCTATCTTCTGTAATTGGGTCTAATAGTCTTAATGGCTCAAACTCATCCATAGTAAATTTTCTTACATCTTTATCATTTATTAATATATAAGTTAATGTCTCATTTAGTCCTAAGTCACTCATTTTATGTCTTATTTTCCTAATTGTTTTGTTTACAGACCCTTGCTTCATTGGTACTACCGGAAGTTTTCCTTGAATATTATCTACTCCGTAAATTCTACCTATTTCTTCTACTAAATCTTCTTTTATAGAAATATCAATTCTTCTTGTTGGAACTGTAACTATAACTGATTTTTC
>CANRKM010000002.1 GCA_947631225.1 uncultured Clostridia bacterium
AATAACCTCAAGCTATGTCCACATTATATCGGATTAGCTTGAGGTTTTCAAGTACGCCTTTTCTTCTAGCGCTTACTAATTATATTAAAAAAATAATTTAGTGAAATAAGGTATAAATTTTACGTCAACCATTGACAAATATAAAAGATAAGTATTATAATAAAAGTGCAAATTGCTTTTAAGTCATAGAAAATTTTATTCAAAAAAACTTAATTCAAACTTTTTTGTTGCGTGATTTTCCTAAAAAAATGAATTAAAAGTATTATGCAAATTCAAGCGACAAGGAGGTGATGAATATAGGAGAACTAACATTATTAGAATTAAAAAATGATATAGTATTTCAGGAGCTTTTTGGTAATCAAAGAAATAGCAAAATAACAGGTTATTTATTATCATTAATATTAGGACGAGATGTAAATAATGTTAATTTAGATTTGAATAAAAGAATGCTAGGAAATAGAATAGATTCGAAAACAGGAAGATTAGACATAAGAGTAAAGTTCAATGATGGTGAAGACTGTGATATAGAGCTTCAAGTTTCAGAATATGAATATATGGATAAAAGAATGTTAGAATATTGGTCTGAAATGTATACATTAAAAATAAATAGTGGAGATGATTATGATGTTTTAAAACCATGTATATCAATATTAATTGCAAATTATAAAATTAACAAATTATCAGATATAAAAGAATATCATACAGTATGGAACTTAAGAGAAAGAAAACATCCAAATAAAATACTAACAAAAGATATAGAGTTGCATATATTAGAAATACCGAAAATAAGAAATACAGATATCAAAAAAGATGAACTTGCTCTATGGTTAAAATTTATAGAAAATCCGAAAAATGAGGAGGTAGAAAATAATATGGAAGAAAGTGATTGCTTAAAACAAGCAAAAGAGGAATTAGCATATTTAAGTTCAGACCCAGATTTTAAAAGGTTAGTAGATGCAAGAGCAGGTTTTTTAAGAGATCAAAATACCTTTGAAGTAGTTGGCATGAAAAAAGGAATAGAAAAAGGAGAAAAAATTAAAGCAAGAAAAATAGCAAAAAAATTGTTAGTAAAAGGCATGCGTATTGATGAAATAGTAGAAATAACAGGTTTAACCAAAGAGGAAATTGAAAAATTAAAATAAAAATATTACAAATTAAATTAACCCATAGGCATTTTGCCTATGGTTAATTTATATAAAAAATAATATTACTATAAACAATACTTGCAATAGTAAATACAATAGTTGCAACACCACCAAAAACATTATTTTTATTTTTCATTTCAAAAATAGAAAAAGAAATAATGTAAAGTAATATAAATAAACAAATTAAACTAAAAAACAATTTTATAAAAATATTATTCATAAACAAAAAATCCTTTCATAATTTTTATAACAATGATTTATGCATTTTATTGTAATGTAATTTATAAGATGTTTTTTATATCCATAATTTTAGCTATTTTGTATCAATCTACTGGAAATAATGTCAGAATTAATTTCAACATCGAATTCTGCATTTTCATATTTTTGAGCCCAGTTATAATTTTTAAAATCTTTTAGTGTTAAAAAATGTTTTCTAGCTTTTTTATAAAAACCATTAATATCAACTTTAAATTCTTTAGAAGTTTTGTTTAAATAATTTAAAATTTCATTAGATAAATATTGTTTTAAATTATTATTTATATTATTTAAAACATTGGTATCAGCATAATTTAAACTATTTAATCCATTTAAAGTTTCGCCAGTTAAATTCAATTTAATCTTTATAATTGGATTTTCTTTATTAGTATCAATACTGATTTCTGTAGAAGAAAGAGCATTAATGGAGAGGTCAATTTTTTCACTATTATTATAAGGATAATCTAGTCTAACATAAAAATTGTCAACTTCATCTATAAGCATAGAATAGCAAAGTGTTTCCATTGCAGTTAAATGTCCAATATCTTTAGCGTTTTTTAGTACACACAAGCCGATATTTTCTGTTCCACGGTCTCCTTCTAAAATAGATTGCCCTTGACTGGTAATTTCTGATATATTTTTGTGACCTGATTCAGAATTACTCTGGTTTTGCCCTTGACTTTGATCTGAGCTTTGCTCTTGTTCTTGATTTTGCCCTTGGCTTTGATCTGAGCTTTGCTCTTGTTCTTGATTTTGTCCTTGTTCTTTATTAGATTTTACAGTTCTACCTAAAATTGCAACAGCACCAATATTTTCATTTATAAGATTATCATAAAGTTCGCCTAAAATTACATTTGATGTATAACCAGTATATTCACTAGAGGTTGGAAAAATATCATAATACTTTGTTAATACTTTTTCCAAAGAAGAAGCAGAGCCTTCAATATATTGGCTAGCAGTTACCTCAGATATTAAAACATTAACAGTTGGTCTAATTTGAGTATCATTCATAAGTGATGCAATCTGAGGAAGAAGGCCTTTTTGTGCAACTTCATCAGAAAAAATAATTACTTTACAATGTGATAAATTTACTTGTTTTCCGACATAAGAATTAAGTATATTAATTGCTCCAGAAATTGAGGGTGCTGAAACTTTATTTATAATCGGTTGGCTATCCTCGGGAGATGCATTTTCAGAAAAGGAAGATATATTTGCAAACTCAAAAGAATATTCAAAATTATCACTATTTTCTATACTATCTACTCCTATTGCTATAACGTAGTCAAGATGATCTATGCTTTCTGAAATATATGATGAAGAAAAGGCATATAAAAATATTAATATAGAAATTAAAAAAATTATCCATTTAAGAGCTTTTTTCAATTTGAACCTCCTTTAATTTTTTCTTTACATTAGCCAAAATTAAAATAGCAAAAGAAAAGAAAATTACAATTGTAAAAAATAGTATTTTAGATACCAAATTTTCCATAAATTCCAAAGTAGAATTTTGTTTTATAGATAATGCAACAGCAAAAATAATTAAAAGATATGGATATACCAAAGGTCTGTTGTCAGAAACAGAAAATATGTTTTTTAGAATATCCACAGCAAGATAAGTATTTAATGCTAAAAAACTTATTGCACCTATTACACATAAAGATAGAAATACTGCATCAAGTCTTTGAAAAAAGGTACCAAATTCAATGTATCTTACACATAAATATAATGGGAAAAGTTCGCTATCTCCAATAGTGTCATAATATAAAAACAAAATATTTCCAAGTGCAATAAATAAAAAAACTCCAGATAAAATAACACTTATTAAAGAAATTTTAGCAAAGTTTTGAGGATTTTTTAGTTTATTAGGTAAAAAAAGCAAATAAGCGATTCCACTAAATGCAAACAAATTGCTTAAACCAGTAAAAAAAGTAGTTTTAATGTCATTTCCAAGTATTGGGTAAATATTTTCAAAAGTAAAGTTTTTAGAGTTGCCTATAAAAATAAGTACAACTAATGAAAACAAAATAGGTAACATAAATACAGCAGTTTTACATATACTAATATTTTTAAATTGACAAATAATACCTGTTGCTATTATAAAAATCAACACGATAAAAATAATATTTGTCATTGGGTAATATACAATTTCCAAACAACTGCTTATTTTTTTTAAGAAAATAGAGGCTCTTACTGTAAAATAAATAATAAATGCAATACCAATAAAGAATTTTAAAGTTTTTCCGACCAAGATAATCTGAAACAGTTAATAAATCTTTACCCTCAAATTTTTTTAAAAGAAAAGAATATGCAATAACAACAAGGCTTGCTAAAAAAGTAATTAAAACAGCATTAATAAGACTTCCTGATATACTATCATTAAATATGATTTTACTTGTAGAAAATATTATTCCATTAAATGTTATTATAGAGAAAAATGCAATAGCTTCGATATTTTCTAATTTTTGATTTCCCATTTAATTAGAACTCCTTTCTATTTTTTGGAGCGAGGCGGTCAAAAAAGCACGTCCCAATTGACCAATTGACCGCCCTTAAGTATCCCACTTTTTGCTTATTTTTGGGGCTTCTTCTTTTTTCTTAGGTAAAATATAGCTTGCCCTTTTTTCTTGTTTCCAAGCAGGTTTAACAAAATAGCTATTACTTCCAATAGCGAGTGAAGGTAATATAGGAGATGTATAGTTTACTCCAAATGATTCTAAGCTACATAGTAAGTTAAGGTAAACGAAAAATCCAATTCCAATTCCTAGAAATCCTGCTATATATCCTAAAAATACAAATAAAAATCTATATATTCTTAAGTGAAAAGAAAAACTATAATCTGGAATTGCATATGAGCTAAGCCCGGTAATTGCAACTACTATAATTAATATAGGACTTACAATACGTGCATTAACCGCTGCATCTCCTAAAATTAATGCTCCAACAATTCCTATTGTTGCACCAATAGGGGATGGAACCCTTAAACCAGACTCTCGGATTAATTCAAAAGAAAGCTCCATAATTAAAAGCTCAAAAATTATTGGAAAAGGTACACTTTCTCGACTAGCTAGTATTGAAAACAGTAACTCTGTAGGTAAAAGTTCTTGGTGAAAACTGGTTATTGCAATAAAAATTCCGCGGTGCAAGAAGTGTTATAAAATAAGCTAAAAAACGTAAACACCTTAAAAAATTTGCAAAACTAACTTTTAAATTAGTATCTTCAGGAGAAGATAAAAAATCTATTAAAACAGCGGGAGTAACTATTGCATAAGGATTTCCATTTACTAAAATAATTACTCTACCTTGCATTAAAAATTTAGAACATTTGTCAGGTCTTTCTGTAGATAAAATTGAGGGAATTCCAATATTATCATTATCTGTAATTAATTGTTCTAATTGACCAGTAGAAATCAATGCATCTAAAGATACATTTGTAACTCTGTATTTTACTTCTTCTATTAAATTTGGATTTGCAATATTTGACATATAGCAAACAGCAACTTTTGTTCTACTTATTTTTCCAACAGAAAAATTTTCTATAATTAAATTTTCATTATTTGCAATTCTTCTTAAAAGAGAAGTATTTGTTCTAATATTTTCAGAAAAAGCTTCTTGTGGACCTTTTATTATTATTTCATTTTTAGGGGCTTCAACACCTCTTTGTTTAAAACCTTTTACATCAATGTTAAATGCTGTTTCTACTGTATCTACAAAAAGAGCGCAGTTTCCTGAATTAATACCATCAATTATTTCAGAAAATTTTTCTTGTTTTTTTAAATTGTTTTGAGGTATTAAATTGGAATATAAATAATCTTCTAAATTAAATTTTGGGGTCTTTTTTACTCTAACTTCATCTTTTAAATTTTGTGAAGTAAATTCTTCATCAATGTTTCCATCAAAAGTATTGTTTTTATTTCGAAGCATTAAAGGATTTAAAACAAATCTATTAACTAAATCAGAATCTACCATTCCATCTATATAAACTAAAAAAGCCTTATATCCGTATATTTCTTGCAGTAAGCAAAAATTCTCTTATTTGAATGTCACTATTAATTAATGAACTATATTTATTTTTTATATATTTTAAATTTAAATCATAACTTTCAGAAATCTTTTTTTCACTGTCATGTTCTGTTACATCGTTTGAATTAACTGATTTTAAAGTAAAGTTGTAATCTCGTTTTGGAGTATATTTAAATAAATTTTTAAAATTCATATTAAAATTCATTCCTTTCTATCTTTGCTTGTAAAACAAACATAGATATGAATTATTGACTTGTAAAACTAAATCTCCTTTTTCCTATTATTAACAATAAAGTAATAAAATATACATAATTAATTTTTAAATAAAACTTAATATAAAAATATTAAGTTATTAATTATAATGAAAAAAATTACAAAATAAAAAAGTTAAAAATAAACCTTGATATTTTAGGCATTTTGCTATATAATTGAAAAGATTTTAAGCAAATAGAAAGAGGGATTATTTAATGAAAGCAATAGAAATAAGAAACAAATATTTAAATTTTTTTAAAGCACATGGACATAGTGTTATACCATCAGCACCATTAATACCGGAAAATGACCCATCCGTATTATTTACGACAGCTGGAATGCAACCATTAGTTCCATACTTATTAGGAGAGCCACACCCTGCGGGAACAAGGCTTACAGACTATCAAAAATGTTTAAGAACAAATGATATAGATGAAGTAGGAGACAATCGCCATTTAACATACTTTGAAATGCTAGGGAACTGGTCACTTGGGGATTATTTTAAAAAAGAATCTATAAAAATGAGTTTTGAATTTTTAACACAAGAGCTAAATATTCCAGTAGAAAAATTATCTGTAACCGTATTTAAAGGAGATAAAGACTGCCCAAGAGATGAAGAATCCGCAAAATATTGGAAAGAAGCGGGAATTTTAGATGGGCACATTTACTACTATGGAAAAGAAGATAACTGGTGGATAGCAGGTGAAACAGGACCATGTGGACCAGATACAGAAATGTTTTATGATACAGGAAAGCCTAAATGTTCAGAGAATTGTCAACCTTCATGTGATTGTGGTAAATATGTTGAAATTTGGAATAATGTATTTATGGAATACTACAAAGATGAAAAAGGATATTCAAAACTTAAAAAGCATAATGTAGACACAGGACTAGGACTAGAAAGAATGGCAATGTTATTACAAGGAAAAGAGACACCATTTGATACAGAAATATTTAAACCAGTAATGGACAAACTACAAAAAATACAACAAGTAGATTTAATAGAAAGTAGAAGAATAATTGCAGAACATTTACGTTCTAGTATAATGATAATTTCAGATGGAGGAAGACCTTCAAACCTAGATAGAGGATATGTTTTACGTCGTTTAATAAGAAGAATGATAAGACACATGAATAAACTAGGAATAAATCTAAAAGAATTAGACAGTTTAATAGATATAAATGTAGAAGCTTTAAAAGAATTATATCCAGACCTAGAAAAAAATAAAGAGCAAATAAAAACAGTAATAATAGAAGAAAAAGACAAATTTGTAAAAACATTAGACAAAGGAGAAAGAGAGTTTAACAAAGATATAGCCAAATTAAAACAAGAAGGAAAAGACTCTATTCCTGGCGAAATAGTATTTAGATTATATGATACATATGGGTTCCCACCAGAAGTAACAAAAGATTTAAGTCAAGAAAATGGAATGAAAATATCAATGGAAGAATTTGACAAATTATTTAAAGAACATCAACAAAAATCAAGAGCAGGTGCAGAGCAAAAATTCAAGGGAGGATTAGCAAGCACAGGAGAACAAGAAACAAAATACCACACAGCAACACACCTTTTAAATGCGGCTTTAAAGCAAGTATTGGGTTCACATGTACATCAAAGAGGAAGTAATATAACTCCAGAAAGAATGAGATTTGACTTTTCGCATGACAGCAAAATGACAGACGAAGAAAAGAAGCAAACAGAAGACTTAGTAAACAAATGGATTGAGGAAGCAATTCCAGTAGAAAAATTAGAAATGAAAAAAGATAAAGCAATAGCCATGGGTGCAGAAGCAATGTTTATAGAAAAATACGGAGATATAGTTACAGTTTATAAAATAGGAGATATTTCACTTGAGTTATGTGGGGGACCACATGTTGCAAATACAAAAGAACTAGGTCACTTTAAAATCAAAAAAGAAGAATCAAGTTCCTCAGGTGTAAGAAGAATAAAAGCAATATTAGAATAATTTTTTTAAAAGGGGGACGTGTCTTTTTTCAAAGTGAGAGGTCCCTTTCACTAAAAAAAGCAAATAAAAGAAAGGAAGTTTAATTATGGATAATGATTGTTTATTTTGTAAAATAATTAATGGAGAAATTCCAGGAGACAAGGTATATGAGGATGAATTTGTTTATGCTTTTAAAGATATAAATCCTGCAGCACCAATTCATATTTTGGTTGTACCAAAAAAACATATTGATTGTTTAGCAAATATTTCAGATGAAGATGAAAAATATATATGGGCTATTCATAAAGCAATAAATATTATTGCACAAAATATTGGATTTAAAGAAAATGGATATAGAATAATTGTAAATTCGGGAAAAGATTCAGGACAAGAAGTTATGCATTTGCATTACCATTTGCTTGCGGGGACAAAGTTCGGAGATAAGATAGTGTAAGCCATGTAAACAACAAGAAGGAATGTATTTTAAAGAAAGAAGGTACAAGCAGTGAGCATTACACAAATAGCTATAATATATTTATTAATAATTAATATTTTAGGATTTCTAGTTATGGGAATAGACAAACATAAAGCTAAAATGGGAAACAGAAGAATACCAGAAAACTCGCTTTTCACGTTTACGATTTTAGGTGGTGGAGTTGGAACTATTGTTGGTATGTATATATTTCATCATAAAACTAAAAAGTTAAAATTTACAATTGGAATGCCTTTAATATTAATACTAGAAATACTAATTTTTGTATATTTGAAGTATATGATTTAATAAAAAAAGATAAACATAAAAAATTTTGAAAAAATAAAAAAATAATACACAAATTATCAACAACAAAACTGTGAATAACTAAAAACTCAAAAAGCCATAGTTAGAAGTTATTCACAAACTTATCCACATTGTCCACAATATATGTGGATAAAAAGAAGACATAAATCGATATACATAATATATCCAAATAGACATAATTGTAATATAATTGTAATTAAAGAAGGGATTTTTTGACGAAAAAGAAAGAAAATAGAAATTATTATACAAAATTGTGAAAATAATGACAAAATTCCCATATGCTTATTTTGTAATATTTGTAATATTATATGAGCTAAATAAAAAATATATGCCTGTAATGTTAATATAAATAAAATAAATCATATAATATAATAATGAATTTTTTTGGAGGAAATAAAATGATAGACAAAATAAGATATAAATTAAAAAAGATATTATTTAGGCATATGGAAGAATATGATATAACTTTAGAAGAATTAAAAGAAAAACAATTAAATGGTGCAGAAATTATAGATGTAAGAAGTGTTAGAGAGTATAGTGAAAGTCATATAGAAGGGAGCATAAATGTACCAGAGTATGAAATAGATGAGAAATTTGAAAATATGATAAAAAACAAAAACAAGCCAATTATTGTATATTGTGCAAGTGGATTTAGAAGTATAAAAGCATATAAAAAATTAAAAAAAATGGGATACATTAGAGTATATAATTTATATGGTGGTTTAGAAAATTATTAAATGATAATATTCTTTAAAGTGCTATTCCGTAAATGAAATAGCACTTTTTTGAACTAGTGTTATAAAATTGTAATAATAATTTAAAAAAAGTAAAAAAAAATATGCTATATGTGCTTCCCTAGATATGTTTTGATTGAATTTTGTAATATTTGAATATGAACAGAAAAAAAACTATTGAAAAAAATGAAATAATGTGAAATAATAATAACAAATTTATGTAAGGAGAGGGATATCTATGAAAGAAAATGCAAAGAAAAAGTTGAATGCTTTAGTAGCAATAGAGGTAATATTAGCTATGACACTGTATTATTTTGTTTTAATTGGACAAACATTTATTACCTATGCTATAGATTCAGTAAGGACAAATGCCTATAATGTGGATTTTTGTGCGTATTTTCTAGGTGAAAATGGAGAAAAGCAAGAAATATTAGAAGAAAATATAGATAAAGCAGAACAATATCTATATGTAGATATTTCTGTGAAAAATGAGGGATACTTTAATGGTAAAATAAAGTTAGATAACAATAATTTTAACTTAAAACAAGAAGTATTAAGTACAGCTGTATCTTCAATTTCTGGAAATGAAGTAACATTAGGGCAAATAAACGCAGGAACAACAGCAACAGTTAAATTAGGAATAGAAGCAATACAAGATAATAACATAAACTTAGATATGCTAAACAAAACAACTGATGTAATATTACAAGGACAATATGTAAATAGCAAAAATGTAGAAAAAGGTAATTACACAGATGTTAATGGTAAAGCAGGAGTTACTTTAAAATTAAAATCAAGTGAAAATACAAATGCAGAATTATCTTCTGAGGTACTTACTAATTCCTTATATAATATAAATGGAGAGCAAAAAAGAGTTGTTCAAATATTAGTAAATAGTAGAATAACAAATAACAATTATCCTATAAAAAATACTGAAATTTCTTTAAATGGTTTAGGAGGAGCAGAAAAAGTAGAGGTACATACAAGAGGTACAAATGCAACAAATAGTAATATAGGATTTGATACAAATAATTATACATATGATGAAAAAGGTAATGTAGATATAAAAATACAAAATGAAGATATTAAAAATATAAGTTGGAATAAAAATGCTAATGACACATTAATAATAACTTATATATTTAATAAAGAAAAAAATGTTTCAAATACGAATATTTCTATTGCAAGTAAAATAAATACATATGACGAAAAAGAAATAACAGCTATGAATGAATTAAAAATTGAAGAAGAAAAAGATGGAAAAGTATCACAAGTAATAGAGACAAAAGAAGATTCTATATATAAAGGAAAAATATACACAGGAGAAGAAAGAGAATACGAAGCAACAAGTATAATAAATGTAGATTTTCCAAATGTAATGGATAATTTAGATATAAAAGCAAATGGATCATCTTTTTTAACACCAAATGGAGAGATTGTAGCAAATATAGTATACAAACAAACAAGGATTAATAAAAATGAGTTTTTAAAAATATTTGGAGAAGAAGGATATATAACATTCAAAAGCAATGAAGGAACGATAATTGCAAATATCAATAAAGATTCAGAAATAGATGAAAATGGAGAAATAGTAATAAATTATTCAGATGGAATAAAAAATATAGAATTAATAACAAGTAAACCAAAAGATGTAGGAACATTAAATATAAAAAATATAAAAACAATTTTAAATAACAATTATTCAAGAAACATTGTAGATACATTAACAGCTATTAAAGAGAGCGAAACTATAAACAATATAGAAAATACAAAAGACATCATATTAAAAGAAACATCTTCACAAGCAAATATAAACATGGATGTAAAAACAATTTCAACAATGAGTGCAGGTCAAGAAATAACATTAGAAGCAACATTAGAAACAAATGATGAAAGTAAAGATTTATATAAAAATCCTACAGTAGTAGTTACATTACCTAAAGAAATATCTGAAATGTCTGCAAAACATGCAACACTATATAAAAATGGTTTAGAAGTAGAAAATGTAGTTAGTAGGAAAAATGCTAATGGAGAATATCAAATAGAATTCAAATATAGAGGAGAACAACTAAAGTATGACTCAACTGGGGGAACAAAAATATACATTAAATTACAGGTACAAGCAAGTAAGTTAACTCCAAGTAAAACAAGTTCTATAAAAATGACATATACAAATGAAAACAAGAATCAAACAAAAGAAACAAGTGTAGACTTCAAGTTTGAATCTCAATATGGATTAATGTCATATAGCCAAATTGCAAATTATAATAATGAAGGAGATTCAATATATGCATTAAATGGTGAAACAGCTTATGCAAAAATAGATGTAAACGAAAAGAGCAAAGAAATAATACAAAACACAGCATTAATAAATAATTATGAAGACACAATAGCTAATGTAACTTTAATAGGAACAATACCTTTTGAAAATAACAATAATGCTTTTAAAGCAACATTAAATAAAGTAGAAACAAATAATAATAATTGTAAAATATATTATTCAGAAAATCCAAATGCAATAGCAGAAGATAATAGTTGGAAAGAGACAGCAGAAAATGCAGTAAGTTACAAAATAGTATTAAATGAAATGAAAAAAGAAGAAATTTTAAAACTTAATACTACAATTACAATACCAGAAAATATACAATATAATAAACAAGGTTCTTTATTAACGTATTCAAGTTGTAATATTAACGATCAGGAAAAAAGCAATAGTTCAAGTATAGTTTTAACAACAGAAAGCAGTATGCAAATTAAAGAAGTAGAACAAAATGTACAGATTGGAAGAACAGCTAGTGGATTAGATGTTTCAATTGTAGCTCTATCTGGAAACGAAGATTTATCAGATAATGAAGAAATTTATGAAGGACAAACTATTAGATATAAAGTAACTGTTTCAAATAATACAGATAGCGAATATTCAGATGTTGAAATAAAAGCAACTCAAAAAAATGGTTATGTTTGGGATTGGTGTGAAGAAACAGTAAAAAATTATTATTATGGTGATGAAGAAAGAAAGGAACATTTTTATGAAATAACAAATAAAAATGAAATAACATTAGGTACACTTGAATCATTAAAACAAGGGGAAACATATACATTTGAATATGAAGCTCAGAGTTATCTTTTAAATAATGAAAGTTTAGAAAATAAAGAAAAACCAGAAACTTATGGAACTATATCTATAATACAAGGTATTGAAAAATCAGAAGAAACTATAGAAACAATAAAGAATGCTATAAAAGAAGCTGGAATAAAAGCTGAATTAATACAAGAAAATTCAAGAGAAGATGCTTGTTATGAAGACAGTGTAATAGATGCATATTTAAATATATATAATTTGACAGAAAATGCAAAAAATGATGTTATGGTTAAGTTTATTTTTTCTAATAACTTAACTTTAGGAGATGGAGAAGATATATGGAGATATTTATTTGTAGGACCTGAGGTAAAAGAGAGACTATCTATAAGTAATTTCGAAACAAACGAAAATGGAGAAACCATAGTAACATTAAAAATATCTTCAATAAATGGAAATGAGATTTTACCAATAGGAGTAAGACCACATACTAAAGAAATAGAAACAGAAGAAGAAAAGCAAAATGCTGAAATATCCGCACAAGTACAAGAAACCCAAAATATGTATTATTCTAATAATATTGTAAGAGAATTTTATGCTATACTTAAAGATATTGATGTAAATCAAGAAATAAAACTAAGTGATGGAAAAGCTATAGATTATGATAAAGATGTATTGGAAAATGGAGAAACAGTAACAATAACAGGATCAATTATAAATAAAGAAAATGCAAAATTAACTCCATTTATTACATATGAACTAGATTCTGCGTTTGAAATAGAAAGTGCCAAATTATTAACAGATAATGAAGAACAAGAAACAGATATATTAACTGATTTTGATTCAAATTATTTGATTATGAGTAATAAAGAAATTTCAACTTATGGTATTGCTAAAATAGTTATTAATGCTAAAGTAAATGCCGAAAAAGCATTAGAAAATGAAATGACAACAAAGTTAGATGTAGAAGATATGGAAACAGGTAAATTTTATACTTCAACAATAAAATTAAAGGTTAACAATGAACTAGATGAAGACGATGATATTGATGACATGGAAAAAATATATCCAGATGATGATGCTAATTTTGAACCAGATATTGATGATGGAATTGATGAAGACATAGATCCAGACGATGATGAAGTAGTTCTTCCAGAATATGAGGGAATTACAGACGATGGAGATGGCAATAATGATGGTAACACAGATGATGGAAATGATAATAAAAATCCAAATACTCCACCAACAGATGGGGATAATAAAAATCCATCACATAGTCAAAATACATATAATGTAAGTGGAACAGTTTGGATGGATAAAAATAAAGATGGAAAAAGAACAACAGATGAAGAAAATATGAAAGATATAGAAGTTAAGGCTATAAATAGTATTACAGGAGATTTAATAGATACAACAAAAACAAATGAAAATGGTACATATACATTTAATTTATCTGAGGCAGAATATATAATAGCATTTTTATATAATGATGAACTTTACAATGTTACTACTTATCATGCAGATGGAGCTGGAGACGATGTAAACTCTGATGCTATTAGAAAACAAATGCAAATAGATGGAAGAAATGTAATTGTTGGTGCAACAGATAGTTTGAAATTAAAATCAAATTTAACCAATATAGATATAGGATTAATTTTAAGAAAACAATTTGATTTGAAAGTAGATAAATATGTTAGTAAAATAACAGTTACAAATGATGCTGGAACAAAAACTTATGAACAAAAAGATAATACATCAAGTGCCAAAATAGATATACATGCTAAAAATTTAAATAATTCACTAGTAATAATAGAATATAAAATAAAAGTTACAAATATTGGTGAAGTAGAAGGTTATGCTAAAAACATAGTAGATTACAAACCATCAGATTTAAGCTTTAAATCAAGTTTGAATTCAGATTGGTATCAATCAGGAGAAAACTTATATTCAACAAATTTGGCAAATACTAAAATAGCACCTGGTGAAACAAAAGAATTAAAATTGATATTAACGAAGACTATGACAGAATCTAATACAGGTTTGGTAAATAACAAAGCAAAAATAACGAAAAGCTCTAATGATTTAGGAATAGAAGATGACACAGATAATGAAGCAAGTGCAAACGTAATTATAAGTATAAGTACAGGTGTAGTAATTAGTTATATATCAACAATAATAATTATAATGATTTCATTATGTATAGTAGCATATTTAGTAAATAGGAAAAATTTATACAAGAATAAGGGGTGAATATAATGATTAAAAAGTTAAAATACCTAATGATAATTATTGTTAGTATAATAATTTGTTGGGGAATTGCCGATATATGTATAGCCGAAAATGACACTTTTTCTGCAAATGGAAGTATAGTACAATATAATGGAAGAAATCTTCATATAGATGATTTGTCTTATTTACTATCGGAAAATCAAGATTTTGTTGGTAAATTTTTGAATTCAGATGTATTTTTAAATAAGTATTTGTCTGTAAATAGTGATGATAGGCGCTATGCTCCTTTTGAAAGTGGTGGTGTAAAATATAGGGCAGGAATATGTTGGCGTCATGACCAAGGAAATAGGGGATCAGCAAATTATTTAGTTACAGGACAAATTGAGGTTAAATGGGATGAAGCTCAAGGAAAAATGGTTGCAATTTCAAGAGGAGAATATGGAGAAAAAGAAGTAAAGTCAGACTATGCCACAGAACTTAGTTATGTTTTATATTTAAATCAAGCTAAGGGTATTGATTATGAGAGTTCAAAATTTAAAGATTATATAGTACATTATTTGAATAAGAAATCGGAGGTTACGAATAAGAAATGGATTAATTATCCAGAAGAATTTGATTCTATGAATGGATCGGTAGAAGATAGAGGGATAGGAAGTGAGTACGAACAGGAATTAAAAAATTATACAAATGAATTACAGAACTATAAAAAAATAACAAAAGTGGATACTAAGGGTGAGCTAATGGAAAGACCTAATTATGACTTCTCAAAAATCATAGATAATCAGAAGGCAAATTATCGTGTAGTTGGACCATTTAAAATGGAATGGGGTGGAACAGCACTAAAAGAAAAAGGAATTACGGTTAATGGTACCCCATGTACTCTTGATAAGAATAGTATACTTTATACGTATTCTCAAGGCAAAAATAAAGAAGATTACAAAGATCCAACAGTTTGGAGCAATAAATGTTCGGATATTAAATCTGGTCATTCATTTTTCCTAGCCATAAGAAAAAATTACTTACCAGAGGGGAATAAAGATTACAAGATTGTTTTTAACCAAAAGCCAGTTAAATATTACAGAGGTAAAATTCTATTTTTAGAAAGTGCAATGAGACAACAAAATTCTTTGCAGGCATCAACTACTGCAAAAGAAGAATCAGAGGAGGCATTTGTAGAATATAAAGTTAGACATATAGTTGAAGGAAAAATAACAATTCAAAAAGTTGACAGAGAGACAAAAACTGCAATTAAAGGTGTTCAATTAAAAATATATGGAGTTATTAATGCTAAAAATAAGGGATGGGTGCAAGATGATGGAAGTCTAGGTGAATATAGCAATGCTAAGACGTTTACGACCAATGCAAATGGAAACGCAAGTTTTGATAAAGTAAAAGAAGGAAAGTATTATATATATGAAACTAAAGCTGGTTCAGGATATGATTTAAATGCCCAAAGGGATTATTTTCCTGATTCAGACGATCCGAACAGATTTGCAGGAAAGAAAGAATATGGTTATGCGGTATATTTAGGAACAAAAACAAGTAAATATAATAATATAACACTAACATGTAATCAATATCATAGTGGAAAAATAACAATTTATAAGCAAGACAGCGAAAATTCAACAAAAATTGATGGTGTAGGATTAAAAATTTATGGAGTTTTAACAGATGGCGTGACTAAAGGTTGGCTAAAATCGGATTTAAGTTTAAGTGAAAACTTTTCAGATGCGAAAGAATGGAAAACAAAAGATGGAGGAAAACTAACTCTTAATAATTTAAGAAGAGGACATTATTATGTATATGAAAGTACTGCTGCACCAGGATATGACTTAGAAGCACAAAGAATAGCATATGCTGATTCAAAAGATAAAGATGTTGGTTTTGCAGGAAATAAGCAATATGGTTCTATGGTATATTTAGGAAAAATTGATGGTAACTATATAGCAAGAGAAAAAACATACAAACAATATCCAAGGAAACTAACAATTACCAAAAAAGATAAAGATACTGGGGAAGTAGTTCAAAATGTAAAAGTCAAAGTACTTGTTCAAGCTAATGGAAAAGATGGATTATATAAAAAAGATACATGGGGATGGTTACAAAGTGATGGCACAATTAAGTCTAGTATGGCAACTATTAATTTAGGTGAAACTGGTTCAAAAACAATATACAAAGTACCTCTAGGAAAATATTACGTATATGAGACTGCTACAGGTAGTGAATATTATTTAGAAGATCAAACAGGTTATAAGGCAAAAAAACCTGATGGCTGTAATGTAACTTTCTTTAATGAAAATGAAGAGTATGCTTTAGTAAAGACTTCTGACTTTACTGATAACAAATATTTAAATCTATCAATTAAGGCAACTAACCGTAAAGGTGAATTGACTATAATCAAAAAGAACGGTGGAGATAAATTAAATGGTGCAGAAATAAAAATATATGCTACAGGTTTAAAAGGTGGTAAAACAACATCAGGATGGCTAAAGAAAAATGAAAATAAATATGAATATGTAGGATATAATGATGCAACTACATTTACAACAGGAGAGGTAGAAAAAGGAGAAATAATATTAAAAGGTATTGAATATGGACAATACCATATATATGAAACAAAAGCACCTGAAGGTTATGATATTACAGTACAACCTGGATATCATAAAAAAGTAGATAATGCAGGACAAACAAGTTTAGGTAATAATGATTGGGTATATTTAGGTTTAGCATCTGTAAACAAAGGTAAAAGCAGAGTTGTAAATATAGAAGTTTCTAACTTAAAGCCACAAATAACAATTCATAAAACAGATCTTGGTTCTGGAGAGAATATAGAAAATGTTGGAGTTAAAATACTTGTTCAATTAAGTCAAGATGCTGTATATGGAGGAACAACTTACAAGATCGGTACTTGGGGTTGGGTAAAGGCAGATGGATCTATATCAACAGCAGTTAATGATGCATATACATTTGTAACAGATAAAGAAGGAAATGCTATAATTAAAGATATACCTTATGGAACATTTTATGTATATGAAGTTAATACAGCAAAAGAGTATTATTTAAGAGATCAAAGTGGATATATGAGTGAAAAACCTTTAGAGTATACTGGAACTTTCTTAAATGGTGAATATGCTTATTTAGGTAGCAAAGTAGTAGCAAATAATGCAGAGGAAATGAGTGTTACATTAGAAGCTACAAACAGAAAAGGTGAATTACACATTACAAAAATAGATGAAGATTATAAAGAAGATTTAGGATTGAAAGAAGATTTAGTTTTACCAAGAGTAGAAATGAAAATATATGGAACAGAACTAGATGGTGATCAAACTTCTGGATGGTTAAGAAAGGAAGAAAATTTATATAAATATACAACATATGAAGAAGCAACAACATTTACAACAAATGATGAAGGAAAAATAGATTTATATGGTATGAAATATGGTACATATTATGTATATGAAACAAAAGCACCAGAAGAATATGATATTAAAAAGCAAGATCATTATCATGAAGTTCAACCTGGATCAAAAGATTTAGGTGAAGAAGATTGGGCATTTTTAGGAAAAATAGATATTACAAACGAAAACAACATGATTAACCAAACATTTTCAAACAAAAAGGTAGTAGAATTAAAAGGAAAGGTATGGGAAGATGTAGCACCAGATGTAAAAAATGGAGCAAGTAATAATAACATAGAAGATAAAGATGAACAAAAAATACAAGGTATTACAGTAAACTTATGGAATAAGAAGACAGGAGAGAAAATTGCAACAACAACTACAAATGAACAAGGAGAATATATATTTAATGAAACTACTGTTAATAGAAAACTAAGTTATTGGGAATTAGCATATAGTTATGTAGAGTTTATATATGATAATACAAAATATATTACAGTATCTCCATTTGAAGGTGATGATGTTTCTAAAAATTCAAAAGCACAAGAAAAAGAAGTTATACAAACTGGTGGTGAAAGGAATAAAGGACAATTATATGATGGAAACTTAACAGGAACTGTAGATCCATTGCCTGGTAGAGCTGTAACTTATGAAGGTAGAAATAATGCACAAACAAGTGAATTAACTAAACAGAGTATATTAGCAAATAGAGATAATAAGCAAGATGAAAAATTACTAACAAGTTTCTTTAATGCAGATACATATACAATTGAGAATATAAATTTAGGTTTAATGGAAAAAATAGAGCCTACATACACAGTTGGTGAAACATTAGATTATGTAAAAATAGTAAGAGGAAATTACACATTTAAATATGTGTATGGAGATGACGCAGTATATGAATTAGCAAGCGGAGGAACTGGAATTCAAGCACCTTCAACTGTACCAGAAGTTAAATTACAAAATACTTCAAGATCATTTACACAAAAAATATATCCATCAGATATTAAATATAACTATGCAATAGAAAATAGCGATAAAGATAAATACAAAGTTTATGTAGTTTATAAAATATATGTAAAAAATACTACAAATATTTATAATGAAGATGTATATTCTGAAAATGGATTATACTTAGATAGCTTAACAAACACTTATGATACAACCAGATATGAATTAAATAATGATGATATAGGAGAAGGAATTAGAGATGAAATTAGTAGATGGACAAGCTCAGGAAATAAAGCAACATTTAATATATCTGGATCAAATAAAAAATATGAAGCAGGAAAAGGTGGCATTAAAGGAGGAGAAACAGAAAACACATATATTCAATTTAAAGTAACAGATAGTGCATTAGTAGATTTAGTAGTAAAATCTAAAGAAGAACTAGAAAATATATATAAGACCGCACCAACAAATGCAGAAATTTTTGGATATCATGAATACAAGAGAAAAGATAGAAATTGGGTAGATTGGGAAAACAATCGAAATACAAAAGTGTATGATCATATGTCAAAAAGCAAAGATGAACATGATGGAGCATTAGGAATTAAATGGAGTTTATTTGATACAAGAACAATTTCTGGATCAGTATTCGAAGATGGAAAAGTAGATAACTTAAACGGAGAAGACAGAAAAGATGAAAGAGTTGGTAATGGTACTTATGATGAAGGTGAAAACAAAGTACAAGATGTATATGTAAGTTTAATGGCAATTGATGATGGCGGAAATGCAGAAATTGCAAGATTATATGATAATGAATTAATACAATCTAATGGAATGTGGACAACAATTCCTCGATTGGCTGTAACAAAAGTTGATGACAATGGAAACTATAGTCTTAAAGGAGTTGTACCAGGAAAATATTATTTGAAATTTACATATGGTGATGGAAGAATTAAATATACAGACATAGAAGGAAATGAAATTTCAAATGATGTTGGAACTACAAAAGGTAATGAACATCAAAAAATAGATAGTAGTTATTACAAATCAACAATTTTAACAGGAAAAGTAAAAGATGCAACTAAAGTTGAAATTAATAGAAGTACAACACCAGTTAAAACACAGATTACAACAAGTAACGATAAATGGTATTTGCCAGATTATAAAGAAGAAAATGGAAATATAATATTTAGTTCATCTTCTAATTCAATTGCAGTAGACTATGATGGAATATATACAGATAAAAACGGTAATGAAACATCTAGTGAAAGTATAATTAATGATAGAACAACCTCAGATAAAGAAATTAACTATACATCAACACAAGGAAAAGTTCTTATAAATGCAATTAGTCCAAATATGGATGTACAATTTGAGTACATAGCAGATAGAGAAATGTATTTAAGAGCAAGTAGAGATTGGTCAAATAAATTAATTAATGATTGTCAAAATATGTGTTTTGGTATAATAGAAAGACCACATGTAGATTTAACTTTGGATAAGAGTATATCTAACATAAAAATTACATTATCTAATGGTACTACAATAATTAATCAGAACCCAAGTACACAAAATATATCTTCTTCTGTAAGAGGTTTAAGTGAAAGTTACTCAGTTGTTGAGCGTTCAATTGATGATTTAGGTGGTGCAGAATTTGAGGTTAAATATGAATTAGTTGTTAACAACAAATCAGAATTAGATTATGCAAATAAAGACTACTATGTAATAGGAGATAAGGGAGATAGTGAATGTGTTAAAACAAAAATAACAGAAATTATAGATTATACTTCATCAGGAGAAGAATGTACTTATAAAGATAATGATAAATTATATTTGGTAGATGAATATGATTTATACAGTAGTGGTGTAAAATATAATAAAGATGAGCACTATGTACCTGAAACGAATGAATACAATAAAGAATATGGACAAAAAATATTAATACCAAAAGATGGAGAATTAACACCAGAAAAAGCAGGAGGAAAATCATCTGAAACATATGATATAACAGTTACTGAATTAATAAATGGTAGAGAAGATAATTTAGGAATAGAAAATTATTCAGAAATTATAGGATTTGTAAATTCAACATTTACTAAACAGTATGCAAGTAGAGAAGGAAACTACAAGTTTGGAGATGATGTTGATGCTCCAGTTGGAACAAACGAGAGGGATAACGCAGGTTGCATAACACAAATAACACCTAGTACAGGTGAAAATAGAAGTTACACTATTTATATAGTAGGAGTAGTAATGCTAGTTGTGATAGCAGGAGGAATTATTGTAATAAAAAAATTTGTAATATAATTCTTTAAAAAATTTATGTCATCTTTTTGACAAAGAAAAGTCTAGAATATTTCTGGACTTTTCTTTTTTTTAAATAATTGATATTACCATTAATTAATAAATACTTGAGCTTTTCTATAATTTATGATAAAATACCTAAAGTTAAAAATGTAAAAAAGACTTATACCTTGGAAGGAATGAAGGCAAATATGAACGAATATCAAAAATATATAAGAAACTTTAGCATAATAGCACATATTGACCATGGAAAGTCAACATTAGCAGATAGATTAATAGAACTTACAGGAAGTTTATCTAAAAGGGAAATGGCTTCTCAGGTTTTAGACAATATGGATATAGAGCGAGAAAGAGGAATAACAATTAAGGCACAATCTGTAAGAATGAAATACAAGGCTAAAGATGGACGAGAATATACATTTAATTTAATAGATACTCCTGGACATGTAGATTTTAATTATGAGGTATCAAGAAGTTTGGCTGCATGTGATGGAGCAATTTTAATTGTAGATAGTACACAAGGAGTAGAAGCACAAACATTAGCAAATGTTTATTTAGCAATAGACAATAATTTAGAAATTTTACCTGTTATAAATAAAATAGATTTACCTAGTAGTAGACCCAAAGAAGTACAAAAAGAAATAGAAGACATAATTGGAATTCCTGCCGTAGGATGTCCATGTATTTCAGCGAAAACAGGGTTAAATGTAGAAGACGTTTTAGAAAAAATAGTAACAGATTTGCCTCAGCCAAAAGGTGACGAAGAGGCAAAAACAAAATGTTTAATATTTGATTCATATTATGATAATTATAAAGGTGCAGTTGCATATGTAAGATTAATAGATGGGAAAGTAAAAGTAGGAGACGAAATTACACTTATGCAAGCAAAGAAAGACTTTACTGTTACAGAAGTTGGATATTTTGCACCAGGAAGTTATATTCCCTCAAATGAGCTAAAGGCAGGAGAAGTAGGATACATAGCAGCAAGTATAAAAAATTTATCTGAAATACATGTCGGAGATACAGTTACTTTAAAAAATAACCCTGCTGAGGAGCCTTTAAAAGGATACAAAAAAGTTCAGCCTATGGTATATTGTGGAATTTACCCAATAGATGGAAGTGAATTTGAGGCATTAAAACAAGCTTTAGAAAAATTAAAACTAAATGATGCAGCTTTAGAATATGAAAAAGAAACTTCTGTAGCACTAGGTTATGGCTTTAGGTGTGGATTTTTAGGATTGCTTCACCTAGAGATAATACAAGAAAGACTAGATAGAGAATTTGATTTAGGTTTAATTACAACAGCACCATCAGTTATATACAAAGTACACAAAACAAATGGACAAGTGCTTGAAATTTATAATCCAGGAGATTTACCTGAGCCTGCTGAAATTGCATATATTGAAGAACCGATAGTTACAGCAAATATATTTACGCCCAAAGAATATGTAGGGGGAATAATGGAAATGTGCCAAAATAGGCGTGGGATATATGTAGATATGCAGTACTTAGATGAAAATAGAGTAAATTTAATATATGAAATGCCGTTAAATGAAATAATTTACGACTTTTTTGATAATTTAAAATCAAAAACAAAAGGGTATGCATCATTTGATTATGAATTTAAAAAATACAAAGAGGCAAAACTTGTAAAATTGGATATACATGTAAATGGTGAAGCAGTAGATGCTTTGTCATTTATAGTACACAAAGACATGGCATATACAAGAGGAAAAAAGATGGTAGAAAAACTTAAAACAGTAATACCAAGACATTTATTTACAATTCCACTTCAAGCAGTTGTAGGTGGAACTGTAATTGCAAGGGAAACAATTTCAGCATTGAGAAAAGATGTACTTGCAAAGTGTTATGGTGGAGATATAACCAGAAAGAAAAAACTTTTAGAAAAGCAAAAACGTGGTAAAGCAAGAATGAGGCAAATAGGAAAAGTAGAGATGCCACAAGAAGCATTTTTATCAGTTTTAAAACTTGATGATGAGTCAAAATAGGAAGATATAAAAAATAAGATATAATAAAAATATATTAAAATCAAACAAATAGAGAAAGAAGAATTAAAAATGAAACAACACATAGTTATGGTAGAGCCAGAAATACCACAAAATACAGGAAATATTGCAAGAACATGTGCAATAACAGGAGCTAAACTTCATTTAGTTCACCCTTTAGGATTTAAAATAGACGAAAAATCAGTAAGAAGAGCAGGTTTAGATTATTGGGACAAAATAGAAATTGAAGAACATAAATCGTTAGAAGAATTTTTGCAAAAATATAATCCAGATGAGAATAACATGTTTTTTGCAACAACAAAAGGTAAAACAAAATATACAGATATAGATTATTCCAAAATGGATGAAGTTTTTGTACTGTATGGAAAGGAAACAAAAGGGTTACCAGAAGATTTACTACAAAAATATTTAGACAAAAAAACAATAAGAATACCAATGCTTCCAACTTTAAGATCATTAAATTTATCAAATTCTGTTGCAATAATAACTTATGAAATTTTAAGACAGCATGATTTTGAAAATTTGCAAGGAATAAGCACATATTTTGATAAGAACATTTAAGGATTTATACGGCACTAATTTGATAATAGAAATAATATAAAAATGAAAGTAAATAAAAAAAGAAAAGAGTAAAAAATGCAAACAATAACAAGTAAAGAAAATGCTTTAATTAAGCAAATAATAAAATTAAAAGAAAAAAAACATAGAGATACCTATTGTAAATATTTAATAGAAGGTGTAAAATTAATAAAGGAAGCTATTCAGGAAAGTGCAAAAATAGATAAAATAATAATAAATGAAGATGCATTTGATAGTAATTTGTTGCAAAAATACTTGGGGCAAGATTTAGAAAAATTTGAATGTGTAAAAGTACCAAATAACATTTTTAAAATAATAACAGAAGTAGAAAATCCACAAGGTATTTTAGCAGTTGTAGAAAAAAAATCAAATAATGATCAAATAGATTATACTCAAGACATAATTTTAGCTTTAGATGATATACAAGACCCAGGAAATCTTGGAACAATTATAAGAACCGCAGATAGTGTAGGTTTAAAGCAAATTATAGTTTCAAAAGGAACTGTTGATGCATATAATTCTAAGGTTATTCGTTCTACAATGGGTGCGATATTTAGAGTGAAAATTATAACAGCCCAAGATTTTGCTAAGACTTTAGAACAAATAAAGAAAAAAAATTATGAAATAATGGTAACATCATTAGATACCAAAAAATCAATATATGATATTAATTTAAAAAATAAAATAATAGTAATTGGAAATGAAGCAAATGGAGTTTCAAAAGAAATTATAAATTTAGCAGATGAAAAAGCTATAATTCCAATGCTTGGAAAAACAGAGAGCTTAAATGCCTCAGTTGCAACAGGAATAATTTTATATGAATATGTAAGGCAAAAGATAAAATAAATTTAGAAAGAAAGGGTACATAAATGGATAAAGATAATAGTAAAGCTTATTCAGAAGTAGTTGAAATTCTAAAATTAATAGATGATGAAAAATTATTAGAAGCACTTCCAATGGAGATGTTAGAAGTAATAAAGTCAAAGGCTGATCCTGAATATAAACCGCAAATATCCTCGGAAATATTATTAGATGAGCAAAATCTACAACCAGAGACTTTACCTATTCTTTCTTGGATTGCTATGAAATATTGGAATATAGATGGGGAACACAAGGATATACAGCAAGAAGAAAATAAAATGCAAATCGAAAAAGAAGAAAATAAAGTACAAATCGAAAAACAAGAAAATCTAAATAATTTAAAAGATGAAGAAAGCAAAATAAAAGAAATAAATACAGTATTACCAATTGCACATGATCAATTAAAATGGTATGAAAAAATAAAAATAAAAATTTTAGAATTTATTAATAAACTTTTTAAAAGAAACAAATAGGAAGGATAAAATTTTATGAGACCAGTTATAGAAAAGCAAAAATTTGAAATAAGGCATATAGTCTATATGGTACTTATCATTATTTGTTTGATATCTATAGGAATAGCAGTATATATGCAGTTTTTTAGAAATGAAAAATTAGGAATAATATTTGGAATAACAAGTGAAAAAGAAGATGAAGAATATAAAAGCTTAAAAGAAAATTTTTTAAATATATTTACTAATGATATAGATACAGTGGAGGCATATACGGGAAATGTAAAAAAGATAAGAAACGAACAAAATTTGGTTTTAACAGCATATAATATTCAAGAACAAGATGTCAATTATACATTAGATGTAAAAATACCATATTTTAATATAAATGAAAACATTCCAAAAGAAATTAACCAAGAAATTAAATCTATATTTAAAGACAAAGTAGATAGTATAAAAAGTTCAAATACAACTAAAAATAGAATTTTTAATATAAGATATAAGACATACATTAATAACGAAAATTTATCTTTAATTATTATGTCTGAATTAAAAGAAGGAAATAATAATGAAAGAATAATAATAAAAACATATAATTATAATTTAAGAGAAAATAGAAAAGTTAAAATTGACGAAATATTAAGTAAAAAAAATATAGATATAAATAATGCTAATAATCAAATAAAACAAGAAGTAAATAAATCACAGGAGCAAAATATACGATTAAGAAATGCAGGATATGATGCAAATGTAAGAGATGTTGAAGCAGATACATACAAAATACAAAATGCAGAAGAATTTTTTATTGGACAAAATGGATATTTGTATGTTGTGTATCCATATGGAAATACAGAGCTTACAAGTGAAATGGATGTAATAATTTTTAGATAAAAAAAGAGAAGTGGTGGGCACTTCTCTTTTTGAAAATAAAAGGGGATGTTTTTCGTTTATAGATAATTATTTTCAATTATCTATAAAATAATATACAATATAAATTTGTCCATTGTGTGAACTTAAGGTGAAAAATAATTACATATAAAAATTAATTTGAATTTTGTTCACCTAAAGTTAAGTTAATATCTTTTTCTTGACCATCACGATTTACTTTTAATTTAATTGTATCTCCGATAGAATGTTTATTTTTAACTTCATTTAATTCATCCATTTTTGTAATTTTTTGACCATCAGCTTCAATAATTACATCTCCAACTTTTAGTCCGGCTTTTTCAGCAGCTGAAAATTCATCAACTGAAACTACATAAACACCTACAACTAAGTTATATCTATTAGCTGTTTCTTCATTTAGATCTCTACCAGAAATACCAATATATGGTCTTTTTACATGTTTATATTCGATTAATTGATCAATTATATCTGTTGTAGAATTGATAGGTATTGCAAATCCAATTCCTTCAACACCAGTACTTGAAACTTTTAGAGTGTTAATTCCAATAACTTGCCCCTGACTATTAACTAATGCTCCACCACTATTTCCAGAATTTATTGCAGCATCTGTTTGAATGCATGTATAAGTTGTATTTCCTTCAGTGTCTTGAACTTCTCTATTTAAAGCACTTACAACACCACAAGTAATAGTTGTTCCTAAATCTAGTGGATTTCCAACAGCCATTGCAAATTCACCAACTTTAACAGAATCAGAATCTGCAAATTCAGCAGCAGTTAAATCATTTTTGTCAATTTTTAAAACCGCTAAATCTGTTTGTGAATCTTTTCCTACAACTTTGGCATCATATTGAGTTTCATCTCCATATAAAGTAACTTTTAAAGATGTTGCCTCTGAAATATCATAATATGTTGACTCAGAAGAAGAATCTACAACGTGGTTATTTGTAACAATATAACCATCTTCACTAATAATTATTCCAGAACCTGATGCTTGTGCTTCAGATGTAGAAGTACCTCCACCAAACATACTAAAAAATGGATTTGAACTTGTTACATTATAAGTAATAGAAATTCCAACAATTGATGGCAAAATTTTACTTGCAGCATAAACAGAAGTATCTGAATATTTTGAAAGTGATACTAAATCATTATTTACAATGCCAGTATTTGTAGATGTATTTGTTGTTTGGTAATAGCTTCTCGTTCCACCGACAAGCTTAGTTTTTATACTTGGAACTCCAAAACAAGTTCCGAATAACTAATGCACAACCTAAAGCTCCACCTAAAAATGGAATTGCAAAGTCTTTTCCAAATGACTTGTTATAACTTTTATTATTGTTAATTACATTTTTAAATTCATCATTTTGATTCATAAAAATAACCTCCAATTTAGTATTATAATAATTTTTATATTATATTACAATATGTTTGTGAAAATATTGTGAAAAAAATGTTATAAATTAATGGTATTTTGAAAAAAATTCCATTAATTTAAAATTAGAATATAAATTTTTAAAAGAAACATAATAAAAAAAGCAAGAAATTGCAAAAAAGAATGGGAGGTATTACCAAAATGGATAATAAACAAAAAATTAATTGTACAGTAGAAAGTTGCAAATATAATAATGGCCAAAAACAACTTTGTGAGTTAGATGCGATAATAGTAACACCAAAGGAAAATGTTCACACAGCTAATCCAGATGAATCTGAATGTTCAAGTTATGAATGTTGTGAATAGGAAGTTAAGTTATTTTTTTAAAATTTAGTTTAATTTATCATTAGTATATAATTTTTCAAGATATATAAATGTGTGAATGAAGTAATATTAGAAATTCTTAGTAAAATTTTTGGGTAATGTTCGCTTAATTTTCATAAAAAATTATAAGTGAAAAATTATTAAATATTTTATTTAGAATTTTTTATGAAAATTATGAGTGAAAAGGTCCCAAAAATTTAATTTAGAATTTCTTAAATTACGTAATAATCCATTTTATATCTTGAAAAATTATATACTAATGATATAAGAAATAGATATAAAAAATTGATACAATACATAAAATGGAAAAATTTTCTATAAAATATTGCAAAATTTTCTAATTAATAGTATAATATTGTATGTGCATACATAAATATAATATAGAGAGGAAAAATAAATGGAATATTTATATTTATTAAGGCAAGCCTTAGTTTATATTTTAGTTATATTTTGGATATATCAATTTGCAATAAGCTTATGCTCACTAATAAAATTTAAAGAAAAAAAATTAATAAAAAATAAAAAGCACAAATTTATGGCAATAATACCTGCACACAATGAAGAAAAGGTAATAGGAAATTTAATAGAAAGTCTTAAATGTCAAGATTATGATAAAGATTTGTACGACATATATGTTATAGCAGACAACTGCACGGACGACACTGCTTTAATTGCTAAAGAAGCAGGAGCAATAGTTTATAAAAGATTTGATGAAACCAAAAAGACAAAAGGTTACGCTTTAAATTGGTTTTTAAAACAAAAAATAGAAGAAAAAGCAGATTATGATGCATTTTTAGTTTTTGATGCAGATAACATTGTAGACAAAAACTTTATAAAAGTAATGAATAGAAAATTATGTCAAGGAGAAGAAGTGGTTCAAGGATATAAAGACATTAAGAATCCATCAGAAAGCTGGGTTTCAGCAGGATATGCATTCTTCTACTGGACAATGCACAGATTTTACCATTTAGCAAGATACAATGTTGGATTATCACCATTACTAAACGGAACAGGATTTATGGTAAAATTTGATTTAGTAAAAGAAAATGGTTGGGATACAGTAACATTAACCGAGGACATAGAATTTTCGCTAAAACAAATAATAAAAGGAAAAAAATTAGGTTGGGCAACAGATGCAATAGTATATGATGAACAACCAGAAGAATTTAAAGCTTCTTGGAAACAAAGAAGCAGATGGACAGTAGGGCATATTCAATGTATGAAAACATACACAAAGGATTTAGCACTAGCTGTTAAAAAGCATAAAACAATAATGAATTTTGATGGTTTACTATATATTGTTGGAAGTGTTCCAATGTTTGTACTAACAATGATTTTACTATTTTCTAATTTTGCAATATACTTATTAGACACAATGACAACAGCTCAGCTAATATCAAATATAGTAAAATTTATTATACCAACATTTTTCTTACCAATTTTTACAGCAATATTTACTATGTATATAGAAAAGAAACCAATAAAACCAATGCTTAAATGGACATTATATTATCCACTATTTATGGGATCATGGCTTTTAATAAACTTTAAATGTTTATTTAAACAAGATATTAAATGGGAAAAAATCGAACATATGCGTAGTGTTAAAATAAAAGAAATAGCCTAAAAATTCTAAAAATAATCAGCATCTAGCGCGATTTGTTTTAAATAAAATCAAATCGCGCTTATATTTTAAAATGAGTGCCTTAAAACAAAGCAAAAAAAGGATGAATTTATTATGAAAAAAGAAAAAATATTTAAATTAATACATATAGCAATAATTATATTAGGATCTATATTTATTCTTATACCAGCAATTCATAGCAATATGTGGTTTGATGAAAGTTATTCAGTTGCAATAGCTGACAAAAGTTTTATAGATATTTGGAAAATAACAGGTAATGACGTACATCCTGCACTATACTACTGGATGTTACATATTGTTAATATGATTTTTGGTGCCAATATTATAATATATAGAGTACTTTCAGTATTTGGAATTATATTACTTGGAATTATTGGATTTACACATATAAGAAAAGACTTTGGAGAAAAAACAGGAATTATATTTTCATATCTTGTATATTTTTTACCTATAATGGGTACATATGCACAAGAAATAAGAATGTACTCATGGGCATGTTTAATTGTTACTTTAATGGCAATTTATGCTTATAGATTTTATAAATCAATATTAAATAAAGATGAAAAATCAAGAAATAAAAATTTAATTTTATTTGGTATATTTAGTATATGTTCATGCTATATTCATTATTATGCCCTTGTTTCAGCTGGATTAATAAATTTAATACTATTAATTTATGTAATAAAGAATAGAAAAAATGATAAAAAATCTTTAATATATTTTCTTGTGGTAGCTTTAATCCAAATTTTATTATATATTCCATGGTTAATTTATTTTGTAACACAGCTTCAACACGTAAATTCAGGATTTTGGATTGAAGTAAGTTTAATTAATACTACAATGCAAATATTAAGTCTACAATTTAGTAGAAATTTGGATTTAGGTAAAATAGAAGCTACAATTGCTTCAATTGTTTCAATAATTGTTACAATTTACACAATATATAAAATGGTAAAACTTAGAAAAGAAAGCAAACCTGCTATTTTAAGTTTAGCTATATATTTAGCTGTAATATTAGCCATTGCTATAATTTCTATTAAAATGCCTATATTATATGCAAGATATTTGTTGGTAGTTACAGGTTTGTATATATTTACATTAGCTTTTATATTAGCTAAGGAAAACAATAAAATAATTATTAGTTTAATATGTGGAGTTGTTTTAATATTAGGAATAATTGGAAATATAGAAAATGTTAAAATAAATTATGATACATCAAACGAGGAAGTATTTAATTATATTGATAAAGAAATAAACGAAAATGATATACTTATATATTCAAATGTTGGAAGCGGATTTGGAGTTGGAGGAGTTTGTGCTGCAAAATATACACAATATAAACAATATTTTCTTAACCTTGAAAATTGGGGGATAGAAGAAGCATACAAAGCATATGGACCACAAATGACTACTGTAAGAGATTGGGATTTTTTAAATAATTATAAAGGCAGGATTTGGATTATAATGCCGGAAAGCACAGAATTATATGATAGAATTCCAAAGGAAAATATAAATATTATAAAAGAAACAAAGAGATTTGATACAAAATATCATAATAATATATACAATATTATGTTAGTAGAGAAAAAATAAAAATAGAGAGGAAAAAGAAATGTTTAGAAACATAAAAGTATATGCATTTGTTGGACCTTCTGGTACCGGAAAAAGTTATAGAGCACAAATGGTTGCAGGAGAAAAAGAAGTACATTTTATAATAGATGATGGATTATTAATAAATGATAATCAAGTAATAGCAGGAGAATCAGCAAAAAAAGCATCAACAAAAATAGAAACAGTAAAAAAAGCTTTGTTTTTACATGATGAAGAAAAGAAGATAATACAAAATGCAATAAAAAAATATAAGGTTGATTCAATACTTATTTTAGGGACATCAGACGGAATGGTAGAAAAAATAGCAGAAAATCTTGGATTACCCAAGATTTCTGAGACAATTTATATTAAGCAAGTTGCAACAGATGAAGAAATGCAAACAGCAAGGAGGATAAGGGTAACAGAAGGAAAACATGTAATACCTGTTCCAACATTTGAGATAAAAAAAGATTTTTCTGGTTACCTTTTAGACCCTCTTCAAATATTCAAATCAAAAGGAAAAGGAGAAAAGCCATATATATCTGAAAAGTCAATAATAAGACCTACATTTAGCTATATGGGAAATTTTACAATTTCGGATTCAGTATTTAGACAAATTGCAGAATATCAAGCAAATAAAATGACAGAGATTTATAAGGTATTAAAATCTAGAGTACAAAATTATGGAGAAGGAGTATTAATATATTTAGAAGTTTCAGTAGTATATGGATACAACATACAGACAAGTTTAAAGGAATTTAAAAATAAAATAACAAAGGAAATAGAAAATTTAACTGCAATGAACGTAATTGATGTCGATATTGTTGCCAAAAATATTTATATACCGGAAAAAGAAGTAGAATAAGTAATTTTAATAGAGTTTTTATATTAAAATAATTAGAATAAAGAAACAATTATTCTTGACAAAAAATATATTTTAATAGATAATAAAAAAGGAAAAATAGAAAAAAATACCAAGGAGGATAACAAAAGATGTATGTATTTAATAAAATAACAGTAAAACCACAAATGCCTAAAAATATAAATAAATTAGATGAAATAGCAAACAACTTATGGTGGAGTTGGAATTCAGAATATTTAAAATTACTAAAGAAAATGGACAAAGATCTATGGGAAACAGTTGGTAAAAACCCTGTAAAATTTTTAAAACGTATATCACAAGAAAGATTAGAAAAAGCAGCAAAAGATTCTAGCTTTGTAAAAGAATACGAAAAAGTGTCGAAAAATTATGAAGATTACATGACAAGTAAAGATACATGGTTTAATAAAAAACATCCAGAAAACAAAAATGACCTAATTGCGTATTTTTCAGCCGAATATGGTTTAGATGAAACAATACCAATATATTCAGGAGGTCTTGGAATTTTATCAGGAGACCATTTAAAATCTGCTAGTGATTTAGGAATTCCACTAGTTGGTGTAGGATTATTATATAAAAATGGATATTTTCATCAAAAAATAGAAGGATATGGAATTCAAAAATCAGAATATAATAATATAGAACTTGAAAATTTGCCAATACACCCAGTAAAAGATGAAAATGATAAAGATATATTAATAGATGTAAAGATACAAAGAAGAAAAGTATATTTAAAAGTATGGAAAATAAATGTAGGAAGAATAAACTTATATTTGTTAGACTCAGATATAGAAGAAAATAATTCGGAAGATAGAGAAATAACATTAAAACTATATGGTGGAGATCAAGATATGAGAATACGCCAAGAAATAGTTTTAGGAATAGCAGGAACTAAACTTCTTAAAACTCTTGGACTAAAGCCTACAATTTACCATATGAACGAAGGACATTCTGCATTTTTAACATTACAACTAATACAAGAAACAATAGAAGAAAAGCAAATAGCGTTTGATATTGCAAAAGATATAGTAAGTTCAAGAACAGTATTTACAACTCATACTCCAGTTCCTGCTGGAAATGATATATTTCCAATAGAATTAGTAGAAAAATATTTTAAAGAATTTTGGACAAAACTCGGAATAGATAGAGAAACATTTTTAAAACTTGGTATGAGACCATGTGGAGAATTAGAACCAGGATTTAATATGGGAATATTTGCATTAAAAATTGCAGGAAAGAAAAACCGGAGTAAGTAAACTTCATGGAGAAGTTTCAAGAGAATTATTTGGAGAAGTATGGCCTAATATAGCAGCAAATGAATCACCTATTACATATGTAACAAACGGAATTCATACATGTTCATGGCTTGCAAGCAATTTAAAAGAACTATATAATAAATATTTAACTTCGCCAACTAACCCATATTGGCAAGATAAAATATACTTAGATGAGACATGGAAAAGAATAAAAAATATTCCGAATAAGGAATTATGGGATGCACACTTAGATAGAAAAGATAAATTAATAGAATTAATAAAAGAAAACACAACAAATAGATTAAGAAGAGCAGGTGTAAGCTATGAAGAAATAAGAGAAATAGTAGGTTCGCTTTCTTCAAAAGATTTAATTATAGGTTTTGCAAGAAGATTTGCAACATATAAAAGAGCAACTTTAATATTTAATGACTTAGAAAGAATTACTCAAATTTTAAATGATAAAGAACATCCCGTAAGGCTTGTATTTGCAGGAAAAGCACATCCAGCAGATAAAGAAGGACAAGACTTAATAAAATATATTCATGAAATATCTATGAAACCTCAATTTAGAGGAAAAATATTCTTACTAGAAAACTACAACATAGCGATGTCTAGATATTTAGTAAGTGGTGTAGATGTATGGTTAAATAATCCACGTAGACCAATGGAAGCTTCTGGAACATCAGGGCAAAAAGCTTCAGTAAATGGTGTAATAAACTTTAGTGTATTAGATGGATGGTGGGCAGAAGGATATGATGAGTATAATGGATGGTCAATAGGAACAAATGACGAATATTCATCTTATAATGAACAAGATATAGCAGATAGTGATAGTATATACAAAACTTTAGAAAACAAAATAATACCAATATTCTTTAATAGACCATCTGAAAAAGAGCCATCTGAAGAATGGATGGAAATAATGAAGCAATCAATTATAACAACAGGTGGAAAATACAGTACAGCAAGAATGCTTGTAGACTATACAGAAAAATTATATATGCCACTAATTAATTTATATAATAATAATTTTTCTGAATTAGAGAAAGCAATAGGCTATAGTTCATGGAAAAAACATCTCATAACTAATTGGGATAATATATTAATAGAACAAGAAAAAAATCCTGAAAACATAAAAATAGATGCTGGACAATCAATAGACGTAAAATGCAAGGTAACTTTGCCAAATTTACGCAAAAGAGATATAAGAGTAGAAGTTTACTGCGGAAGAATTTCAGATGATGGTCGAGTAGAAGAAGTAAAAGTTGTTCCAATGGAATTAGAAAAAGAAGAACAAGAATACAACAGATACACATACAAAGCAAAGGTTGCATTATCTTCAGGAGGAAACTATGGCTATACATTTAGAGTAATGCCAACACATGAGATGTTACTAGATAGTGAAAACTTAAACCTAGTAAAATGGATAACAAATTAAAATACCAAAGAGGACTGTCCAGAAAATTTACATTTTGGGCAGTTCCTTTTTTAAATTTACATTTTGGAACAGTTAAAAAAAATTTAAAATTTTGGACAAATTAAGAAAATTTTTAAATAAAAAGTTAGGGGGAATTAAAATGCAAAAAGTTACAATTTATACAGATGGTGCATGCTCGGGAAATCCAGGACCACGGAGGATGGGCTGCAGTATTAATTTCAAATAATTTAAAAAAAGAAATTTCTGGTGGAGACAAAAATACCACAAATAATATAATGGAGCTTACAGCAATTATTCAAGGCTTAAAAGCTCTAAAATTCGAATGTGAGGTTGAAATTTATAGTGATAGCAGCTATTGTGTAAATGCTTTTAATCAAGGGTGGATTTATAATTGGATGAAAAAAGGTTGGAAGACTGCATCGGGAGATGAAGTTAAAAACCAAGAATTATGGCAGGAATTATATGATTTAACTAAAAAGCATAAGGTAACTTTTAATAAAGTAAAAGGTCATAGTAATGTTGAATTAAATAATAGATGTGATGAGCTTGCAAGACAAGCAATACCAAATTAATAGGTAGAAAACATAATTTTTTGTCATAAAATTATTGACAAATAAGAAAATATAATATACAATACAAACAAAAGTTTGAAATAATAATGTACGAAAAAGATGTTAAGCAATTTACTATAAGTTAGCACATTAATAATATATTTAAATAAGGAGAATTAGAGAAAAAAATCCTATCGGAATTTCCTATAAAAGTTCTGTAGTTTTGCAATAAAATAAAAAATATAGTTTAAATAACAATAATATTATGAAAAGAGGATATAAAAATGGATGAAAAAAGATGTATATTATGTAATAAACCATATAATTATAAATATGAGATGTTTGGAAGAGGATGTTTAGATAATTTATATGATTTATTGGGATTTTCAAAATCACCTAGAATAATTTGGAATAAAGAATTAAATTTATGTACAAAAATAGCATGGAAAAATCATAAATTTTTTCTTAATAAAAAGAAAAAGTATGCTCTAGCACAGAAATATATAGCTTTAACATATCTAAATATGATGAATTATGAAGCTTTAAACGATATAAAAGAACAAATTTCAGATGATATAAAAAAGATTAAAGTATTTTCCGAAAATATAGTAGAAACAGTTTCTTTCTCATTAAATGAAATATATAAATTGTATAATTATACACAAAAATTTAATGGGATTTTAAAAGAAGTAAAAAAAGTTATTTGGGAAAAAGTAGATGAAAAGGTGGCAGAAGGTTTTATAAAAAGTTTGAGTTTTATATTTGATGAAACAAAAAAGGCAAATCCAATTTCATATGCTGTGTTTTATTCAATGCAATATACATTTTGGCAAATTGTAGTTGTTGGAGGAATATTAGCAGATATGAAATTATCTGCTAGATTATTGTCTAATTCCTTATCGATATTTGGAAAAGAACCACATGACTTAGTAATTGATGACGAAAAAACTATCACAGATATAAAAACTAGTGAAGAATTTAATAATAAAATAAAAGAACTTATAGAAAAATACTGCAAAGATAAAGATAAATTTGTGGGTAATAGTTTAGATAATGAGGATTGCAAAATTGAATTTAATAATAAAGATTTATTTTTATCCATACATGGTTCGCCAACAAACATAGTTATAGAAAAAAATAAAGATGAAACATGGAATGTAAATACGGAGATAATTGACACTTATGATTTTACAGATTTTAAAAATTTGAAAGAATATATGACATCAAATAATTCGTTACTAATGAGTATATTTTCAAGTATATTAAATAATTTTGGTGTTGCTTCAAGTGAATATGGAGTTATCAAACCATATAAAGTTACGATAAAAGTACAGCAAAATAATTATATAGTAAAATAAAAGGGGAGATTGTATGAAAAATAAAAAGATTATAGTATTAATAACTATAATAATAATTATTATAACTATATCTTTTTTATCTATAGAAACCTCAAAATTATTTTATGCAATAAAGGGTGATACAGATTATCAAAATTTAGGATTACAAATAAAAGATAATAATATAGAATATTGTACAAAATATGGATATGATAGATTTGGAAAATATAAAGTATATAAGATAAAAAATTATTATAGTGATAGTATGGATACTTATAAAATTCAACTAGAAAACAGTAAACTATGGAGTAAGAACAAATTTTATGAATATATAATGAACGAATTTTATGAAATTAATGGTAATGAAACCATCAAAATAGACAGAGATGATTTATATTATTACCATATTAAAGGTGTGTATGCAATATTTGACTTGAAAAATGCAAAATTATATTATTTTGAAAATGGTATTTTTAACTGCCATAAGGATTACAGTGAAATTTTAGGAATACGAACAAGTAGCTATAAAACAAGAGAGATATATAGTGTAAGAGGTGGTCCGCAAAATGATGGTACAGATTATTATACATATGAATTTAATGAAGAACAAGGAAAAGAAATAATAAAAACTTTAGAGAAAAGTCCGAAATGGAGCAAAAACAAGTTAGAAGATGATAGACTAGACGATTTTAAATACAATGAAGAAGTGCTTTCAATAAAAAATGGATACTATCATTATGAAAAAGTGTGTAGAACAAGTGATGAAAATAAAAAATATAATTTTACAGATGAAGAAGCAACAGGATGGGAAATAGGTGTTTATGATGTAGACAAAAATATTTTATATTACTATTGGACAAGTTATTAATATAATAATTATATATAAAATAATCTATTAAAATCAATCCATTAAAAACGGTAGAAATGTTTAAAAAAAGGATGGTATAATAAGACTGATTTTAAGAGAGGTGCGTGAAATAATGAGAACAAAAATCTATTCAATAGAAGAAATAAAAGCAATATTATATGAAATACTAAGTAAAACAGAAGTAGAAAAAGCAATACTATTTGGATCTTATGCTAAAAATGAACAAAATCAAAATAGTGACATAGATATATTGATAGACAGTAAAGGAAAAATTAAAGGACTAAAATTCTATGCAATAATGGGACAGATAAAAGAAAAATTAAATAAAGAAGTTGATGTAATTGAGAAAGCGGAAATAAATAAAAATTCTAAAATAGAAAAAGAAATAGAAAGAACAGGAGTAATAGTATATCAAAAGTTAAAATAGTGTAAATTTAACAGATGATATTTAACAAAAAATTCATTATATGAAATAAAACAGTTCACTAATTTACAATAAAAAATTAAGAATAAATCGTAATAAAGATTAGTAAAAGAGGAAATAAAAATGGATGAAAAAAGATGTATATTATGTAATAAACCATATAATTATAAATATGAAATGTTTGGGAGAGGCTGTTTAGATAATTTATATAATTTATTAGGATTTTCAAAATCACCTAGAATAATTTGGAATAAAGAATTAAATTTATGTACAAAAATAGCATGGAAAAATCATAAATTTTTTCTTAATAAAAAGAAAAAGTATGCTCTAGCACAGAAATATATAGCTTTAACATATCTAAATATGATGAATTATGAAGCTTTAAACGATATAAAAGAACAAATTTCAGATGATATAAAAAAGATTAAAGTATTTTCCGAAAATATAGTAGAAACAGTTTCTTTCTCATTAAATGAAATATATAAATTGTATAATTATACACAAAAATTTAATGGGATTTTAAAAGAAGTAAAAAAAGTTATTTGGGAAAAAGTAGATGAAAAGGTGGCAGAAGGTTTTATAAAAAGTTTGAGTTTTATATTTGATGAAACAAAAAAGGCAAATCCAATTTCATATGCTGTGTTTTATTCAATGCAATATACATTTTGGCAGGTTGTAGTTGTTGGTGGAATATTAAATAATAAAAAGCTTTCATCAATGCTATTGTTTAATTCATTATCAATAATAGGAAAGAAACCTAATGATTTAGTTATAGAAGATGACGAAATAACGGGATTAATAATAAAAAGTGAAGCATTTAAAGAAAGAATAAATCAGTTAATAAAAAAATATGGGGAAAATAAAGAAGAATTTATTGTTAATAATGAAGTGCCAAAGGAAGATGTTTTAATTAGATTTGAAGGAGGAGATTTATTATATGCACTGCATAATGCTACGATGTATGTTAAAGCAGAAAAAGATAAAGAAAATAAATGGAATTTTGAAATAGAGATAAATGATACATATGATTTTACAGATTTCAAAGATTTAAAGGAATATGCAGATGCAAAAGAAGGAAAAATCAAAGATATATTTTCAAGTACATTAAATAATTTGGGAGTTGTATCAAGTGAATATGGAGTTATAAAAACATATAATCTTAAAATAAAATTTAAAACAAAAGAAGGAGAATTTTAAATTTTATAGGAGATGTTCAATATTGAAAAAAAAAGAAAAGTTAAAAAATATTTCATTAATAGTGGCTATAATTATTATATTTTTCTTAATTATGTATATATTTATATTAAAATATATTACCAAAGCAGATAATGATTATACAAAATTCGGTATAGATATAAAGTATTATGAAATAAAATATTACACAGTATATGAAGATGATGTATTTGAGGAATATAAAGTATATAAAATAAACAATAGAAGTATAAATGATTTAAAAAAACAATTAGAAAATAGTAAACTATGGAGTAGAAATAAATATTATGAATATATAATGAATGAATTTTACGATATTAAAGAGAATGATGAAGCAAGTCCGATAGATAGACAAGATGTATATTATTATGAGAATGGATATGCAATATTTGATGTGAAAAATGCAAAACTATATTATCTTAAAAGTAATCCATATAAACAACATAAAGATTATAATAAAATTTTAGGAATACGAACAAATAGCTATAAAACAAGAGAGATATATAGTGTAAGAGGTGGTCCGCAAAATGATGGTACAGATTATTATACATATGAATTTAATGAAGAACAAGGAAAAGAAATAATAAAAACTTTAGAGAAAAGTCCGAAATGGAGTAAAAACAAGTTAGAAGATGATAGGTTAGACGATTTTGAATACAATGAAGAAGTACTTTCAATAAAAAATGGATACTATCATTATGAAAAAGTATGTAGGACAAGTGATGAAAATAAAAAATATAATTTTACAGATGAAGAAGCAACAGGGTGGGAAATAGGTGTTTATGATGTAGACAAAAATATTTTATATTACTATTGGACAAGTTATTAAAATAGGCAGGAGCTAAGCTCTTGCTTTTATGTATTTACTTTTTGGAAGATTTATGAAAATATATAAATGGAATAATCTATTACGAAAAAAGTTGGAAATCCAAAAAAATTCGTAATAGAATATTGACTTTATAATAATAACTTTATATAATGTTATTGAAAGAGAGGAAAAAGTTTGAATAATATCCAATATTTGGAAATTATTAATCAGATTTTGTGCCTTAAGAGGAAGGAATGAGATTAAATATGGACATTAAAAGAGATGATTATTTGAATAAACTAATAGCAAGGCAAAAAAATGGATTAGTTAAAATTATAACTGGTCTTAGAAGGTCAGGGAAATCATATCTATTGTTTAATATTTTCAAAAAATATTTAATTGAAAAGGGAATAGAAAAATCTCATATTATTTCTATAGCATTAGATGATTTATCAAATGAAAAATTGAGAAATCCATATAATATGTTAGAATTTATAAAAGGAAAAATAGTAGATGATGATTTATATTATATTATGTTAGATGAAGTACAGTATTTAGAAAGATTTGAAGAAGTTTTAAATAGTTTAATGCATATTGAAAATGTAGATATTTATGTAACAGGAAGTAATTCAAAATTTTTATCTTCTGATGTAATAACAGAATTTAGAGGACGTGGAGACGAAATACATGTTTATCCATTAAGTTTTAGGGAATTTATTTCAGTATATGAGGGCACAAAAGAAGAGGCTTGGGATAAATATTTTACTTATGGAGGTATGCCACTTGTACTATCATATAATACACCACAAGAAAAATCTGAATATTTACAATCTTTATTTGATAAGGTGTATGTTTCAGATATTATTGAAAGACATAAAGTAAGAAATAAAGAAGAATTGGATGAACTTTTAGATATTTTATCATCTTCAATAGGTTCACTTACAAATCCATTAAAATTATCTAAGACATATAAAAGCGAAAAAAACAAAGTTATTAGTGATAAAACAATAAATAATTACATAGGATATTTTGAAGATTCATTTTTAATAAATAAGGCAAAAAGATATAACATAAAAGGGAAAAAATATATAAACTCTCCTTATAAATTTTATTTTGAAGATATTGGTTTAAGAAATGCAAGAATAAACTTTAGACAAACAGAAGAAAACCATATAATGGAAAATATTATATATAATGAACTTAAAGTTCGTGGATATAATGTCGATGTAGGGGTTGTCGAAGTTTTTGATACAGATAGTAGTAGAAAAACAATATTAAAAAATTATGAAGTTGACTTTATTGCAACACAAGGAAGTAAAAAATATTATATTCAGTCAGCATTTAATATGAATAGTGAAGAAAAAGAAAAACAAGAAAAAAAATCACTTATGAGTATTGATGATTCATTTAAAAAGATTATTGTTGTAAAAGAAAATATTATGGCAAGAAGGGATGAAAATGGAATTACAACTATTGGAATATATAATTTCCTTTTAGATGAAAAAAGTTTAGAATTATAAATTAAGTAACAAATATGATTAATTTGAAATTTATTGTAGACAAAAATATTTTATATTACTATTGGACAAGTTATTAAAATAGGCAGGAGCACAACTCCTGCCTTTATGTATTTACTTTTTGGACAAGCCACTCAAAGTAAACTTATAAAACCAAGAATAATACCCCTGTCAAAAAACATAAATAGTCATAAAAAAGACTATAATCTAAATTGATAATCTAGT
>CANRKM010000003.1 GCA_947631225.1 uncultured Clostridia bacterium
AATTTCTGGGGGTAAGGGGGAACTATGCCCTTTTTTCTTATTTTGGTTTTATTTTTTTCATTATTTCTTTCAAACTATGCTCCATTTGAAAATGTGTATTTTCCTTTGCCATTATATAATCCATCTTTATACTCACCTTCGTAACTTTGACCATCATCCCAAATAATCTTTATTGTTTTCTTTTTTTCATCATATGAACAATCTGCATTATAAACTTCATTTTCGGATATACATTTATGTTTGCCAACCCTAAAGCCATTTTCCCATTTTCCTTCATATGTTGTGCCTTTTGGAGTTGTTAATTTTCCCTGACCATGAAATTTATAATTTAAAATTTCTCCTTCATATATACAGTTATTTATTAACTTTACTTTCATAATTCCTATAGGTTTGTTTATTTCGTAAGTTCCTTCATAAATATTTCCCTTTGCATCTACTTCTTTACCTTTACCATGCTTACTTCCACATTTAAATTCTCCCTCATAATATGAACCATCTTTATTTGTCTTTTTTCCTTTTCCATTTGGTTCGTCATCTTGAAAATTTCCCTCATAAATTGAACCATTTTTATATTTTATTTTTCCTTTGCCACATTTTACACCATCTTTAAATAATCCTTCATATTGACTTCCATTTGAATATGTGTATACTCCTCTTCCATTAAATTTATCATTAGCAAAAAATCCTTCATATATGTCTCCATTTGAAAATACAAGTTTGCCTTTTCCTGCTTTTAAATCATCTTTCCATAACCCTTCATATACATCACCATTTGCATATTCCATTTTGCCATTACCATTTCTTTTTTCTGATTTAATTTCTCCTTTATACATATCTCCATTTGGATATATTGTTTTATCGTTTTTTATTATTGATGCTGCTTGCTTTGGAACTTCCTCTTTTTTTGGTTTTTCTTTTATTCCTATTATTTTCTTTATCTTTTCAACCAATTCATTTAATGAGCCTTCTAACTCTAAATATGCTGTTATTCTTTGTATTTGATTTAAATAAAAATTAAATGCATCATTTAATTTACATTCTTCTATTTGAAATGGAATTATGGTTTTTCCATGATTAATAGCTTCATCAATTTCTCTTGGTACCCAAATTGAATTTTGAGAATTGTTTGATAATACTAATAAAAATATTTTACATTCTCTTATTCCTTTTGGAATTTCTGCTGCATAACTTGAGCCTGATGGTATTGATTCTGGTGCCATCCAACATGATATACCATTTGATTTTAAAGTTTTTCTAATTAATTTTGGTATTTCTGGCTCCTTTGAACTATAACTTATAAATACATCTCCTGCCATATTTTATTCCTCCCTTTAATTTAAAAATTTAAGCATATTTCTAATTATATCTCTATCTGAATCTTTTAAATTTTTTCCAATATTTTTTCCTATTTCGTCAAGATTTTCGTATTCATCTATTGCTGGATGCATTTTTGCTAAATGATGTCTATAATCATTAGTGGTTTTTATGTATTTTTTTACATCTTCTATAGAAGCTTTTCTATATCCATCACTTCTCATATATGCATTCCATCTATTATGTTCATTTTTTGCTAATTCTTCAAAAACTTCTTCATCTTTAATTATTTCTTCAAATGCATGTAAATCTTTTTCAATATCTCCTGTATAGTTTTCTTTAAGTACTGAATATAGCTTGTATTTTAAATGCATAGCTGTTGCTCTTGATGATTTAATATTATATTCTGTTTTATAATAATTTTTTAATTCTGTATCTTCTGGGTCATAAGATAAATGTATCTTTTGGGCAGTTTTTTCCATTTCAGAATTTATTATTGGATATTTATAATATATTTCACTATTGCTTCCAAATGCATTTAAATCATATTGTGCCTTTTTCTCATCTTTAAGAATTGATACTTGTTTATTTTTTTCTTCATTTTTTATCCAAATATTTATAATTGGTTTGTTATTGTAATTTTCTTTATCTTGATATAAAAAGTATCTTCTTAAAAATATTGCTTCTTTTATATTTATTTCGTCTGTATTTAAAGTTACTACTGCATAATTTATATTTTTTAATTTGTTTAGTTCTTCTAATGCTTCTTTTGAATTTATATCAGCTTCTATAAAGTTATAGTTGTAATTTGGTATTAATTCTGGACATTCTTTTTCTATTGTTTCTTTTATTTTGTTAGCATTTATGTCTATAACATTTATATTTAAGCTATATCCTATAATTTGCCCACACCATGTAATTGTTTTTAAAAATTGTTTTCCTACTTTTCCACATCCAATAATTAATACATTTATTTCATTGTTTTTAGCATTTAAATAAATAGGTTTGTTTTGTAATAATTGTAAAATTGTTCTTTCAATTTCATTTACAATTTCTAACTGTATGTTTCCTTTATCTGTTGAATCTAGTATTACTCTAGACATTTCATCATTTAATATTGAATATATTTTTATCTTTTTATTACTTAGTTTATTTTTTTCAATTAATTTTAAAGTTAAGCCTAAATTGTTATTTTCATCTTCTGAAATAATGCACAAATTTATTGAATTACTTTTTATTCTTTTTACATTTACATTTTCTAATAAAGATGAAACTTTTACACCTTTAACATTTTTTATAGCCTGATTAAATTGTTTATGCTCTTCTTTTTTGTAATTTGCAAATATAATTGTTGTGTTTTTGTTATTTAATGCTTTTGCCATTGATATAGATTTTTCGTTTACATCTGAAAATATTAAAACATTATTTTTTTTCGTAAAATATAATTTTATTTTAGATGTAAAGTCATCAATTAATGTTAAAAGAAAAGATACTGTAAGTAACGGCATTAGTAAAGATATTATATAAATTATTCCAATAGATATTACATTTGTTGCACCTACTATTTGCAGTCTATTTAAAATATCTAAGTTTTCATTAAGAATTATTGTTTGAGCAGAATATACAATTGAAAATACTATTCTTCCTATAATATTTTCTTCACCACTTATTGGAAATATAAGTATTGCAAGTGCTGTTGCCATCCCTAATAACATTATTGGAATACATTTTTTTATATCAAAAATATATTTTTTTGCTTTTATTACTGTAAATATTAATATTATTATAGCTATAATTAAATAGATTCTATTCATAGTTACTGTTCCTTCCTTTTTTAGATATAATTTTTTATATAACATAATTTTTATTACATTTATGACATTTGTAATGAAAATCATGTAATAGCTTTACTTTTTTATCTTTTGGAATAATATTTAAGTTTTTAATACTATCTTCTAAACATTTATCGTAATAAATATAGTAAGTTTCTTCTTTTAGATTGTAAATAATTCTACCTCTTGGGAAATAATCGAAATCAACTTTGTATTTTTTTTGATAAAATTTGTCCCATATTTCCATATGGCTTTCTGGATAATTTAAAAAGTCTCCATATTTTTCAGCTTGAGATAATTCACAGCTATGTAATAATAGCTGATTTTTTACGACAAAAAATAGTCCAACCATTTAAATAATTTCTCCTTTTTGGTTTCTAATATTTAAATATCATACTATTTTATATTACCATAAATTGGTAGTATATTCAAGCAAAATTCGTCATTTTTATACATTATTTTCACGATTAAATAATTGTGAAAACATAAAAATAAGAGTACGTACTTGAATATTTACTCATAAAAAATAAACCCTCATTATTAAACAAATTTTGTCTAACAATTGGGGTTCACTTCATTATTCATTTATTATATACTGATTTTCTAACAGGTATTTGCTGACATGCGGTCAAAAAAGGACGTCCCTATTGACATCTTTTATGATGTTTTTTCCACCAAAATATGTAGCAGTAAAATATGAACCATATATTATGCAAATAATTACAACTGTACATATAACAGAAGGAAGCAAATCATCTTTTGATGCTAGTCCTGACAATATTTTTATTGCAAACTGTATTCCAAAAATAGAATGTATAATTGCTAAAACAAGTGGCATACCAAAAAAGATTCCAATTTGTCTAAATAATGATTTGTTAATCATTTTTTCATCACAGCCAATTTTTCTTAAAATAGTGTATCTTTGTCTATTATCACTGCTTTCTGTTAATTGTTTTAAAGCTAAAATTGCCGAACTTGCAATTAAGAATATAATGCCTAAGTAAATTGCTATAAATGTTACTATTGTCGCTATTCCAACACTTGCTTCTACTAAACTTATTTTAGTAAATCCATCTATTTCTATTCCATTATCGTTTAATGATTTTATAAGATTTGAAGAATTTTCATTACCTGCAAATAACTTTTCTATTTCTTTTTTTTCTTCATCTGTTTCTGCATTATAATTTGCAGATAATAAATACATTTCCTTCATATTTTCTGTTAACGGGCAACTATCTGGAACTAAAATAATTCCTGTATTTGTATGGCTTGTTGACATTGTTATAAATCCTTCTTTACATTCATTATATTTTGATTTGTATTCTTTTCCTGCAATTTTTAATGGATTATTTCCTTCTGACAATACTTTATTCCTTAACTCTGTTTGACTATCAAAATCGCAAAGTACGATATATTCGTCTTCATTTAATTTGTATTCTTGTATTCCATATTGTCTTGCTAATTTATTATATTCTGAGATTTTCACAATTTCTTCTGCTTTGTCATATTGAAGTCCTGGATACATTTCTTTTATTTCAGGATATTTTTCTCCGAAAAAAGTTTTCCAAGTTAAATCATCGTTTGCATATACCTCTATTTCAATAATATCTTTTAGTACATTCATATCTAATCCGTTATTTATTAATGTTTCTTTAATAGGATGTCTTGAATCTTCTCGTTGTTGCTCTGTAGATTTATGTTCTATTCCATAGCTTATATAACTCTCTGGCAAATTAGCAGTTTTGTATAAATTCAAATCCACTGGTGTCATTTCAACTAATTCTCTTTGCATAGTATTTCTTAATGCTAAACTAGAAGATAAAATACTTATTGTCATAAATAACATTAAACATATAACGCTCATACTTATAACCATTGTATTTATTTTATTGTTTATTTGCCTTAAAACAAACATATTTGTATCTTTTAAATAAAATTTTTTCATTTTTTGAGCTACAGTTATTATAAATCCAGACAATGACCAAAAAACTAGTACAGTTCCTATAATTCCCATAAGAATTGGAGGTAATAGTTTTTCTGCTGTATTCATTTTGTTTACTTCACCTGTTACTTTCCAATAAGCAAAACCTAAAATACTACTTCCTAATATAAATACTAAAATCGCTAAAAATGGATTTTTCATTTTTACTGTTTCGTTTTTCTTGTAAGCATTTATCAAATTAATTAATTTATATCTTGAAATTGTAATTGTATTGAAAATCATAACTGCAAGATACATTATAGCAAAATATATACAAGTTTTTATACAACTATCACTTGAAAATACAAAATGAAATTCACTCATATCAGCTTCAAATAATTTGCTAACTAATATTGACATAAATTGTGATGCAAATATACCAATTATAAGTCCGAACTACCAGTGATATTATTCCTACAAATATTGTTTCTAATAAAATAATTTTCGATATTTGTTTTCTTCCCATTCCAAGTGTCATATATATACCAAATTCTTTTTTTCTTCTGTTAATTAAGAAATTATTTGCATATACAATCAGCAACCCTAATACTATTGCCACAAATACAGATACTATCTCAAGCATACCAATCATAAGTTTTATAATATCTCTTGTAGATTGAGATATTTGAAGCATTGCTTGTTGACTGTCAATAGAATTGAACATATAAAAGATTGCTACACCTAGAACTAAAGTTAAAAAATATATGCTATAATCTTTTATACTTTTTATCATATTTTTTATTGATAATTTAAAAACAAGCATTCAAATCACCTCCAAGAAGTGTTTGTACTTCAATTATCTTTTCAAAAAATTGCTTTCTTGTGTCGTTTCCTTTTATTAATTCATTAAAGATTTTTCCATCTTTGATAAACAATATTCTATTAGCATAAGAAGCTGTAAAAGCATCATGTGTAACCATTAAAATTGTAGCTTTTAAATTTTGATTAAGATATTCAAAACTTTCTAATAATTGTCTTGCAGATTTTGAATCTAAGCTTCCTGTTGGTTCATCTGCTAAAATTAGTTTCGGATTAGTAACAATGCTTCTGCTTGAAGCAACTCTTTGTTTTTGTCCGACCTGATATTTGATAAGGATATTTTTTTAGAATTTCTTTTATTTCTAATTTTTCTGCTATTTCTTCTACTCTTCTTTCAATTTCTTGTGGCTTTACTCCCTGAATCGTAAGGGCAATAGCTATATTTTCATAACAAGTTAGAGTATCAAGCAAATTAAAATCTTGAAAAATAAAACCTAATTCTTCTCTTCTAAATTTATTTAACTTATTTCCTTTTAATTTTGTAATGTCTTGATTACCAACAATTATATGGCCGACAAGTTACTTTGTCTATCGTAGATATACAATTTAGTAATGTGGTTTTTCCAGAACCTGAGGCTCCCATTATGCCAACAAATTCTCCCTCTTCAACATCGAAACTAATTCCATCTAGTGCTTTTGTTAAGTTTGATTTGTTTCCATAATATTTTTCAATATTCTTTACTTCTAGTATTTTTTCCATAATAGAAAATCTCCTTTCTTGCTTGGAAGGCCTACATTAAACATATATAAAATTTAACTTTTTTCTCAAACTATCCAAGCTGCCTTTCAAGTCTTTAGGTAGATTATAATATTTTCAAGGCATAAGTTGCCATCGATTTTGCTTACTTAAGTCTTACAATTTTGTAAGGATTTTATTTCATATCTATATAACTACTATTGGGAAATATTAGTATTGCTTCTGTTCCCTCATTTTCTCTTGAGCTAATTTCTATTCCAATACCTAATTTATTACATAATTTTTTACATAAATATAGACCAATTCCAGTAGATTTTTTATTTTTCTTTCTTCCATTTGTCCCAGTAAATCCTTTATCAAATATTCTCGAAATTTCATTTGCTTTAATTCCTATTCCATTATCTTTTATGTATAAACATATATTTTCTTTGCCTTGTTTTGAATATATTTCTATATTTGATGTTTCATATTTTATGCTATTTTGAACAATTTGATTTAATATAAATACAACCCATTTGCTATCTGTATTCACGCTTAGTTCTAAATCATGTGTATTAACTACTATTTTTTTAGAAATTAAAACTGTTTTATTTTTGCGAATAACCTCATTTACAATATCTAACAATTTACTTTTCTTTATGTAGTAATCTTTTTCTACAGTATTGCTTCTTGCATAAAACAACGCTTGCTCTACATAGTTTTCTATTTTTTCTAATTCTTCATCAATACTTTTAGTTATTTCATTTTTATTGTTTTCAATTATCATTTTACTTGTTGCTATTGGTGTTTTTATTTCATGAATCCACATTTCTATATATTCTTTATAATCCTTAGTTAAATACTTATATTTATTTACATTTTCATGCATCGATTTATCTATTTCATCTAAGATTTCTTTTAAAATTTTCCCTTCTGTAAAATTTGGTTCTTTTATAATCTCTGTAATTAAATACTTCTCTTCTAAGTCATTTAGTATCTTATAAATGTTTTTATAAGATTTTCTTTTTGTAAAATACTCTATTAAAATTGAAATAGTATATAATCCTATTATAATTAATGGAATGTATATTCTTATAAAGTTGCCTACATGATATGCTAGTAAAAATATTTCTATTGTTGCTAATGCAAATATTATAAAAAATATTTGTATTATTTTATCTTTTAAAAATGAACTAAATTTCATTTTAATATTTCTCCTCTCCTTTGGGAAGCGGTCAATTGGGACGTCCTTTTTTGACATCTTTCTTGTTAATTTATTTAATTATAATCTTTGATTAAAAGATGTCAAAAAAGGACGTCCCAATTGACCGCTTCCCCAATCACTTGAAAATGTAGCCTTGTCCACGCTTGGTTTCTAACAATTCTTTTAAATTTAATTCTTCTAGTTTATTTCTTAGCCTAGTTATATTAACAGTTAAAGTATTGTCATCTATAAAACTATTGCTTTCCCATAAAAAATCCATAATTTCATCTCTTGAAACAATTTTTCCTCTACGTTCTGTTAAATACTTTAATATTTTAAGTTCATTTTTTGTGAGTTCTATTGTTTTATTATCTTTACTTAATGTGCTGTTTGAAAGGTTTATTGTAAATTCTTTCTCATATATTTTGTCTTGTGAATTTTTTGTATTGCTTCTTTTTAATAGTGAAGCTATTTTTGCAAGTAATATTTGAATGTTAAAGGGTTTTGTAACATAATGGTCTGCACCATAATTTATGCATACTAGCTCATCTATCTCGTTATCTCTACTTGTTATTATAATTATTGGTACATTTGACTGTTTTCTAACTTCTCTGCAAATGTATTCTCCATCCGCTTCTGGCAAATTTATGTCTAAAAGCAATAAATCAGGGTTTATATGTAAAATTTCTTCAACCATATTGTCAAATTTATTTAGAGTTTGAGCTTCATAACCATTATGAAGTAAAAATATTTTTAATTCATTTTTTAATTTTTCGTCATCTTCTACTATTAAGATTTTTTGCATGTTTTATATATTTCCTTTCAAAATTATAATTTTTTTAATTTATTTTTTATAATCAAAAACTTATTCTATAAGCATTATAACACAAAAAAGAAAAAAATAACCTTACAATTTTGTAAGGTTACAATAATTGTTTATTTCATTTCTTATTTTTGATATTATTTTTTGTGATGTTTTTGATTCTTGTAAATTGTATATAAAATTTCGACAATTTTATTCAAAATTTCTTTTCTTATTTCATATTATATATTAAATGTAATTTGAAAGGAGGATATGATGAATTTTGGAAGTTAAAAATAAAAAAATTGGATTTGTACTTACAGGTTCTTTTTGTACTTTTAGCAAAACTATTCCTAAAATAAAAGAACTAAAAAAGCTAGGAGCAGATATAATTCCTATCATGTCTTATAATAGTTACGATTTAGATACAAAATTTGGAAAAGCAAATGATTTTATAAAAGAAATAACTAAAATTTGTAACAAAGACATTATTCATACAATACAAGATGCAGAACCAATCCGGACCTAAACATTTAACAGATATAATGATTGTTGCACCTGCAAGCGGAAATACAATGTCAAAGCTTGCATGTGATATAATAGATACTCCAGCCTTGATGGCTGTTAAATCTCACTTAAGAAATAATTTACCAGTAGTTATTGCACCATCTACTAATAATGGGCTTGGTGCTAATTTGGTTAGTATTGGAAAACTAATTAATAGAAAAAATTACTATTTTGTTCCATTTAAACAAGATAACCCTATAACAAAACCTAGGTCAATTGTATTTGACCCAGATTATATAATAAAAACTATGGAATCTGCTTTAGATGGAGAACAAATTGAACCAATACTTTTGTGAATATAAATATACCCACCTATAAAACAGGTGGGTTACTATTGTTATATTCTTTTTTTATGTAGTAATTTTGTCAATTAAATTATGTTATCAAATACTCTATTAGCTTCAACTTGATTATATAATGCCTTTTTTTTGTTATAATAAAAAGCCCATTCTTTATCTCCATATGAAAAATGCCACCATTCTCCATCATAGGGTGCAAAGCCTTCTTTCATCATCATTTTGCGTAATAATTTTCTGTTACTTTTTGCTTTTTCGCTTAAGTTTTCATTTTGATAATAACACATTGTAGTACTATAATCCAATATTTCAGAACCAAAATCTATAATTTCATCTTTTTTTGCATCATAGATTGCAACATCAACTGCTCCACCTGTTGGGTGTCCTGAAACAATTGGAACAGCTATTTTTTCATGTATATATTCATACATTTCCATTTCATCTTCAAATTTATCTTTAACTTCTTCAAATATTTCATTGAAATACTGTTCTTGTTTTTTTATATCTCTAAATCCATACACTACCATAAGTTTAAAATCATTATTAATATTTTTTAAATTTTTTGCTGCTTTTATAAGTCTTTCATAAACTGATTTTCTTACAGCAATTTGATTTCCATATTCTATCATATTTATTCTTTTTTGATGCTTACCAATTACATAGTCATCTTCTAATGGTAATAATACAAATTTTTCTTTATTAGTTTCTTCATCATATTCTTCTATTGTTAATAAATCTTTGTATTTTACAAAATAATTATTTTCCATTTGTTTATTTTCATTTTCTTCTCCGCTTTATCATATGGTATTCCTCCTATACTTCAATATCCATTAAATATTTTTTTCCATCTGTATTAATGTTACCTAAAATTGTTGCTTTTAAAATCTCTCCTTTAGAAAATATAACATTTGCCGTGATTATTAATCCTGATGGTTGCATAATATCAATTTTTTGATTTTCTTGTTTCAAATATGCTTCTACCATACATACTGCAGTTGTTCCTGACCCACATGCTGTTTCGTAAAAAATTGTATTGATTGCTTTAACCCAAACTATTGGATTAATTTTCAAAAATCCATCTGCTTTTTCACAAAACATTACACCAACTGCCTCACTCCATTCAAGACCATAGTCATGAATATATTGCATACCAATATTTTTTAAATTATCTCGATTTTCAAGATATTTTTCAGCTACCTCAGCTTGAATTACAATAGTGACCATTCCATTCATTCTAACAATAAAAATGCCTGGTTCTTTTTTAGTAATAACATTCGTTCCATGATATAAAGGAATTTCACACCATGCTTTTCCATGTGCATCAACTCCGCAACTTACAATATCATTGGAATTTACAGTCATATCTAAAGAACCTTCTTTGCCTTTTAGATAAACAAATGCTGCACTTCTTGTTGCGTTTCCACAAAATTCTCCGCCTGCCATTTGTAATTCAGGTTTATTATTTAAATCAATAAACCCAACTTGTTCAACATTAGAATGTTTAGCCATAATAGCATCATTAATAAGTTTTCTTTGTTCTTGAGTGTAACTTAATCCATATACAAAGGCTGTATCATTACCAGCTGGTCTATAAATTGAATATTCAATTTGAACTGATTTACTGCTATTTTTCATATTTAATTTTTTCCTTTCAAAAAAATTTACCACTCGAATTTTATAGCAACCATTAATTGATTATCTTCAACAGTTTTTACCGTATTTTGATATTCATATTTTTGCCCTGTATAAAAAACTTTATATCCATTATTTCTCAATCTATTTTTACTGTATTCTAAAAATTGCATCGTATCTTCTTTAGATAAATCTTTCTTTATCCTTAATTCATAAAATGTACATACAATAAAATTGCTATCTTTTTCGATTTTTTCGTCTAAATATTGTGCAACATCTTTTATTGTTACCATTTTACCACCTTTTTCAAACAAAATTTTTATATACATGATATCATAAAAAATTATAAAATTCAATACTTTATGTAAATTTTAGTCAATAAATGCCTATTTAATTTTACATTCCACAATTTGCAATCTTAAAATTAATAAAATTTGAGTAAAAGCACTGGAGTGCTTTGAACTAGAAATTCTTACATTTTTTATGGAAAGAGTTCAAGCTTGTCTTGGAAAAGAGCCATAAAAAATAGATAGAATTTCTGTGAAAAAGTAAAGGACAAAGCTTTTTATGAAAATTTTATTAATTTTAAGATTGTAAACTGTGAATTGTAACACTTTTATAAATAAAACTAAATACTAATTGTATAATTTTGGATATTTTGGGCAATATTATTTTAAGGTGGTGATAAAATTATGACAAGTAAAGAGCTTTTATATGTTGAAGACGCTTTAGGACACGAATGTTTTATGAAAAGCTGTAGCTGTAAAGCATCTTCTAAATTAACAGACACAACTCTTTCTTCTTACATGAAAGAGCTTGAGCAAAAGCATACAGAATTATTTGACAAATTTTTAAATTTATTATAAAAGGTTTTTGCCTTAGAAAGGAAGGTTCAATATGGAAGATAAGGATGTAATGGAAAATGAATTATTAATAATAAAAGGCGTTTGCGATTTATATCTTCATGGTAGTTTAGAATCAACAACAGCCGAAGTTCATACTGCATTTAAAGATGCTCTAAATACATCAATAGACATACAAAATAAAATATATAATTTAATGGCTGAAAAAGGTTGGTATAAAACAGATACAGCTGAACAAACAAAAATTGATACATTAAAACAAAAATTCCAAAATAAATAAATATAAAAGCAGTTCTAAAAAATGAAATGAACTTATATTATTAACTTTTTGTCTAATAATTTTAGTTCACTTCAAAATATTATAGAACTGCTTTTTTTAATCTTAATTACATTATAGAATTTTTTTATAAAAATTGAGTTGCATAATTTATTTTTATATTTAAGTCTACATAGAAGCCAATTTAAATAATTCCACAAATTGTTCTTTTGTTACTTCTCTTGGATTTCCAGGTTTACAAGGGTCTTCCATTGCCTTTTCAGCAAGCATTTCAAAGTCCTCTTCTTTTGCTCCATAATCTGTAATTTTTTGAGTTACACCTACTGATTTAGAAAGCTCTGAAATCATCCATACAAATGTATTTATTACATCTTGGTCATTTAAATCTTTAGCATCTGGTCTTCCAATTTCACATAAAATTTCTCTAAATCTTTGAGCAGTTTCTGGATTTTCTCCATTAAATCTCATTACTGTTGGAAGAAGCATTGCATTAGCAATACCATGAGGTGTGTCATATACAGCACCTAGTTGATGTGCCATTGAGTGAACAATTCCAAGTCCAACATTTGAAAATCCCATTCCTGCAATATACTGAGCATATCCCATTTTTTCTATTGCATCTGGATTTTTCTCATTTACAGCTTGTGGTAAATTTTGGAATATAAGTTTTATTGCTTGCATATGGAACATATCTGACATTAAATTATGTGATTTTGTTATATATCCTTCTACTGCGTGTGTTAATGCATCTAAACCAGTTGCAGCAGCTAAACTCTTTGGCATTGATTCCATAAGTTCTGTATCTACAATTGCAATTATTGGTATATCATTTGGATCTACACATACCATTTTTATTTTTCTATTCTCATCTGTTATTACATAATTTATTGTAACTTCTGCAGCAGTTCCTGCTGTTGTTGGAAGTGCAATAAGTGGCATACCTTTATTTTCGGTATTTGATAATCCATTTAAAGATTTAATATCCTTTCTATCAGGGTTTGTCATAACTATTGAGATTCCTTTGGCTGTATCAATACTTGAACCACCACCAACTGCTACTATTAAATCTGCTTTCGATTTTGTACATGCCTCTACTCCATCTAACACATTTTTTATTGTTGGATTTGGTTTTATTTCTGAATATATATCATACTTGATTTTTGCTTTTGTTAATTCATCTTCTACTTTTTTAGTTACACCAGCTTCAATTAAAGCTTTGTCTGTAACTAAAAGTACCTTTTTATATCCTCTTTTTTTAATCTCTTCTGTAAGTACTTCTCTTGCACCTTTGCCAAAATATGATGTTTCATTTAATACAAATTTTGTAGTTGCCATTTTTCATTTCTCCTTTCGTATCTTATTATTTTATAAAAATATAATTTATATTCATGATTATAGCATATTAAAAAAAATATAACAATACTATTTTCCTATAAACATTTGTACATAAATTTTACCATATTTATTGCTACTTACAACTCCAATACCTGTGTAATTATAACTACTATTTAAAATATTTGCTTTATGTCCTTGAGAGTTCATCCAAGCATTAACCGCTCCTTGATTGCTTGAATTTCCCGCTATATTTTCCCCCGCAGTTTTGTAACTTATTTTAAAACTTTTTAACATATTAAATGGAGTCCCATATGTTGGCGACTCATGTGCAAAATAATTGTTATTTACCATGTCTTGAGCTTTTATTCTTGCGACTCTCTGTACTTCACTATCTACTTTTAAGTTTGGCAATCCATTATTTGCTCTTTGCTGATTAATCAAATTAAATACTTCTAGTTCATCAGAATTCATAGAAGCGGTTTGACTTGTTCCCCCACTTGAAGTGCCTGAACCCGAACTGCTTCCAGTATTACCAGAACTTGATGTACTTGGGTAAATTGGTTTTACATATTGTTTACTAACTGCTCCTACATAATCTCCTTCTACCTGAACAATGTACCAATCTCCTACACCTGCAAATACTCTAATATACTCATTTTTCTTAACAGTTGTAACTACTTTATATCCTGTCCCAGGACCACTTCTTACATTTAGGGTTGAAGCTGTAACTAATCCTGTTACAAAATCAACATTGTAGTAATGTTGCATTCCAAATGATGTTGTAAATTTAAAAATTGTAAAAACAAATATTAAACTTATAGCTATTATAAAAATTGTTTTCTTTTTTATAATTTTGACTTTCATAATAAATTTCATTCCTTTCTTACATTTACTTTAAAGGTACACTTTACATATAATAATTAAAGCAAATACCTTCTATTTTAATAATATATATTATAAAAATTAAATATTACTTATATTTCATAAAAAAAAGAGTAAATTTAAAATATATGTTTTATTGCACATCATATATTAAAATTTACTCTTTTCATATTTTTAATTTAAAACTTTTTCTTTTTCCATTACCATTTCACAAATTAAATCTGCAACCTTTTCTACACCTAAAACATCACTATTTACACAAATATCATAATTTAAAGGGTTTTTCCAATCTCTTTCAGTATAATATTTATAATGATTTGCTCTTAATTTGTCTATTCTTGTAATTTCTTTTTCTGCTTTAGATTTATCCATTCCATAAAATTCAGTTGCTCTTTTTATCTTATTCTCCATATTGCTATATACAAAAACTTTTATAACATTTGGATTATCTTTTAATATAAAATCTGAACATCTTCCAACTATTACACAAGATTCTTCATTTGCAACTTTTTTAATTACTTCAGATTCTTTAATAAATAATTCATCAGCATCATTTAAACCTGCATAATATCCATTATTTAAACTTGCAAGTATATTTCTTTTTTGTTCGTTATTTTCTATATATTCTTCAGAATATCCTGTCTCTAAAGCAACTTTTTCAATAAAATCTTTGTCATATAACTTAATTCCTAATTTATCTGCAATTAATCTTCCCACATATCTTCCACCAGAACCAAATTCTCTTGATACTGTAATTACCATTTGCTTGCTTAATATATTATTAGTGCTTGTATCATCAATTAATGAATTAGAAACATTAGATGTATTCTGTAAGTTTCTTACTTCTTTAATTAAGAATATAACTGCAAGTACAAATGCTAATCCATCTGCTACAGGTCCACCATATAGTACTCCCATTAATCCAAAAATTTTAGATAATATTAACATAGCAGGTATTAATAAAACTATTTGTCTTGATATAGAAAGAATTCCACTCTTTATGCTCTTTCCTATCGCTTGGAAGAATATTCCAGATGGTATTTGAATTCCATTACATATACATAATAGCAAATAAATTCTAAATGCTAAACATGCAAATTCCATGTAATTTTCATCACCACTACCAAATATTAGTATTAATTTGTGTGGTATTGTTTGGAATAAAATAAATGCTATTGTACTAATTGTTAAGCTTATTCCTAATACATATTTTAAAGCTTGTTTCACTCTATCAAAGTTTCTTGCTCCATAGTTATATCCAAATATTGGTTGACTTCCTACTGAAATTCCAACAATTATACTATTTAGGATTTGACTTATTTTCATAACAATTCCTAAAACTGTAATTGGTATTTCTGAACCAAATTTAGAATCTACTCCGTATTTTCCAAGTAAGTTATTTTCAACAGATACTACAAATACAAAGCTCATTTGTGTTATAAAACTACTTATTCCTAAAGCTGAAACCTTTTTACATATATTAAATTTTAGCTTAAAATCTTCTAATTTTAAATCTATTGATTTAAATTTTCTTATATATATTGCATTTAAAATAAATGTTAAAAATTGACTTATAATTGTTGCCTCAGCTGCACCTGCTACCCCTCTATTTAATTTAAATATAAAAATCGGATCTAAGATTATGTTTAAAACTGCACCTGCTACCATTGTTGTCATTGAGTATTTTGGTGTTCCATCTGCTCTTATTATAGAATTTAAGGTTGTACCTATCATTGAAAATGGTAACCCTATTGCAATAATTCTTCCATATGAAATTGCATATTCTCTTAAATTATCTGTACAGCCAAATAAATTTAATAGTTGAGTCAAAAATATTAAACATACTGCAAAAAATATAAACGATAATATGACAGAAAGAAAAATACCATTTCCTACACCTTTTTTGGCTTCGTCTTTTTTCTTTTCTCCTAATTTTAAACTTAAATATGCTGATGTTCCATCACCTAACATTAAAGAAATAGCTAATCCTATCATTACTATAGGAAATACAACATTGGTCGCTCCATTTCCTAAATATCCAACTCCTTGACCTATAAATATTTGGTCTACTATGTTATATAATGAGTTTACAAGCATTGATACAACACATGGAATTGAAAATTTTCTGATTAATTTGCCTATTTTTTCTTTTCCTAAAATATTTTCTTCGTTTTCCACTTTTGTTCCCTTCTTTCTTTTTGTAAAATATAAAATATGCTGATGTTCTGCCACATAGCATTACTGATTGAATTAAAATTTATTGTATTTTAACGAACTTATCTATTATATCTTTTTTTACAATAATTGTCAAATAGATTTTTACAAATTTTTTTACCTGTTTGAAAAAAGAAGCTTTTTACTATAAAAACATAAAAATGACCCGTATTTTACTGAAAAAAAGTAAAATATAGATCATTTTTATTTTTACTCACATTCTAACTTTAATAATCTACTATTATGCTTGTCCAAAGTTCGCTCTATTGAATTAAATTTGCTATTATATTCCTTAATTTTATCTGAATTAACTTCATGTGCATCAAATAAAGCTCCAATTTTATCAAGAACATCATTTTCTAGTCTAGCTACATTTTGCCTTAAATGTATTAATTCATCTGCTATCTTTGTAATCTTTGAATCATGTTCACTTAGCTTTTTGTTTATTTCTTTTAACATTGAAGTATGCTCTTTTAGTATTGAATCATGTTCACTTAGTTTTTCGTTTACTCCTTTTAGCTGCTCATTCATTGACAATAATAGATTATCTCTTTCTTCTTGTGTCATCTTGAACTCTTTGAATTGTTCGTTCATTGACAATAATAGATTATCTCTTTCTTCTTGTGTCATCTTGAACTCTTTGAATTGTTCGTTCATTGACAATAATAGATTATCTCTTTCTTCTTGTGTCATTTTTTACCTCCTTTCTTGTTTTTTATATTATATATTCGTTGAAAATAAAAGTCAAGAAAAATTCATCGCAAAATTCGACAAATTTCTCTTGATTTTTTTATATATAACTTATATACTTCATTATTCTTTTTCTATTCTTTTTTCTATTCTTCTTCATCTATTTCTTCTTCGTCATCTGTTTCTGGTAATTCTTCTCCAAGGCTTTGTTCAAATGCTTTTTCAAAGTTTTCTCTAACTTTCTTTTCTACTTCATCCATTACTTTTGGATTATCTGTTAAATATTTTTTAACATTTTCACGTCCTTGCCCAATTTTTTCTCCATTGTAACTGAACCATGATCCACTCTTTTCTATTATGTCTAGGTTTACTGCCATGTCTAATATATTTCCTGATTTTGAAATTCCTTCATTATAGATTAAATCAAATTCTGCTTCTCTAAATGGAGGTGCAACTTTATTTTTTACTACCTTTACTTTAACTCTATGACCTATTACTTCACCATTTTGTTTAATTTGTTCTATTCTTCTTATGTCTAATCTAACAGATGCATAAAACTTAAGTGCACGACCTCCTGTTGTTGTTTCTGGATTTCCAAACATTACCCCTATTTTTTCTCTCAATTGGTTTATGAATATTAAAACTGTTTTTGATTTGTTTATTGCTCCTGCAAGTTTACGTAATGCTTGTGACATTAATCTTGCTTGTAGTCCCATATGCGAATCTCCCATATCTCCATCTATCTCAGCTTTTGGAACAAGTGCTGCAACTGAGTCTACAACTACTACATCTAATGCACCACTACGAACTAAACTTTCTGTAATTTCTAAAGCTTGTTCACCTGTGTCTGGTTGCGATACTATTAAATTTTCTATATCTACTCCTAATTTTTTTGCATGAACTGGGTCTAACGCATGTTCTGCATCTATAAATGCAACTTCTCCTCCAAGTTTTTGTGCCTCAGCTATTGCATGTAATGCAAGTGTTGTTTTTCCAGAAGATTCTGGACCATATATTTCTACTATTCTTCCTCTAGGTAAACCTCCTATTCCTAAAGCAATATCTAAAGCTAAAGCCCCTGTTGGTATTGCTTCTACTTCCATTGCTTTGAATTCACCTAGTCTCATTACTGAACCTTTTCCAAATTGTTTTTCTATTTGGCTTAGTGCCACATCTAATGCTTTTCTTTTTTCATTATTTTCTGACATTTTTTATCCTCCTTAAAATTAAACTTTTGTTTGTTGGATTTATTATATACAGCAAACATTTTTTTGTCAATACTTTTTTATTATATTTTTTACAATTCTAATAATATAAAATTTTAATCTGTATACCACTCATCAATTTTATAAAATAAATTATACCAATTTGCTTTAACTTCTCCTATTAGATTAGTGTTTTTAATTACTAATATTTTATTTCTTGCAATTCCTATATAAGGTACTTCTTCATTATATATTTCATATAGCCTTCGATATTTTGCTTTTAATTCATTTTCATCTGAGAGATTTCCAATATAATTCATTATTTCTTTTACTTCTGAATTAGCGTAATTTGCATAGTTTTTGCTTCCAAAATATGAATTTAAATCTGGTGCTATTGGTTGCTCTATACTGCAAAGTAGCATATCATAATTTTTATTGTTTAAATATGAATTGTATTCTGAATCACTTGCATATATAATATTTATAAGTATTCCTTGCTCTTGAAGTTGATTTTTTATATCTTCAGCAGCTTTAGTTCTTGCTGTATCTTTTGCTCTTACTATTAGATTTAACTGTATTGAGTTTGTCCTATAATTTATATCTTTTTGCCAAATTCCTTTTCTCAACTCCCATCCAGAGGCAGATAATAAATTATTTTTTTCTTCTATACTGTAAAAATTTTCTTCTACTTCATTATCTGAAAAAAACAAAGTACTAAGCGGAAAATTTGTGGATTTATATATATTTCCATATGAATTTGAAATTACTCTATTTTTATCAATACTTGCTCTTATAGCTTTTCTTATATTCACATCTGATAAAATTGAATTATTGGTATTTAAAGCTAAAAATACAAACTCTTTTCCTTCAACTTCTGTTACATCATAACCAATCGTTCCAATATAATCTTGATATAAAGGATTTTGAGTTGAAATTAAATCTATACTTCCCATTTTAAATGCATTATACAATTCTGCAACAGTTGAATATAAATTAATAGTTATTTTTTCTATTATAGATTTTTTTTCTTTATTCCACCAATCTGCATTTTTTTCTAAAACAATAGTATTGTTTGTTACTTCTGAAATTTTAAATCTTCCAGTTGTTACAGGTGCTATATTTTTTTCCGTATTCCAAAAATTGCTTCCGGCATAATATTCATTACTTAATATAGGAAAATTTAAATAATATTCAAAATTTTGCACCTCTTTTAATAGTATTATTCTTAGTGTTGTATTGTCAATTATATCTACTTCTTCTATATCCTTTACATTTTGAGCATATACAGAACTTGCATTCTCGTCTTTTAATCTATCTATTGTAAATTTTACATCATCACTCGTAAATCTATTTCCGTCTGACCATTTGATGCCTGACTTTAACTTTACAATATAAGTTTTTTCTGAATTTTTAGCAATTTCTTTAGCTAAAGAATATTCTATTTTATAATCTTCGGTTATATTTATAAGAGATTCATAAATAAGTTTATCAATATCTTGAACTTTTTTATTAGAAGTAATTATAGGATTAATTGTATCAAATTCGGATATTGCTAAAGTCATTTCTGTTCCTTTTTTTACTTCTTGAACAGATGAACTTGATGTAGTGTTATTTTCGTTATTATTTCCGTTTTGAATTTTTACTCTATAAATAGCAAAAGCCATAATAACTACAATGAATATAATAAATATATATCCAAAAATATTATTTTTCATTTTTACCTCTTTAAATTAAAAACTATATTGGTAATTATATAATATTTTTATAAAAAGTCAAGAAATTAATGGTCTTTTTGTTCGAAAAGAAAAAAATAGTAAATTTTAAAAGTAAATTCCAAAATTAATATATAAAATTAGAAATAAACTTTACACAAAGTAAAATTTGTAAGATTAAGTTCTAAATGATATTATTTTGATATAAAAATGAACCCTCCATAATTAAACTTTTTCGTTTAATTAGGAAGGTTCCGCTTCATTTATTACATAGCCTTATTTATACTTATTTTCTTGATTCCACAATAAGTTTAATACCAGTTCTATCTTCTCCTTCAACTTCAACTTCAGCAAATGCTGGTATACATACTAAGTCTACTCCGGCTGGTGCTACAAAACCTCTTGCTATAGCTACTGCCTTTATTGCTTGATTTAGAGCTCCTGCTCCGATTGCTTGCATTTCTGCTTTTTGTGATTCTTTAATCAATCCCGCAATAGCTCCTGCTACTGAATTTGGGTTTGATTTTGATGAAATTTTTAAAATTTCCATTTTCTTTTGCCTCCTATAATTTTATTTTTTTTGTTGCAACTTTTATATTTTTATTCTACAACTTTTATATAAATTTGTCTATACTTTTTTGGTAATTTTTTCCATTTTTCATCGCATTATTCGACTTTTTTCGACCTTTCTTCAAGAATATTGTAAATTGTTTCCTTTATAAATCTGGCTGATGTTGTTGGTGCAACTTTACCAGGAAGTGCCAAAGCCCATACGAATTTTAACCCCATATTAATAGCTTTTTTACTATCAATCCCACCCGGACTTGATGCTAAGTCTATAAGCAAAACATCTGGATCCATATGTTTCAATTCTCTTTCTCCAATTATTGTTTGGGGTACAGTATTTATAATTATATCAAAATCTTTTAAATCATAAAGCATATCATTTATATTTAAGCTTTTATAACCATAAGCTTTTATCCAAGCCAAATCTGAAATTTTCCTTGCACTACATGTTACATTGCTAGATAATAAACTAAATTTATTAGCAACTATTTTTGCAACCCTTCCAAATCCTAAAATTAAAACTCTACTACCTTGCAAAATATTGTCAGTATTTTCTATTGCAACTTTTATTGTTCCTTCAGCTGTAGCTATAGTGTTTAAAATTGCAAGTTCCTCTCTTTGCATAACATCAAATACATCTAAATATTTGTCTTTTAGTTTTTCTTTTATAGAGTCAATTATATTTCCTCCCATAAATATTTTGGTTTTATTAGATTTAATTAAATCTTCTATTAAAATTTTATTTTCTGAAAATGGAGTATTTATAATTTCTCCATTACTAGAAAAAGGAATAGGTGCAATAATAACCTGTGCTTTATCAATAGCTGTTTTAAGCGAATTACATTTTTCAATTCCTTCATCATCCAAAATTTCATCAGAATCTTCTTGAGCAAATGAATAAACTTTATTTCCATCATCAGATAACATTTTAGCTAATCTAACGCTTCTTAAATCTCCACCTAACACTAAAAATCTATGTTTCATAAGAATCCTCCTATATTATTATTATATAAATAATTTTATTTTTTAAACCTAAAATTATGCTAAAAAATATTTTTAATAAAAGCTCTAAAAAGGGTACGGATATAATTAATTTAAAGATAAAAAATGTGCGACCAAAGAGTATATTAAAAGTTCTTAACTAAAATGAACTGAGGAAGCGCGAAGAATGTAGCGAGAGGCTCGGTTTATTTTAGTTTAGAACTTTTATATGCTCGTAGGAAAGCCATTTTTATCTGCAAATTAATTATATCCGTACCCTTTTAAATATTTCTTATAATTATTAATTTATAATATATTTTTCTATTATTTGTTTAATCCTTTCATATTTTTTAGTTAAATACAAATACCCTATTAATCCCTCAAAAGCAGTAGAATATGTATATTCTTCTATATTAGAATTCTTTGGTAAATGATGATTATTGGCATTTCTTGCCCTTCTTACAATATTTTTTTCTTCTTCTGTTAAATCCTCATAAAAGTTTTTTAAAAAATTTGCTTGTGCTCCTGCTTTTACATATTTTATTGCATTTATATGCAACTTATTAGTATTAAGTTTAGTTGTCTCAACTAAATAGGTTCTAATGTAAAGTTCATAAATACAATCTCCAACATAGGCCCATACTAAAGGTGGCATTTGATTTATATCTTGAGATTCTTTTTTTATTGGCATAAATTCTTCTATATTCAATTTTTACATCCTTTCTACTTTTTCAATAGTTATCTTTCCAATTTTACCAGATCTAAAATCATCTATTATTATTTTTGAAGTTTTTTCATCATCAATTTTTCCGCCTGATAAAATACATCCTCTTTTTCTTCCAATTTCCTGCATAATTTCATATATGTTTATATTTTCAGGTTCTTGTCTTAAAAGTATTTCTTTTACATAATCTCTACTTAATTTATATCTTTCCAAAACATTTTCTTCATAATTATCAAGTAAAAATTTTAGTAATTGATAAGCAATTTCAATATTTGGAAGTATTTCATCTTTTATTGCTCCACAAAATGATAAATTTAAAGCTACCTCCTCGCTTCCAAACTTTGGCCATAAAACACCTGGTGTATCCAATAACTCAATTTTATCATTTACTCTAATCCATTGTTTTTTCCTTGTTACGCCTGGCTTATTTCCAACTTCTAAACTTGTATTTTTAGAAACTTTATTAATAAAAGAAGATTTGCCTACATTTGGAATACCGAAGTACCATCGCTCTTATCTTTTTGCCGACTCTTCCTTTTTTTACATATTCTTCTAGTTCACTTTCTTTTAATTTTTCTACATTTTCTAAAACTTCATTTATCCCTTTTCCAGTATTACAATCAACAGGTATAGCTGTCTGTCCGTTTATTTTAAAATATTTTATCCATAAGTCATTTTGTTTTTTATCTGCCAAGTCACTCTTGTTTAAAATTATAATTTTATCTTTATTTATTGTAATTTCTGCTATGTCTGGATTTTGACTAGATACTGGAATTCTACTATCTAAAATTATAATTACAATATCTATTAACTTTAAATCTTCTATAATTTGTTTTTTCGTTTTTGCCATATGTCCTGGATACCAGTTAATGTTTGGCAAATTTTGTTGATTTTCCATTTATATCACTTCCTTTTAATTTCAAATACATCAAATTTACTATACAAAATACTTCTTATTACTTCAATACTTTTAATATTCTACCACAAAAGCAAGCAATTTTCAACTAATTGCTTGCTTACATAAATTACAATTAATAATTTCTATATTGATTTTTATCTGCTCTTTCATCTAATTTTCTATCATATTTCTCTTCTTGGAAAAACCAATCTGTTTTTTTGTCTTTTGGATCCTTTGCTGTAACTTTATTAAATAATAAATTTAGTAATACGCAAACTGCTAGAATAACACCTATAAATGAAACAAATCCATTTTGCATAACACTCATATCTAATGTTTCACCTGCCATTAGTGTTGGAAAAATATTAGCCAATATATATCCACCAAAATAATACCCATATGAAACTAAATATATAATTCCACCGAATTAACATTCTTCTTAATATTAAAATCATACATAATATTGCGACAAATAATAATATAATCTCAGTTGTATAGTTAAATACAATAAAACCTCCAAAATTCTTTTCATATTGTGCTTGAAATGCAACAATTACTCTAAATATCCAAAAGAATATCATAAAAATAACAAGTAACCATGATGATAAACTTTTCATATTTTTTTCTACCTTCCTTTTTTCATATTTTTTATTTGATTTATTAATACATTATTAAATATATAAAAAACTCAGGCAACTTTTATTGTCGCCCAAGCTTCTTACTCTTCACCGTCGACAAAGTCGAACTCATCTTTAAATTTATCTTTAAAAATATTAAATACTTTCATCAATGTTTCTTCATTATCTACACTAACATAAGATTCTTCTTCATTTTCCACATCTGAATCATCAACCCTAAGTATAACTACCTCTCCTTCATCTTCTTCGCCTTCTTCTAAAACTGGTAACAATACTACATAATGTTCTCCCTCTAATTCTACTAAATCTAAAAATTCAAACTTAACAGCATCTCCATTTTCATCATTTAAAGTAATTATATTATCTAATTCTTCTCCATCAAAATTTTCTTCCATTTTTTTCTCCTTTCAATATTTTTTATCTTTAATTTTAAAAACTTTATATTATAAATTTTTTTGTCTTTCCAAGTATGTTTCTAAAATATATACTGCAGATATAGTATCTACCATATTTTTCTTTTTATGCTTATTTACTCCCAAAAAATTCATTGTTTTATGAGCTTGAACTGTTGTAAGTCTTTCATCAATGTAATCAATTGTTATTTTATTATATTTACATTTTAATTTATGAATTAACTGTTCTGTAATCTCCATTCTCTTAGATACTGAACCATCCATATTATATGGCATTCCAACTATAATCTTTTCAATTTCATATTCTTGCATTAATTCATCTATCTTTTTTAAAATTACTTTATCATTACCATTGGAATAAATGGTACCTAATCCTTGTGCAGTTATACCTAGTTCATCTGATAAAGCAAAGCCAGTTCTAGTATCTCCATAATCAATAGCTAGAATTCTCATTTTTCATCAATTCCTATATAATATTTTACTAATTTCTCAAGAAGCTCATCTCTTTCAATATATCTAATTTTTGTTCTTGCGTCTTTGTAATTCGTTATATAGGTTGGGTCTCCTGATAAAATGTAACCAACAATTTGATTTATTGGATTATATCCTTTTTCAACTAATGCTTCATATACATCTTTTAATAGCTTTTTACTATCAATATTTTGATTTTTTTCTACCTTGAAAAACATTGTTTTATCTAAATCCATTCTTCTCCCTCCTTATATACTATTTATTTTACTTTCATCCTTAGATGCTTCATCTAAATATTTTTCCATCTTTTTAAGCACTTCCTCAATTCCTGTACCTTTATAATATGTTGCAACAACAAAATTTAAAGATGGGCTAACTTCAATTTCTTCACGTTTTCTTCTTCTACGTTTTCTTTTTTTGTTTTCTGTATCTAAGTCTTGTTCTTGAAAATTATTATTTAAAGCTATTTTCAAATTTTCAGTAGATTCTTTAATTTGATTAACAAAATCGGATACACTATCTGCTTCGACCCCTGAAAATACAATTACAAATTTAGGTCCCATATATCTTACAAATATATATGATTCTGAAATATTTGATTGAACATTTTTGCTTACCTCAGTTATAACTTTATTACCTAATTCTCTTGCTATTTTATTAATATCTTCAATATTTGAAATTCTAAACATACAAATAGCTGAGGTAGCATATTGATCAATTATTTTCTTTCCTTCCCCATAAAGATATTCTGCTGAATTTAATCCTGTAAATAAGTCTTTTCTAACAATACTTTCTATTATTTTTTGATAATCTAGTGATTTCAAAACAGATATTATATTTTCTTTTACAGTTTCAAATATTGCTGTATCTATGTTATCAAATTCATGTGGAATACCACTTTCTATTATCCAATAACCTATATATACATTATCTATATATAATGGGAAAAATATTGCTGATTTTGCTCTATCAAATTCTTTTTCTTGATATGGTAATTTTTCTTTATCGTTGTTTACTGTCAAATATTTTGGACTTGATGTTGATATACTATCTTTAAAAATATCTAATTCATGTAATTGACTTAGTCTTTCCCAATGAGTAGCATTTACATTTGATGCCTTAATTACATAATTAGTACCATCAAACACAACAATAGTGGAGTATTTTATCTGATATTTTTCAATTATTGTATCATTTATTGACTTAATCTTTTGATCTACATTCAAATTACTTCCAGTAATGGCCATAAAATCTTGTAAAATATTTAAACTTGTAAATCTTTTGCTTTGATTTTGAAATATTTGTATCCTTTTATATAAAGAAAAATTATAAAATCCAAGTGCAAGTACTGTAAAAACTAATACTAATAATACTATTACTACTAATAACAAAATATTTTACCTCCATTCTCAATTACAACTAATATCTTTTCCTCATATTATCTAAAGTATTATTCATACCTGATGAGAATGAACTTGAATATTGATTATATGCTGTTTTAGTCTCCTTTTTCTTTTTTCCATTTGTGTTTGGCAATAATGGATAAATTACTTGAGCCAAACTATTTAACATATTTTTAAATTCTTTTGGATACCCATTTGTCTTTATTTCACACTCTATTAAGTTTTCTAAATATTTGGCATATACATCTTCATCAAAAGGTATTTGAGCTACCGTTTTTACTGTATTTTGATTAAATAAATCATTCATAAATGACATTTCTGGGTCATTGTATTTTGACATTCCACCAATGATGTTTTTTCCACTTACACCTCTAATTCTTAAAAGTTTATTTAAAATAATTCTAATTTTTGCTTCATCTAATATTTTTTTTGCTTTTAATTCATTTAAAAATGCAGTTAAAGGTTGTATTGTAAGAACATCCATTGATTGTATTAAATATAATTCCTGAGTTTTATCAAAATATTCTGCTGGAGTATTAAAATCACAATCTATTAATATAATTGAATGATTCTTAACTAGTGTTTCTAATATTGGATATGCATTATTTATTTGATCTTTACGGTCTGGAATAGTTGTGTATACAGTTAAATTATTATTGACCTTTATTCCTTGAGCATTTCCATTTATTAAATTATCTATACAGTTTACAGCTATATTTCTTAGTTCTTCTTCATTTTTAGTATAAATATAATAAGCATTTTGATTTTGCGTAGCATCTAAAATTGCTGTATTAATTCCCATATCTGATAGCATTTGAGCAACATTATTTACTACAAATGATGTTCCATTTTTACTGGTTCCAACAAATGCTGTTATTTTTTTGTCTCCAACTAATAAACTTTCTAATTTATCATCGTCATAGCTATTGTTATATTTTTCTATACCTTTATTTATGTTTTGATGATTATTAGCTATACCTTGTCCATTGCTATATCGATTATTAGGTTGATTATACAAATTATCACTATCATCTTCTTCATTAGTAAAACCTGAAAATGTTTGACTGTAATCAGATTCTTGTTCTTGTTCTGGAGCTTCTTGATAAAATTCTTCATCATCCATTCCTGATAAAGTTGTGTTATATTCAGATTTTTGCTCTTGAACATCTGTGAATTCCTCTTCATCATCAAATCCTGGTAATGTTGGAGTATACTCTTGTTTTGACTCTGTATCTTCTGAATAAGCTCCGTCATCCAATCCAGGTAAAGTATCAATTTCATAGTTTTCTTTCTGATTTATATTTTCTTCAACCACTGGATTTTTTCTTGGTCTTCCTCTTCCCCTTTTTGGTTTTTCTTCTATATCTATTTCTTGATGTATAGGATTTTTTCTTGGTCTTCCCCTTCCTCTTTTTGGTTTTTCTTCTATATTTAGTAATTCACTATCATTGATTTCCTCTATATCATCATTGTCATCATTATCTAATTCATCTATGTCAACATCAATATTCTTTTTAGGTTCAACTTTTGTATACATATGTTGCTCCATAGTAGTTGGAACAACAACTGGATTAGACATTATTACATTAGAATTTCCTTTTAACAATTTTTCACTTGTTCCCTTTATAACCGTTTTTGGCCTTCTTATAGAAATTCCCTCACTTTGTGGTTCAATAGAATTTGTTTGTTCTTTTGGTCTAGATGGAAACATTATTTTTTGATATTCTGGTGAACTATTTTGTAATACTTCTTTTACATAATTAGGTAATACTGATATAATAACTTTTAATTGAGCTTCATTGTATTGTGAAGCAACATTATTAAAGCTCTCTATATACTTTGATTCATCTTTACCAAGCCTTTTAAAGTGTCTTAATATATTTTGCATTTCTACTTCATTTACAGCACTTTCATTTTCTTTTTCATAATTTACATTTTCAGAATCAATTTTATAGTATATTTTTGCTTCTTTTTTAGAACGTGGTTTATTTATTAATCTACATACTTCATCTGGAACTCTGTCATCTCCAATTATAGCATTATAAATACCAAGTCCAAATAGTTTAACTAAAATATCTTCTCTTTTTGTTCTTTTCTCTGAACATATTAATATTATTGGTATGTCACTACCATTGCTACTTACTGCTTCATCACTAATATTGTCTAATCTATCAAAAATAAACTTGTCTTTTTGTTCTAAACTTGAACTTGTAAATTCTTCGAGATCCTCACTTATTACAACTCTATCATAACTTTTATTCCTTTGTAATTCTTTCAATATTGCATTAAAATAATAAACATTTTTATAAGAAATTATTTCTTTATACTGTTTTTGATATTTCTTAACAATAGATGTTGAAATATTTTCATCATTTACTGCAAATAATACTTTCATTTGATTTTACTCCCTTCCAAATTTTACAACTATTGTAAATACAAGAGGCAATACTTGACATATAACTGCTATCGTTATAAACGATATCATTAAAGCAAGTCCTTTTTCCTTAGTTTCTATGTGTCTAACCCCAAGTACATATTGATATACCGCACCTAATATTATACCTATAAAACAAAATGGTATACTATATATTTGTATTTTATGCAAGGCATATGCTGTTACTCCATATGATTTTGAACCATAGGTTTCTTCATAGTCTTCTAATTGTTTAAGTTCTTTTTCTTTTAATTCAACTAATGTGCTTTCTGTTTTGTTATTTATAACGTCACTTTTATTAGTGTCTGCATATACTTTATTAATAGTAAATAAAATTGATAAAATAATTATCAAACTTATTGTAATTATTGCAAACTTTTTCTTCATTTAGCTTCCCCCTCTAAACTATTACTTATTACTATTTTGAATACTATTATATAATACAATACTATTAAAAAAATAGCAAGAAATTTTACAAAAAAATTTAAAATATTTATGATTTAATTTTTTCATATAAATAATTCATATATTTATATATAGAATTTGCCCAATTAGTATCTGTTGCATATTTTTTATTTACAGCAGATATTGTATTTCCACTATAATATTTTCCAGAGGCAACTTGTCCATCATAAATTTTTGTACCAGATGGATTAATATAGTACTTAACTAATACCCTTGCAATTAAATCTATTGATTCTGAATAACTTTCAAATGAATATGCTCCATTATAAGGATTTGAATCATATGCTCCATATCCAAATAGATTATATTTTGTTCTAGCAATCTTAGAAGTTCCCCATCCGCTTTCATGTATTCCTATTGCAGCTACAAATATTCCATTTATCGAATATTCTTCTTCTATGTAATAAAAATATTCTGCATTATTTTCAAAAACTTTATTTTTATCTTTACTATCTGTAAGTGCTTTTTTAAATTGTTCTAATGAAAAGCCCGAAGGCTTATTTAAACTTATATCTTGAGATAAAGTTTCTGGACTACCGTTAGAACTTGATACTTTAGGTGCAACATATATTTTTGTGCCTATGTCAATAATCTTATTAATTGATGATTTAGTAACTACACATGATACCTGTTCTTCATTTACTAAATTTCCATCATTATCATATGTTCTTTTCATGGTTATAGTTTGAATACCATTTCTTCCCTCTTGTGAAACTTTCGTTGTTCCAACATATAAATCATTATTATTTCTATATTTTGTTATATATTCTAATTCTTCTTGTTTCTCATATATTTCCTCTTTTGAATTTGATTTATTAGAATTATTTTTGATTATTTCATTTAACTCAACAGTTTCTGCATTGCTTATTTGTATATCTTCCAAGTTTACGACTTTTTCATCTGTTGCATATGTCTCTCTTCCGGAAATATATTTTATATAAATTAATATTAATAAAAGCAAAGTAATAGAAATTATAAATACAATTTTACTTAATTTACGCTTTTCTTTTGCACTCATAATAATCACCTATGTACATTTTAAACTTTTGTAATTTTTTTGTCAATACCAAAAAATTACAAATTATACAGTAACTTATTTCTTACTAAAAAATGGTCTAAAAACCTGTATATATATTTTTTTTAAAACTACGAATGTGATAGGAGATATATTAGAAAATGTTATTTGATTTTATGGAAAATGTTCGAGCTTGCCTTGAAAGGGTGCCATAAAATCAAATTAGATTTTCTTAAATATCGTATTGAACCAAGGAGTTTTAAAAAAAATATATATACAGGTTTTTAGACCTATTATTTATTAAAAATTTGTTATACCTATATTTATTAAATTTTACTATTCACCTGGATATTCCATTCCATACATACCATATAACCATTTCATGTAATTAAAAGGCTCTATAGTCTCTGGCAAACCATAATCCGCACCAAAAGTGTCTACCGACATATTAGATATTACCACTTTTTCAACTGGAGATGAGATTTCTTCGTTTTCATCATCAGATGATGTATCTTCCTCTTCATCACCACTTTCATCATCAGCACCTGCTGCTTGACACTTAACATTTTCGATTTTATGGACAATATCCATTCCTTCTATTACTTTACCAAATCCTGCATATGAACCATTTAAATTTGTATGATTATTAGTTGTCATTATAAAAAATTGAGATCCAGCTGAATTATAACTTTCATCAATTAATGTAGAAGAATACTGTGTATAATCACTTCTTGCCATTGCTATAGTACCTTCAGCAAGACTAAGGGTATTATTTTTATAACCATTTAATACACATTCTCCTTTTATGTTATAATCATCTGTGCTTTTTGCTTCCTCTCCATTTGAATAGGTATAAGTTGCATTTTCATCATCATTATTATATAAATCTTTAAATGTAGGCGAACCAGAACCGTCTCCTTTAGAATCTCCACCTTGAATCATAAAATCTTTTACTACTCTATGAAAAGTTAATCCATTATAAAATCCATTATTTATAAGAGTAACAAAATTTTTTACTGTTTCAGGAGCCATATCTGGGTAAAGTTCAATTTTTATGGTTCCAAAATTTTCTACTTCCATTGTAACTATTGGGTTAGATATATTTAAAGTTTGTTTTTTGTAATATCCAAATACTAATACGCCTAAAATTACTATTAATAAAATTATTGCTATTATATAGCCTATTTTTGCATTTCCTCTATCGTTCATAAAAATCATTCCTTTCATTTTTGTATAATTATGTTTTAAATTTTACTACGTTATTTTACAATTAATTTATAATATTGTCAAATACAAATTGTTCTTTCATTCTTCTTAGAGATGTTTTTATATTTCTCGCTCTTACTTCTCCTATTCCTTCAATATTATCCAAATCCTCTATACTTGCATCAATAATATGTTGGAAAGTTTTAAATCCATTTACCAAATTTTCTACAATAGTATTTGGCATTCTTGGAATTTTATTAAGTATCCTATACCCCCTTGTATAAACATATGCTTCATCAAAGTCTGAAAAAATATCATAACCTAAAACTTTTGCAATATTTTGTACGTCAAGTAACTCTTCGTAAGATAAATTTGAAATTTCATCCATAATTTCTTCAGCTGTTTTATCTTCTATTATCGAATAATCTTTTATTATCGACTCTTCTTCTTTTTCTATTCCACCAATTAATTGTTCAAGTTGCATATATACAAGCCTTCCATCATTTCCAAGTTCTGCAATTTCTTTTTCTATTTCGTTTACAATTTGCATAACCATTTCAGCTCTTTGTATTACACTTAATACATTTTCTAAGGTTACAATATCATTAAACTCATATTCGTTTAAAATATTTAATTTACTATCATACACTTTTTTATATTTTTCTAAAGTTTGAATTGCCTGATTTGCTTTGTTTAGAACCGCATCTGTATCTTCTAAAATATATCTTTCATTATCAATAAATATTGTAATTATGTTCCTTCTTTGAGATATACTAATTACAAGTTCACCTGTTTGCTTTGCCGTTCTCTCGGCAGTTCTGTGCCTTGTTCCAGTTTCAACAGTTGGAATATTTGAAGATGGAATTAGCTCTGCATTTGCAAAAAGTATTTTCTTCATATCTCCACTTAATACAATAGCTCCATCCATCTTGGCAAGTTCATATAATTTTGACGATGTATAATCTTCGTTTATGCAAAAACCTCCATCAACTATTTGGTTAATTATTTCTTGATTATCTGTAAATAATAATAATGCTCCTGTTCTTGCTTTTAATATATTTTCTAATCCATCTCTTATAGGAGTTCCTGGAGCTATTTTTCTTAAAACCCCGAGTTACTTTGTCATCAATTTTTTGTCTCAACTTAAACTGCTCCTTTCTGCTTTAACTATTAAATTTTTATCTAAAGTAATTAACTAAGTACTATAATTGCATGTAAAACTTCTTCATTTTCGCTTTTTATAGAAATTATATGCTTTTCCTCTTCTTTAGAATAAAAACATTTTACTTTATCTCCTAATAATATTTGATGTTTATACATAACTCTAACATTATTTAATTCACTATTTTCATAAATTTCATCTGGCAATACTTCATAAGCTAAACTTATATAATTCAAATTATGCATGTGTTTATTAACATCTATATCTTTTCTTTTAACCTCATAAAGCAATTTAAATTCTTTATTTTCAGGTTCTTTTACTTTTGAAATTTCTTTTTCTTCAAAAACATTTTGCTCTTCTGGTTTATATAGATTTAATATTTCAGGTGTTATTTTTGTAATTTTACTTGTATTTAAATCAACTAAAACCCATTTAGATGTTGCAACTGCTATTAATTTACCATTAAGAAATACTTCAAAATCACGGTATGTATAAAATATATGTTTTTCAATTGGTCTTCCCCAAGTTTTTAAAAGTAATTTATCTCCATATTTAGGTCTTTCCATAACTTTTAGTTGCCAATCCATTAATATCCAAACTTTTTTCTTTTCATTAATATCATTTACTCCATATCCTACTGTGCTTGAATGTGTACTTGCAACTTCTTCTAAAAAACTTAAAATTGCAAAATTAGTTGCTTTATTGTTTTGTCTTATATCCTTAACTCCAACGGTATATTCTTCTTCAAATTTCATGTAAACTCCCTCTACTTTTTTGCATATTCTTAAATATACTTATCTACTCTATTTTGTGTATCCAGGCTTCTCAAGCAATGTAAACATGTTTTTCTTATATTCCTCTACTCCTGGCTGATTAAATGGATTAACTCCTAATAAACTTCCAGACATTGCTAAGCTAAGCTCAAAGAAATAAATTAATCCTCCTAAATTTTCTGCATCTAATTTTTCTATATTAATTAAAATATTTGGAACACCTCCTGAAACGTGGGCTTTAATTGTTCCTTCCATTGCTTTTTTATTTACGTAATCTAAATCTTTTCCCGCTAAATAATTTAACCCATCTAAGTTGTCATCATCAGAATTTATTGTAATATTAGAAGCAGATTTTTCGACACATAAAACTGTTTCAAATAAATTTCTTAACCCCTCTTGCATGTATTGTCCCATAGAATGTAAATCTGTTGTTAAATCTATTCCTGTTGGAAAAATTCCTTTATTTTCTTTTCCCTCACTTTCACCATAAAGCTGTTTTAACCATTCTGTCATATAATGCATTTTAGGTTCATAATTTGCAAATACCTCTATTGTTTTATCTTTACTATATAAAATATTTCTTATTACAGCATATTGATAACATTCATTATATTTTAAATTGGCATCATTGTAGTTGTCTTGTGCAAGTTTTGCACCTTTCATAAGTTTTTCTATATCAATTCCTGAAACTGCTATTGGAAGAAGTCCAACAGGCGTTAATACAGAAAATCTTCCACCTATATTATCTGGAATAACAAATGTTTCATACCCTTCTTCATCTGATAATGTTTTTAATGCACCTCTTTCTTTGTCTGTTGTAACATAAATTCTGCTTCTTGCTTCATCAATTCCATATTTATTTTCTAATATCTCTCTAAAAATTCTAAATGCAATAGCTGGCTCTGTTGTCGTTCCTGATTTTGAAATTACATTTATAGAAAAATCTTTGTCTCCTATTATTTCTATTAAATCATTTATATAATTTGGGCTTAAATTGTTTCCAGCATATAAAACTAAAGTATTTTTTCTTTGCTTTAATGTTTGCATATTGTAAAATGAACTGTTTAAAGCTTCAATTACTGCTCTTGCACCCAAATATGAACCACCTATTCCTATTACTAATAAAATGTCTGAATCTTTATTTATTCTTTTAGCTGCTGTTTGAATTCTTTTAAATTCTTTTTTATCATAATTTGTTGGTAATTCTAACCATCCAACAAAATCATTTTCATTACTACTCCTTCCATGCAAATCTTTATGAATATTCTCAACTTGCTCTTTATATTTCATTATTTCTTTTTTATCAATACCTACATTTTTTAAATTAACTTTAATATCCATTTTTAATTTCATTCCTTTCTAAAGGTACAAATTACTTTTATCCTTTTTTATTTTTATTTATTCTATATCAAAATTAAAAAAAAAGCAATAACTTTGATAAAACAAAATTATTGCTTTTAAATTAATTTGCTACTTTTTCTTCTACAGTTGGATAAACACTTACCTTTTTCTTATCTCTACCTTTTCTTTCAAATTTAACTGTTCCATCAACTAAAGAAAATAAAGTGTCATCTTTTCCAATTCCTACATTTGTTCCTGGATATATTTTTGTTCCTCTTTGTCTAACAAGAATATTTCCTGCTAAAACAAATTGTCCATCAGCTCTTTTTACTCCAAGACGTTTAGATTCACTATCTCTACCATTTCTTGTACTACCTTGACCAACGTGATGTGCCATTTAATTCAACTCCTTTCGGTTTATGATATTTTATCTCTTTAATAACATACTATAAATTAAATTATGCTTCTACTTTTTTAGTAGCTGTTTCTGCTTTTTTCACAGCAGTTTCAGAACTTTCTTTTTTAGTAGCTGTTTTAATTGAAGTAATTTCAACTTTAGTGTATGGTTGTCTGTGTCCTTGTTTTGTTCTCTCATTCTTTTTAGCTTTCATTTTGAAAACTATAATTTTTTTGTGTTTTCCATGAGAAACAACCTTTCCTTCAACTGTTACACCTTTAACATAAGGATTTCCAACTTGTACTTTTCCTTCATCTGATACCATAACAACATTTTCAAATGTAACTTTTTTTCCTTCTTCTGCATCTATTTTTTCGAAAAATACTACTTCTCCTTCTGCTACTTTGTACTGTCTTCCACAGCTTTCAATTATTGCGTACATCTAAAATGCACCTCCCTTATTTGTATATTCGCTAATCCTTAAATAAAGGTAGTTATACTCTTTCTATAACATTTATGTACCTTGACTAAGCGGATTACAGTTTACTATTATACTATATATTTTTGAAGTTGTCAATGAAAAAGGATGAATTTTTACTTTATTCAAGTTTTTTATTTTTCAACATAAACGCAAAAAAATTTTATTTAAGAACGAAAAAACTCCCCCGCCTTAGCCGTAACATACTAGAGAATTTTTAATAACCTGCTCCTAACAAACAGGTGGGTGCCGACCTTAGTACTTGTGGGCTTCTTACGACATTTAAAGAAGTAAGCATGCACGCCATACCAAGAGATAAGCCCCTCTTAAAACTTGTAGGTTCTAAAAATTCAGCTTTCACGTACTACGCAGGGTAGTTTTATATTTTCTTTAACTATTTATATATATATTAGCACTTTTTTTATAAATTTTCAAGTTTGAAATCTTTTGTTTTCTATTAAAAAATGCTTTATTATTATTATTTCTCTTTTTTTATTCATTATGCTAACTTATACACTTAATTCTTATTTTCTACTTTCATGACATATAAAGTATATTATTTGATATTCTTTAGAAATGCTTTTCAACAAATTTATAGCATTTTGAGTTTTTGCTTTATCTAAATTTACAAATGGATCATCAAGTATTATAAATGGCTTTTCTTTTTCAAATAAACTATTTATTAAACTTAGTCTCATACAAATGTATATTAAATCCTTATATCCTGTACTAAAATACCTTATTTCTTTGTTTGACCCTTGTTCATTAATTTTTACATTTAAGTTTACATCAATATTTGCATTGATTTCTTTTTCATTAATTAATTTTAAATTATTTATAAAGTTTTCTTCCATACCACCTAAATAATGTGATGAAAATTGATTTTTAGCTGTTTCTAATAGTTTTTTTGTTTTCTCTAAAATATTACATTCATCTTGCATTTCTTGTATATTTTGGTTTAATTCTTCTATTTCATTTTCTATCTCAAAAACAGTTTCTAAATTACTTTCTAACATTTCAATTTGATTTTTATTGTAATTTTTTTCATCATTTAATCTATTTATTTCTTTATTTAAATCTTTTATTTTTTTCTCTATTTCCTCTTTATTAAAATCTTTTCCATTTTCATTTAAATCTTCTTTGCTAATATTATTTGTATTTTCAAAATTAGTTTTCTGTTTTAGCTTTTCTTCATAATATTTAATTTCTTTCAAATACTCTCTTTTTTTTAATTTTATTTCATGTACATAATTAATATATGGATCTGTAACCTCTTTAAAATAATTTAATAAATACTTTTTAACACTTCCTTTAAGTTCTTTAAATTTTTTTACTATTTTATTTTGTTTTTCAAAAAATAGGTTTATATTATTTTTTAAATCTTTATATTTTATATACCTTGTTTTAATTTCTGTTAAAGCAACGACTATGTCTACATCATTTGATATAGCTCCTTTATATTGGTTCATTATATTTGACAAATCTTTTTCTATAGATTTTGCTCTTTCTTTTAGTTGTTCTGTTATATCAGATAATTTTTTCAATTCTTCACATTTTGTTACAGATTTTTTCTCTTTATTTATATTTAATTTTTTCTTAATTAAAAATATAACAAAAATGAATATTCCAACAATTAGTAAAGGTATAGCTACCTTTTTTAAACCACGTATATATGTATAAATTGTAGCTACAATTGTTATTAATGAAAAAATAAATATAAGTGATGTAAAAATTCGACCGTTTTTTATTTTTTTGCTTAAACTTTCATTTTCTTTTTTTAAATTAAATATTTTTTCTTCATTTAATTTTATATTATTATTTATTTCATTTAAATTGTTATATTCCGAAATTTTACTATTAATAATATCTTCATTTATATCCTCATCTTCAAATAATTCTTTAAGCTCTTCTATCTCACTTCTATCTTCTGATGTAACATCATAATCTTTTATTTTCATATTATATTTTTCTATTAATAAACACTTTTCACTTAAAGTCTGTATTTCATCATCTGTAGGTATCCCATTTTTAAAAAATTCGTCATATTCTTTAATTGTGGATTTACTTTCTTCTATATTTTTTATAAGCATTTTATAATTTTCTAATTTGGCCTTTTTAGTTTCTGTTTCTAAACTTAATGCTATTTGTTTTTTTAATTCTTCTTGTTCTTTTTGTTTTTCTTTTATTTTTTCATTTAGTTCGCTATTTTTGTTTTTTCTTTCTTGAAGATTTTTTTCATCAAATTTACTTTGTTCAAGTTTTTTTTCTAATTTTGTCTTTTCCTCAATTTTTTCATTTATCTCTCCTCTGCCACCAGTTTTTTTGTAATTTTTTATTGCTTCTTCTATTTTCTTCAAAGCTTTATCAGAAGTATTTACATCATTTTCGCTTTCTAAAATATTGCCAAGTTTAGCACTTATACTATCATTCATAGATGTTTCCATATTTTGCCCTGAAATAAATGTGCTTCTTTCAAATGCTTCTTTATTTAATTTAAATATTTCCTCTCCAATATTTGATGTATAATCATTACTTTCTAAATTCGTTGATAAATCATATAATTTAAAAGTGTCATCCGCTTCCTTTTTTCCAAAAAATCTTTCTATTTTATACTTTTTGTTATTTATTTCTAACTCTATATTTCCACCATATGCCCCGACCTTGCCATGGTTCATATTTTTTTCTTTCTATTAAAACTTTGGTATTTTTTTTAGTTTCTAATCCATAAAACATAGCCTTTATAAAGCATGCAAATGTTGTTTTTCCAAAGCCATTATCTTCTTTTATAGTATTTAAGCCATATTCAAATTCATAATCAAAATTGGATAATTTTCCAAAATTTTCTATATGACATTTAAGTAATTTCATTAGTTTACCTCCTCTCCTGATAGTGCTTTTATTCCAGTAGTTATTATTCTTCGTTCTTCTTCCTCTGATAGTTTTTGTTTTAATACTAATCTTATAAATTCACCTTTAAGAGATACATCATTTTCATAAGACATATAGTTTATTTGTAAAGATGTTTCATCATATATTTTGACAAAATAATATAAATTTTTATACTTTTTTTCTAAATATGCTATATCTCTTTCTGAATCTATTTCTACTTTTCCAGTTAAAATAATTTTTATTAATGCTTCTTTTTCAATATCTTTTATTTTTTCATCTATTTTATTTTCTACCTCTAGTGTTGTTGAAGTTCCAGTAATATCAACTTTTACTTCATATAAACGTCTTTCAGAAAATGGAATAAAATTTGATGTAATTTTAGAAGATATATCTCCTATTTCTAAAAGTACAAATCCTTTTTCTCCACATTCATCAAATCCTCTTCCTTCTAAGCATCCAGAATAGCAGTATATTCCTCTTGTATCTAATTTATCTTGTTTAAATTTGTGAATATGACCTAGTGCTAAATAATCTATGTTTTTATTTTTTAATTCTTTAAGATTTATTATTTCTGTTTTATCCTTTACATTGTAATTTGATTCTTGCCCATGTAAAGTTACTATATTTATATCACTTTTATTTAAAATCAGAGATTTGTAAATTTCATAACTATCAAGTTCTCCAAATTCTATACCTGAAATTGTAACTTTTCCATACCTATATGTTGTCCACTCTTTAGAATTAAATAATTTTAAATTTGAAGGAATATTTTCTAAATCTTCTATAAAACTTATTTCATCATGATTTCCTTTTAAATATAAAAAATCTATTTCTGGATGTGAATTTATACTGTCTATAACTATGTTTTTTGCTTTTACTGTTATATTTTTTTTATCAAACATATCTCCTGCAATTAAGATTACTTTTACTTCATTTTCTGCAGCATATTTTACCATTTTTTGATATGTTATTAGTATTTCATCTCTACGTTCTTTTGCTTTTTTGCTATCTAAATTAGATTTCATTTTTGAATCTAAATGTAAATCACTACAGTGAATTATTTTCATCTTAGGTAACCTCCCATACATTATTAATCATATTTTACTATACAAATAAAAAAATAGCAAGATTTTTTTCTCGCTATTTTTTATTTTTAAATTACTCACATCCATCACAATGTGAACAATTTCCGCTACAATTCGAACCTCCGTCATCTTCTGGATTTCCATTCCAATCTAGTTCAATTATATTTCCACATTCTGGACATGTTATCTCTTCTAAGTCTTCATCTATGTCTGCATCAAATTCATTTCCACAATATGGACAGCTTATTAAAAAGTCATCTTCTGGTTCTTCATATATATCTTCATATACATTGTCTATTTTTTCTTGTAATTCTTTTATTATTTCGCTTTCTTGCTCTTGTTTTTTTATTATCGAATTTAGTTTGTCTTCTTTATAATTTATTAAATTATCTATTTCATCCATTACTACATTTAGTAATTCTGATGATCTTGTTTTAATGTAAATTAAATCTTTTTCATCTTTTATGTTTTCATCCATATCTTTTAAAAAGCTTTTCATTTCTTTTTTTAAGTTATCTAACATCAATACTGCCCCTCTAAAATTAAATTCTTTCCATATATTCACATGTACGTGTATCTATTTTTAATACATCTCCAATATTTATAAACATTGGAACTTGAAGTTCTAGCCCTGTTTCTAATGTGGCTGGTTTTCCTGACGTTGTTGTTGTGTTTCCTGCAAAACCTGGCTCTGTATATGTAACTTCTAATTCAACAAATATTGGTGGTTCCACTGCAAATATATTACCTTTGTATGATAAAATTTTAACTTGCATATTTTCTTTTAGATATTTTAAGCAATCTCCTAATTGCTCTTCATTTAATGGTATTTGATCATATGTGTCATTGTCCATAAAATAATATAAATCACCATCATTATATAAATACTGCATTTCTTTCTTTTCTATTTCTGCTCCTGGAAATTTGTCTGATGGGTTAAAAGTTTTTTCTAAAACTGCACCTGTTATAACATTTTTTAATTTTGTTCTTACAAATGCTGATCCCTTTCCTGGTTTTACATGTTGAAATTCTACTACTTTATATACATTTCCTTCCATTTCAAAAGTTGTTCCATTTCTAAAATCTCCTGCTGAATATACTGC
>CANRKM010000004.1 GCA_947631225.1 uncultured Clostridia bacterium
ACAAATTTCATATTTCTTTTTTGCAAGTCTTTTGAAATTGTATCAGACAAGCTAGATGTAGTTTTACCTATTTCATATATTGTTTTATCATTTGTAAAATTTTTTAAATAATTATGAAATGAACCAAATTCTTTTTGAAGTTGTTTAAATATTTTAGTATTGTTAATTGCTGCCTTTATTTTTAATTTGTTTCTTATTATTTTTTCGTTTTTTAGCAATTCTTCTACTTTTTTATTATCATATTTTATTACTTTTTCTATATCAAAATTGTCAAATGCTTTTTTAAAATCATCTCTTTTATTTAATACACATTCCCAAGAAAGACCTGCTTGAAACATCTCTAGTATCAACATTTCATACAAGTAATGTTCATCAAAATTTGGTTTTCCCCATTCTTCATCATGGTATTTTATATATTTTGGATTTTTTAAATTACACCATTTACATCTTTTCATTTTATTCTCTCAAATAATGGCTCTATACCATCTAAGTTCATATTTTTTTCTACTTCTATATAATCCCATGTAGCCTTTGGTAAATTCAAAAATTCTCTTACTTTTCTTGAAGAAGTAGGCATAAATGGTTCATATAGATTAGATAAATTTGCAACTAAATTACAACATGTATATATTGTATTATTGAATTCTTCAATATTTTCTTTTTGCTCTTTCCATGGTTGCTTTTCTTCATAAAATTTGTTTCCATCTTCAACTAAATCTTTAATTATGGATGTTGCTTTTCTAAATTCAAGTTTTTTTATAGCATTTTCTACTTCATTATATGCATTTTGAATTTTTTGTTTTATTTCTTCATTCATTTTGCCATCTGGAACTTTATCTAAACCTTTAAATTTTAAAGTTCTATTAATTAAATTTCCATATTTATTAACTATTTCGGCGTTACATATTGCAACAAATTCTTCTAAAGAAAAATTGCTATCTTTTCTTTCTGGTCCATTTGAAGTTAAATAATATCTTATCATGTCAGAATTATAATTATCTAACATATATCTTATTGTAATACCATTTCCTTTTGATTTTGAAATTTTTTCTTCGTTAATATTTAAGTATTGTGTAGCTACCATTCCATCTGGCAATCTATAATTTTCATCTATTGACAAAAGTAAAGCTGGTAAAATAATTGTATGAAAAGTTATATTGTCTTTTCCATGTACCATATAAATATAGTTATCTTTATCATTTTTCCAATAGTCTTCCCAATTAAGTCCTCTTTCTTCACAGATTTTTTTGCATGCTGTTACATATCCTAAAACAGCTTCAATCCATACATACATTTTTTTATCTTCAAATCCGTTTAATGGTATATCTATTCCCCATTCCAGGTTTCTTGTAACTGCTTTTTCTGGAAGTCCTTGTTTTAAGTATTTTTCAGATTCGTTTTGTGAACTTATTCTCCAGTTTGATTTTTTATTCTCAACATATTGTTCAATATCTTTTTGTAATTTTCCTAAAGCTAAATATAAATTCATATTTTCCTTAGCTACCACTTTGTTTCCACATTCAATACATGTTGCATTTAATAAATCCTCGTCTTTTGGCTCATATCCACAATCACACATATCTCCCTTTGTTTCATTGCCACATGATGGACATATTAGTTTTACTTCTCTATCTGCTACAAATTTTTTGCATTTTTCACAATATGGTTGTAAATCTTTTTTTTCATATATATATCCATTATCATACATTTTCTTAAATAATTTTTTTACCTCTTCTTCATGATATTCATCTTCTGTTTTTGTGTATAAATCATAAGAAAATTGCATATCTTCAAAACATTTTTTAAATTCTTCATGATAGCTTTCTGCTATTTCTTTTGGAGTTTTATTTTCCTTCTTTGCTCTTACTGTAATTGGTGTTCCATGGCAATCTGTTCCAGATACATATAATACATTATTTCCTATCTGCCTATTAAATCTTGCAATAATATCTCCTGAGATTAATCCTGCAATATGACCAACATGAAGCGAATTGTTTGCATATGGCCACGCTCCACCTATTAATATATTTTTTTCTTTGTCCTGCATATTTTAAACCTCCTTTTTATCTTCTTCTTCTTCCTTGGTTTCATACCCTTTTCCAGTTTTTTTAAGTATATCATTTATACTGTTCATAATATCTTCTAAACTTTCATCAAAGTCGTCTCTTTTAACTTCTAACATTTATATATCCTCCTTGCTCTATGTCCCACAGGGACCGGTTCTTTTTGGTACATCTTTTAATAAACTTTTTTATATTAAAAAAAGTTTTGACGCATTTTGGTAGGTAATTTCTGCCACTTGGTTTGGAGTTATTTCTTTATATTCTGCTAACTTTTGAACTATATATTTTAAATTACTTGAATCGTTTCTAGTGCCTCTAACTGGCTCTGGTGCTAAATATGGAGCATCTGTTTCTATAAGCATTTTATCAAGTGGTACCATTTTCACAATTTTTTCAGCATTTTTTGAATTTTTAAATGTGCATGTTCCTCCAAATGCTATATATAATCCCGCATCTAAGCTTTGTTTTACAAGTTCTGGGTTAAATGGACAACAATGCAATACTCCCGAATTTTTAATTTTGTTATTTCTTATTATTTTTATTGTATCATCTATTGCATCTCTTGTATGAATTGATATTGGTAAGTTTAGCTCATTTGCAAGCTCTATTTGCTTTTCAAATGCTTTTATTTGTAGTTCTTTGTTATCATTTTTCCAATAATAATCTAGTCCTATTTCTCCCACTGCTACAACTTTTTTATTTTCAAGTATAATTTTTTTGATTTCATAAATAGTTTTCCACATTTCTTCTTCACTTTGTGGAATCTCTTCTGGGTGAAGTCCACACATAGCATATATAAAATCATATTTATTTGCTATCTCAATCACTTTTTTAGAAGTTTCTATATCACACCCTACATCTATTGCTTTTGTTACATTCGCATCCCAAATTTTTTGTATTATTTGTTCTCTATCTACATCAAATTTTTCATCATCTATATGCATGTGTGTATCAAAATATTGCACTTTTTCCTCCTTAAAAAATGATAATTTTCGTGTCAAATGAATGAAAGCGGTCAATGGGGACGTCCTTTTTTGACATACTTATATTTATAATTTGTATAATATATTAAATTAATGAGATAGTATGTCAAAAAAGGACGTCCCCATTGACACTCATTTAAATAATACTGTTACATTTGCTATTGCATAGTCTTTGCAATGTGAAATACTTACATCAACATTTTCTATTTTTTGGTCATTTACAAAAAGTATTTCAGTTTTTGGTCTTCCATTTTCATCATTTATAGTTTCTACATCTTTCCATGAAATTTTAAATTTATCTTCTACTTCTTCGGATACAGCCTTAAATGCCGCTTCTTTTACAGCAAACCTTGCAGCATAGTGTTCAAATTTACTTTTACCTTTAGATTCACAATAATCTATTTCGTCTTTTGTATATACTTTTTTTAAAAATTTGTCTCCTAAGTTTTCTATACTGTCTTTTATTCTTGAAATTTCAATTATATCTACACCACATTTAACTTTCATGTAATATACATCCTCTCCACAAATAAATTTATCCTTTAAATTCTCAACTTCAAAATACATTATCCTAAAGTATATTATTCATTAAAATACAAAATAAAGTTAATTATATTAAATATAAGAGTCGATATTAATACTAGTACAATAAATCCTGTCATTTTTTCATTTCTTTCGATCTTAAGCTCACTATATAAAATATTATATTTATTTTTAACATCATTATATAATTTTTCTATTTCTAAGGCATCTTTTAGATATGTATAATATAAACTTTTTATATCATCTGATGTAATTTCTTGTATCCAAAGACCTTTAGTGAAATTTACAAATTTCTTTCTTGTACTTTCTATATCTTTGCCTTCTTTAAATTCGAAATTTAATTTTTTTAAATATATTTTTAAATACAAGGAAAGTATATATGTATAAAAATATTGATTTTCAAATTCTGTTCCTAAGACAGTGTAATTATTTATATCACAGTCTGAACATAATAGATTAACTCCTAATTTTGAAACTCCTATTTTTGAATATTTTGAATTCGCAATTATTTTAGTGTTTTCACTAATTAAAGAATTTGTATTTGCATCATTTGGAAGTATATTTATATACTTAAAAAAGTCATTTTTTAAGTTTTCAAATGATATGTTTGCATTCCATTTTTCTTGCTTTATACATACATATGAATATGTATAAAACCTTTCTATATCTAAATTTAGTTTTAAAGCATCAATATTTGGTCCTGTAATTCCATTTATAAATTCTTCTATAGCTTCTATATTTTCAAAAGAATCTGCTTGTACTTTTATATTTTCATAATTTTTTAAATTATTACATTCTTGTTTTATATCTCTAAATTTGTAATTAAAATTTAAAACATCTGCAAACTCTTCACTATCTTCTACATTTGTTTTTAAATATAGAAAACATATACCTGAATTAAATAAAACTATACCTACTTTTTGTATTTTGAAAAAAATACTACTTTCATCTACAGTTTTACCTTGAATATCTTGTCTTAAATTATATTCAAATGTTATACTTGGATATCTTGCCAATATTGCAGCCCTTGTTTCCATTGGCAAACTATTAAATTTTTCTTGCTTTTGCTTATCATTTAAATCAAATGTTCCAAACAAAAACTCACGAATTTTAGGCAAAAAGTTTACATACAATTCTAAATCCTTATCTTTTGCAAATATTCGTAAATCAAATCTTTTGTCTTTTAATAACCTCATTATATATTTAATATATTTACCTTCCTTTAATATAAAAGGGTATATAAAATATGTATATTGATACCTTGTCTTTAGCTCCATTTTTTTGTTCTCCTTATTTAAAATTATTTATCACAATAGTAGTTCATATTTAAATCTAATCCTAAGTGCCACTTACCTATAAAATCTATAACTAGGTTATCTTCTAATTTGTATGATGGTTCTATTACTACGTTTCCGCTTGCTGTCTATTGCTCCCCATAAACCATCTTTTTTTACAGCTGCAAATCCATATTTATTTAATTCTGTTGCATCATCATATATATAATCTACAACTGTATTTTGTTTACTATCTACAAAACCATATTTTCCGTCTTGCTTTCTAGCGAATATTGTATTTTGCATATATATATCTTGAATATCTTTTTCTTCAAATTTGAAATTGTAGAATTTGTATTCTTCTCCTACTTTTATCTTTAAGTAACCATCATCTGTATTTATTTCAGATAATATTCCTTGTTCTTTTATTTCAAAATTTGAATCTAGTATACTTGAGTTATATTGTTCATCATCTGCAATATATATTCCAGCTTTTTTATTATAAGATATATTTTTATATGAAAATGCTAGTTTTTCATTTTGCTCTTTGTCTATAATTCCTGAAAACGTGTCTTTTGTCGCAACAAATATGTCTTTATTTATTTCTTTTAGATTATCATAAGTTGGTTCAATTAATATTGTTTTATCAAATCCCATTAAACCAAATTTATTATCTTTTTCAAATACAACTCCTGAATTTGCAATTTGTGTGATTTTTCCTATCTCATCATCAAGTATAGTATTTCCTTCTTCATCTATCAAAACTTGTTTTCCGTTTTGATTTATTATAAAATAATTTTCAGCATATATATTTTCTATTTTTTCATATATATTTTCTAATACTGTGTTTCCCGAAAAATTTACTATTCCATATTTATTTTCTTGGTTAACAGTTATATATCCCTTTCCGTATTCTTCTCCATATTGTAAAATATCATTATATTCTGTATCTAAAATTTTTACTCCTTTATCATTAATTAAACCTTTTTGTCCTTCTTTTTCAACAATTATACTTTTTTTGAAACCTTTTAAAGTTTCTATACTGTCATAATTTGTTTCTGCAATTTGTTTTCCATTTAAATCTATAAGTCCCCATTTTCCATCGTTTTGTACTTTTAAAACATTTTCCTCATACCATACATTTCCTGATTCATCATAATTTTCTAATGCCTCAATTTTATCATAATTTGTAAAAATTTCTTCATTATTTTTATTTATAGCTTTTGTTTTGTATGTCCCATCTTCTTCATTTATATCATACGTTATTAAAAATACATCTTTACTGCTATCTATAATGATCGGCATCTCCTGATACATTGGCTCTACAACTATTTCTCCATTTGAAGCAAGTATTCCCCATTTTTGCTCATTATAAAGTGCAAAATAATCTACTATATCTATTGATTTTGTATTTTTAGCTTTTGTTAGAACTTTAACTAACATTATAATTGCCATTATAATAACAACAATTGCTATAATAACTGCAAAAACTTTTTTTAAATTTAGTTTATTCTCTCCATCATATCTTTTCCCTTTGCTCATATTGCCTCCTATTATTTATAACTTTACAATCGTATTCTACTATAAATTAAATTAAATGTCAATTTTTAGACAATAAATAATAACATTTTAACTACAAAAATGTTATTATTCATTCTTAAATCCCATTCCTAATACTTCTCTTGAATTAGTTATAATTAAAAAGGCATTTTTATCCACTTTTTTTATTATCATTTTTAGCTGAGCTAAATCATTTCTAGATATTGCACACATAAGTACTAATTTTTCTTTATCAAAATGCATTCCTTTACCATATATACCAGTTACTCCTCTTCTTATCTTATTTTCTATCATTTCAGATATTTCTAAACTTTTGTCCGATATAATAAATACAAGTTTGGTAAAATAAATTCCTTCAAAAACTATATCAATTACTTTTCCCATTAAAAAAATTGTAATTGCAGAATATAATCCTATTTCTATCTTTTTTAAAAATATTACATTTAATAAAATTATTATTGTATCTATTATAGTTATTAAATTTCCTGTTCTAAGCATTGGCTTGTACTTTTTTATAACTGTTCCTAATAAATCTGATCCTCCTGTTGATGAACTTGCTCTTAAAATTATAGCTGTTCCTAAACCTGTTAAAATACCACCATAAACACACGCTAATATTTTGTCATCTGTTAAAGGTGTAAATTTATCTAACCAATCTATAAAAAAAGATATACTAACTGTCCCAACTAGTGATTTTATAAAAAAACCTTTTCCAATTTTAAATGTAGCAAATATAAATAATGGTACATTTAAAATTAGTATCGTAGTCCCCATTGGAATTTTGAATAAATAGTAAATTATAGTTGCAACTCCAGAAAAACCTCCTGAGGATAGCTCATTAGGTAATAAAAAAAAGGAAACTGCTACTGCCATTATAAATGAACCTATTAAAGTTTCTATGATTTCAAAAATTATCTTTTTAATTTCTATTACCTGCATCTGCTACTCCTTTCTTTTAATTGATGATGAATTTGGGGACTTAAGACAAAAAGCATCACTTCTTAAAAAAATATTTAATTAAGTTTCATTTTACTAAAGTGATGCTTTTTGTCTTAAGTCCCCAAATTCATCACTTTCGTAATTTTTGAATTGCTTGTTTTAAATTTTCAATTAAATAGTCTACTTCCTCTTTAGTATTATACTCTCCAAATGTTATTCTAAGTGCACCTTTTATTTGTTCTGAATTTAACCCTATTGCAGTTAATACATGTGATGGTGTTGGGTCATTTGAAGTACATGCCGAACCACTAGATGCACATATACCTACATTATCTAATTCTAAAAGTAAATCATTTGCATTTACACCTAAAAACGATATGTTACTATTTCCTGGAAGTCTAGCATTTAATGGACCATTTATCTTTATATTTGATATATATTTTTTTACTTCTTCTATATAATAGTTTCTTAAATATTTCATATTTTGTATATGTGCTTCTAAATTTAATTTAGCAAGTTCCGCAGCTTTACCTAGCCCAACTATTCCTGCTGTGTTTTCCGTTCCAGCACGTTTATTTCTCTCCTGATGTCCTCCATTTATAAACCTTTCAAAATCTATACCATCTTTTACATATAATGCTCCTACTCCCTTTGGTCCATATATCTTGTGGCTTGAAAGTGATAACATATCTATTCCCATCTCTTGTATATTTATCTTTACATTTCCCACAGCTTGAACAGCATCTGTATGAAATACTATATTTTTTTCTTTTGCAATTAATGCTATTTCTTCTATTGGCTCTATCGTTCCAATTTCATTATTTGCAAACATTACACTTATTAAAATTGTTTCTTTTTTTATGGATTTTCTTAATTCGTTTAAATTTATAAATCCTTGTTCATCTACGTTTAAATATGTTATCTCAAAACCTTGTTTTTCTAAAAATTTACATGTATCTAGTATTGCAGGATGTTCAATTTTGGTAGTTATTATATGGTTTCCCTTGTGTCTATTTTTATATGCAATTCCTTTTAAAGCAGTATTATCAGCTTCTGATCCACATCCAACAAAATATATTTCTTGTTTTTTAGCTCCAATCAAATTGGCGACTTTTTCTCTGGCTTCTTCAATTGCCTTTTTGGCATTTCTTGCCAAAAAATATACAGATGACGGATTCCCATATTCTTCACTAAAATATGGCAACATTTCGTCTAAAACTTCTTTTTTTACTTTTGTAGTAGCTCCATTATCAAAATAATATGTATTCATATAATTAATTCCTTTCCCTTTTACTTTTTTTATGTACTTTCTAGCTTAATTCATTCTTTCTTGTTATTATATTATTTTGATAAAATAAGGTTACTTTGATGATTTTGTGGACGGGTACAAAATCATCAAAAAAAAGGAAATGAGTTACTACCTCATTTCCATTATTTACTATTCTTTTGCATAATATACATTTTCTACTGTAATTTGTATTCTGTTATATTCTCCAATTTTATCTGGAAGATTAATGTTTTGAATCTTAGATGTATCATTTAATATTTTACCAGTATTATCTAAATACTGCTTTTTTTCATCATTTGATATTATAATAAAATCATCTTGTAATTCCACATTTGCATTGGAAACAGATAATACTTTTTCCATATTTTCAGAATAAAATTCTACTGTATCTGATTTTACTTGTCCTACTTGAACTATATTTTTTCCTTTTATTCTTTGTACAAAACTGTATTTCATATCTAAAATAATTTTTCCGTTACTATTAATAATTCCTAAATTACCATTTTCATCTGTCGCTATAAAATAGTCTTTAAACAAGTATTCTATATATCTATAATTTTCTGGCACTAGCAAATTTTGGTTTTTATCCATAATTCCATAGTAGGTAATATCATTATTTATGAATGTTGAAATCTTATAATTTTCATTTTCTGTAAGGTATATTGCCTTATTAAAATTCATATCTATTTCTTTTCCATTAATATCATACACCTTCTGTTCATTTCCAGATTTAGCATATATATACATACCTTTTGAAGAAATTTCATCATATTTAATTTCTACTATCGTTTTACCATTTATAGCTTGTACACCATATTTTTTATTTTTTCTTATTATTAATAAATCTATATTTTCATCATAGGTAATAGATTGAAATTCATTTTTTATAATATTTTTACTTCCTTTAAATAATCCATATTTTCCGTTTTCAGAAGCAATTAAATATATATTTTTATCATTTTCCCTTGGAATTCTATTTATTTCATTGTATTTAGTTTCTAGAATTTCTTTTCCCTTATAGCTTATATATCCATATTTATATCCTGTCTCTGTTTTATTTGAAACTATAAAGCCTGATTTTTTATAATTATTTTCTGAGTAGTATTCATCTGATACTATATTATCATATTTTGTATCTACAAGTATATTTCCTTTTAAATCTATAACTCCATATTTACTGTCTTTTGATACTAAAAATTTTCCTTCTGTTGGCTTCAAGTTTTCTATAGTATCATATAAATTTTTAGTTATAACTTTGCCTTCAAAATCCATTAACCCATATAATCCATCTTTTTTATAAATTAAAACTTTTTTTTCATATGTTAATGTACTTGCTACATTTTTTAATTTTACTTCTTTTACTTCTTCATATTCTGTATATAATTTCTCTCCCTTAGAGTTAATTACTTCTGGTGTTTCATCTTTATAACATATAAATATATCTTTTTCTGGATTTGGTATAATTACATTTGAGTAATTTGCCTGTATTATTATTTGACCATCTTTATTAATTATTCCAAATTGTTCATTTTCTCTATATACATAAAACTGAAATTGTTTTATTTCTTCAATTTTATAATCAAATTTAGATTCACCAATATAATATATAATAAAAAATCCTATTATCATTACAATTAAAATTACTACTGCCAAAAATGCTTTTTTCATTCTTCTCCCATTCCCTTCTTTACATATTCTTTATTTATAACAATTAATAATTTCCTCCTTTACTTATAATACACTATATTGCCAATTAATTCAAGTTTTTTATTTTAGTTTTTACCTATTACAAAATAATTATTTTAAATATTAATTAATAAAAAACCCAACCCTCTAAAGAGTTGGATCTTTATTTAATATGAAACAATTTTATTTAAGTATTTTTTTCTTTATAAAAACAATTCCTGTTCCTAATGTTAATATTGCAATAATTGCTATTATTATATAGTCATTACTTCTGTTTTCACCTGTTGATGGCATTATTGCTAATGTTGTACTGCTATGGTAATCATCACCCCATACTTTTACATCAGAGACTGTTGCTAAATTATCTGCATTTATTGATGATATTCTTGCATCATTTATATATGAAGAATCATCTAATTGATTTCCACATAATCCAGTTACTAAATACTCAGTAGTTAAACTTTCTCCTGTCATTATATTATCCCATCCAGTCATAGCTATATGTTTATGTGGTGTTTGCGTTTTTTCACTATATTCTTCTCTTGCATTTTCTACTGGAGTTAATGTTATTTTATTATTTGTTCCTATTGTATTTCCTGCTATTGTAACTTTTACTTCATTAGCCTTTTCTGGTAAACTTTCATAATTATATTTCATATCTAATTCGTCTATTACTTTTCTGACTGTTGTTTCTTTTAATTTTGCTCCATTTACCTTTTCACCATATTTAAAGTACCATCCATAATTTGGTGAACTTTCATTTTCTATATAATCTTCATATGAATTATTTGTTATTGTTACTTGATATGTTGTTTCTATTAAAGAACCATTTAATGAATTTTGTTCCATTTCTAATCTTGCATATTTACTTCCGCCTTTTGTATTACCATCTAGGTCTGATAAATAATGCGATAATGCTCGTTTAGGGTTTGAAGATACTATTGTCGTACCCTGCTGATTTGTCAATTTTACGTTTGTTATTTTCTTTTCTATTTTTAAGTCTTGAGGAGTCTCTTTTATTATTCCTAGATTCATTCCATCATAGCTACTAACTTGAGCATTCTCTGTATTTGATTCTTCACTGCTTCCAAATATTTGTGCATCATTTTCTATTGATATACCTACCATTGGAGTATATGAATGGATTACCATTTTATTTCCATCTTCATCTATTATATATCCATTTTCATCATTAACTTTTACTTGACCATTATATATACTTCCATCTTCTTCATAAACAAATTTATCTGTTTTGCTTCTTTCTTTTATATTGTCAGTTGCTACAGAGTAATTTACTCCACTTAATGATTTATACCATTCTAGCATTTCTTGTGCTGACTTATATGAATCGTCTTTTATCTTTCCAGCATAATACTTTGTTAATATATCAATTGCACTTTGTATATCTTCATTATTTGGATTTTCAAATGATGTTATCTTCATTGCGTTTTTAGTAACTTCTGATGTTACTATTGTAGATTTGTAATCTTTTAAATTAATATCTACTTCATTTCCGCTAGCATCTACCATTTTTTGTGTTCCGTCTCCATAAGTATATTTTAAGTAGTAATATCCTGGCTCAACTCCTATGATTTCATAATATCCGTTTTGATCTGTATATACTGCATCCTGTGTTCCTTCTACATTTTTGTCTGGATATCTATATACTGGATTTCCTATGTTGTTTACTAACTCTACTTTTACATTTTTTGCTCTATTTTGCTCACTATCGTCTATTACACCGTTTCCTAGATTTTCGTTTCCAGATTCAACGGATTTTGTATCTTCATATACTGTTCCTGTAATCTTTCTTTCATCTCCTAAAGACATTTTTAAGTATAATGCATTATCTTCTTCTGTTTTTATAATTGATTTATGTGTATAAAATTTGTTTTGTTCTGCTTCTTTGTCTGTTATATATCCTTTATCTACTGCTATTCGTAATGCTGTTTTGTCTTCATTCCATACATTATCTAATCTTAAATAATCATGATAAGCTTTTGAATCAACTTTTGATGCTTCTTTATCGTCTTCTCCATTTATCACTGATTCTCCACTTAAAATTCTTTCTAATGCTGGTTCTTTTACTTTAAATTGTATATATGATCTTATAGTACTTCCTCCTGTAAGTCCATTTTTGTATACACTATTTGCTGCATCTATATTATAGCTTGCTGTTCCGTCTTTTACATTTGACCACAATTCAAAATCTGTAGAATCTCCATTGTTTTCATTATTACATAAGTCGTATCTATTTGTATCATATATGTTCGTTAATGATTTTAAGAATAGTTTTTCTTCTCTATATATCTTTGGTAAGTTTAAAGTTGTTGTATCTGTTACATCTATTTTGTATACTACATATACTTGTAGTTTTCCTGCATTACTCCAACTTTCTTTCATACTATATGCTATATCACTTGGATATATAGAATATCTATTGTAACTATCTTTGGTATTTTGTATATTTACTTTTGGTACATAATTTGAATTTATATCTGTTGCTTCTCCATATACATATGTATATGTGTATCCATTTAATTTTACCTTAATATATGCTAGTTCCTCTGACACTTCATATGTTGGATTTACTACATCTGTTAAACCTAAGTTAATATATTTTATCATATAGTCTCTTTCATCATAGTATCCTGTTATAGGAGTTTCTTTTAAATCATCATATGTAAGTGTATTTTCTGAATCACTTCCATATATTTTTTCTGCAATTTTTGCATTATTTTCTAGTATTGCCTCACTATCCCATTTATTTGGAGTACGATATGTCACCGCTTCTCCTTTTCCTGTTAGTATATTATCATCTAGTTTTACATTCTCTTCTTGGGCTTTTGAGTTTACTTTAACGTCATTTCCCACAAATGGTGTTACTGTTATATATTTTTTATCATTGTATATAAATTTTACATATCCATTTGCTAAATCCCAATAACAGATATCTTCTCCTGAATCTGTTTTAGTAAATTTATAATAACCTTTACTTGCACCTTCTGTATTGTCTGTTATAGTTGTTGCTATTTTTTTGCCGTTTCCATCGTATAATTCAACTTCTACTCCACCAATAAGCTCATCATAACTTCCACTTGTATATATTTCATCTGTTGTTGTATTTTTTGTATTTGATAAATCTTTCCATACATATCCTTCTAATGCTGCAATTATCTTTTTATTTGTTATTGTTACTTTATATGGTTCATCTCTACCTTGTGTTTTACTTATTGTTATTGTTAAGTCTTTATTTTCATCATTTGGATCTTTTATTAATACCCAATTTGGGTATTTTGAATCTGATCCATATCCTATTTGTTTTGTTATATCATATCCAATAGGTGCTTCTGTCTCATATATTTTGTAATCAGCATAATGTAAATTTTTTATTGTTAATGTTCCTTCTTCTCCTGTTGTAAATTCTACTGCTTCATCTGCTGAGCTATTTTTATTATATTCATATTTTGTTCCATTAAATGTTACCCATGCATTTTCTGTTAAAGAATATAATTTAAATTTTGCTCCTTCAAGTGTTTTTTGGCTTATCACAGAGTCTTTTTTTATTAATTCAATATCACCAACAGATCTTTCATTTGGAAAATATCCCCATTCTGGTGCTAATGCTGGATTATCTATGGTATTATCTCCTGTTACTTCTATATTTCCAAGATATACCCATCCATTTTCTTTACTTATATCATCTGTTTTATATTTATCTTGTAACTCTAAATTATAGAATTCATCATCTGAGGATTCTATTTCATAAATTCTATAAGTACCTAAGTATAATTTATTTATTGGTACTTCACCTTTAGAATCTGTAGTATATTTTGTTGCACTATCTGGATCACTTGTATATTCTGCAAAATTGTCTCCTGACATAGTAACAAATCCTACTTTTCCTCCATTAAATCTTGTATCTTTCATTCTGTATAGTACTAATGTTGTATTTGGCAAATTTTCTAATTTTGTGTAATCTTTTAAACTTGGACCTTTCTTTATTATTTTCATACTTCCAGTATTTGCATCATCTACAATATATAATTTTACATTTGTAAAGTTAGTATTTAATCCAAGACTTAAATTTGTTGGATTTGAAATTGTAACCGTTCCATTATTGGTTGTTATTTCTGCTTTTATAATTGATGTTCTATATTCTTCATTTTCGCCTATTGATTTTTCTGTTAATATATAATTTCCTGGTTGTAATCCATACATTTTAATTTTTCCGTCAGCATCTGTCGTTAATGTTTGCGGAGTATTATAATATTCTACATATCCTTTGCTATCTACTCCAACATATCTTCCACCAGATAATTTTAAATTAAATATTACTCCTTCTAACCCACGTCTTGTTTGTATTACATTTTCATTTTCATCTTTTGCTCCACCAGCTTTTTGAATAACTAAATTTACTTTATTTGTATCTTGTACTGGTATTTCACATGAATCACTATCTTTTCCAGTTTCATTCCAAGGCTCAACATATATTAATCTTTGAATTGATCCTGTGCTTCTTAGGAAATATATATTTGCTGCATAAGTAGGTAATGCTGCTTTTTCAACATTTACTGTAAGTTTTGTAATTTGAGCATTTATATTTGGACAATATATGTAGAATATATCTCCACTTTTTATTTGATTTAAATCTATAAGCGTAGTTTTGTCTGCTGCATATAATTTAAACATATTAGTATTTTTTCCTGATGAAATATTATATGTGTAATTAGTTGGATTTCCACTTGAATCTCTTACAGTATATTCTACACTTATATTTGATATCGTCTCAGTATTAAAGTTTACAGAACATTGAATATATCCTGAAGAAGTTCTTAAGGCTTTTGTTATATCTGAAGTTACTGAAGCTGTAGATTTATTTAAAGTATTCGCATAATTTTGAGCACGCCTTTCAAATTCATTGTTCGTATTGCTAACACTATCTGCTGTTTGTTGCCAGTTACCAGGATGTAAAGGATGATTTACTCCTAAATTCATAACTTCTTTATAAAGTAAATTATAATATATAAAATTATTCCATACACTCCAAACTGCTCTTTGCCTTGTTCCTCTGCCACTATATCCTAAACTATAATTATCAGTTTCTGCTCCTAATATATATGACATTTTAGCATATATATTTTGTGTTATTTTATCATCCTGATTACCATTTAGCCAACCTTCAAAGCCCTTAATGGTTAGATATCCTCTTACTGTATATCTTTTTGCACCATTATTTAAACTTCCATTGTGGTCTGTACAGTATAAATGGCTATTACCATTTAACTCATTATAGTCAATATATAAAACATCCCCTGTTGATAAAGCATATGAACTATTATTTACCACAGCTATTGCAAAAAGTGATAAAATTAATGTTATTATTATTTTTAATATTCCATTTAATTTATTCATTGTTCTCCTCCTTTCTTCTAAAATTTTATACTTTTCTTTAATATTTTTCTTCCAATTACATAAGCTCCTGCTGTTATAACTATCATTATTGATAGTGTTATTGCCACAAAGCTAATTGCTCCACCTGTTTTTACACTTATAATTAAATCACATGAACTCATATCATCTTCTGATTTTTGTTTGTTTTCTGTACTAGAATCTTTATCTTTTACATTTAATGAGTTATAATCTTCTGCTATTTCTGCTGTGTTATTTACAAGTCCAGTATTGGTTTCTGTCATTGTTTTTGTTAAAACTAATGTCAATTCTTTTGTTTCCCCTGGCTCTATTTTTGTATTTGCTAAACTATTTGAGTATAGATTCTCTCCTGATTGATACCAGTTCGAATTTAACTCTGAGTTAAATGACAAATCTGCTGGTTTATAATCTACTATATTTTTTGCATAACCTGCTATCTCGCCTGTGTTTGTTACACTTATTTTATATTCTACTATTACTATTGAGTTACTTAATTCTTTTGCTTTAATATCAACTTTTGCAAGTTTTGCATTATCATAGTTTACAGTTTCACTTCCTGCACTATTTGTTACTGTAACTTTACTTATTGTTTTTGAAAGTTCTAAATCAAATAATTTTGCTTCTACTAGTCCTATATCAATATTTGTTAGACTTTCATCATTTACTTCAAGAGTATCTGTTGATGAAACATTTTGCTCTTCTCCATTTATATTCATTGTTACATTTTCTACATCTGAATTTTTACTTTCTTGAACCCCATCTGCTTTATATGTTGTTAAAATATATTTTTCTGTATCGTATTCGAATATTACTACATAACTACCATTTGGGACTCTTGTTAATGAATAAAACCCATTATCTAAAGTTTCAGTACTATTTACTTGTTTGTTACTATTTAAATCAAATAACGTTACTTTTATTCCACCTAAAGTTTGTTCATTTGAATCTCTCTGTCCATTTTCATTTTTATCAAACCATGCTGTTCCTGATATTGCATTTTTTCCTTGAACATTATTATTCAAATTTTTACTATTATTTTCTAGTTTATTTTCATCAGAATTTTCTTTATTTTTTTCTTCAGAATTTTCTCCATTATTTGCCTCTGGATTTGTATCTCCCTGATTTTCGTTATTATCTGTTTTTTTATTGCTGTCTATTTCTGGATCTGGTATATAAATATTGTTCTCATTATTGCCTAATAAAATGTGATCTACCTCGCTTGATATTCCTAAACAACTTTCATTATCATATATTTTTGATATACTTTTTAATTGTATATCTTCAATATTCATTAATTCTTTATTAGTTATAGTTGAAACTTGAATATTTAAAGTTTTGTTTACTGGTATTTTATTGTTAATATATATAGTACAAGCATTTTCTATGTCTGTTCCACCTTGTTCAATTGAATATTCTGTATTTTTTCCATCTATTGTAATATCTTTTATTTTTAATTGATTTGATAATTGTTGTTCTACTTTTAATTCACTTATTTCTTCATTTCCAAGATTTTTTATAATAATATTATAATCAACACCATCACCAGGTTTTATTGCATCACCTTCATTGCTTGATGTCATTTCTATAGATACATCTTTATTTACATATTTTTCTACTACTTGATTAGAACGATATTGATTATTTGCAACTACACTTAATTTTGCCTCGTAATTTTCATTTAACTTTATTTCATATACACATAATCCAAATTTTGCAGTTGAATTAGCTGGTATTTTACTAATTATAAAGTTATTGTCTTCAACATTTTCTAAATATATATTTTCTGAGTTAATGTCTTCTATTTGAAATACTGTAAAATCACCTTTAGCATTTATTTGTATATTTTTTAGTTCTTTATTTGTTAAATTGCTAATTTCCATCAAATATACATAACTAAAACCAGATTTCAATACTTTAGAACTTCTATTTATTAATGTCAAATTTACCTTTAATTCTGAATTTTCAAGTTTGTGTTTTATTTGTTTATTTGTTTGCTTTCCATCACAATTTACATAAATATTATTAACAAGATCTGCTTTAGTTCCTATATCTGAATTTAACATAACATCATATGTAAATGTTTTTTTGCTACCTATTGTTAAATTTTCAACCGTCTCCTTTACACTATCTTTTTCTACTTCAATATACTTATCATCATATACACCTGAACCAGGAGTTGCCTCTGGATCATCAATAAATTCTGGTTCTCTTTTTGTATACTCTACATATTTAGTTCCTTCTGGAATACTTGCTGTTATGTCTACTTTTTTAGCAGAAACTCCTCCCTTATTTTCTACTGTTACTTCATATGTAACAACTTCACCAGAATGTATCTTTTCTCCTTCTGGTATTTCAACTCCACCTACATATGCTTTAACTGTTGTTTCTACTTGTGACTCTCCTGCAATTCTTGCCATTTCACTTTGTTCTTCTATTTTTCTTTTTTCTTCTTCTTTTTGCTTTAAAGTCTCTTCATCTATTCCATCTATTGTTATTGGTACTTTTACTTCTCCATTATTTTCTAATTTTGTAGCTATTTCATTTGTATAGTTTAATGTAATATTTTCTCCTCCATTTAGTGCTAATTCATCTAGTTCCATATCGGCATATATTATCAAGGTTGTTCCTTCTACTGCTTCTGCATTATATTTTGTTTGTGTTCCTTTTAATGTAACATTCATTACATAATTTTCGTTTTCTTTTGATATTCTAGCACTATCTAATTCTAGTCCATTTTCATATAATAATCTGCATTTTGATGTTACTCTTTTTACTTCTTTTGGTAATATTACTTTTATTGTTGGATTTTGATATAAATCTTTACTTTCATCATTATTTTCCAATGTTGCTGTTATTTTAATGTTTTTATTTTGCTCCATTGATGATAATTTTGTTACATTTAATTTTAAGTCTGCTATTGATGATGTATTTTTTAATTCTATTTTTGCCTCTTTTATATTATTTTCTTTTGCATTGTAACATCCACTTATTGTCTCTTTTATACTTGTTAATTCATTTATTTGCTCTCTTGTATATCCACTATTTAGTATTGCTTTTTTGTTTTCTATATTTAATGTTCCTATTTTTATTGGTTTACTTGTTATTATTTCTATTTTACCTGTATCCTCAGTTATTATTATATTTCCATTTTCATCTGCTTCTGTATTTTGGGTTACATTTGCTATTACATTTCCTTTTTCATCTTTTATTGTTATATATCCTTTTTCTCCAAATATTTTTATGAATTCTGCTTTATTTATTTTTGTTTCTTTATATACTATATTTGCAACTACTTCTCCTTTTTCTATTAGATATGTCGCTTTATTTGCTTCTAATGATATATCATTAACTACATCTAAGTAATCTATATTGATTTTATTTCTCTCTGTATATCTTCTTTCTTCTCCAGTATATATTTTTCCTTTATATATAGCTTCTTCATCACTTTCTAATGAATATGATACTATTCCATCTATCTCTTTATCTATATTGACATTCACAAGATTTGATAGTTCTTTATCGTCATAAGTATTTATTCTATTATTTACTATTATTTCTTTATTTGTTATATCTTGATCTTTATCTAATATATATGTTACAACTATTTCATCTTCTGAATTTTTACTCCAATCTATTCTTTCTGTGTTCTCATTTGACAATTTAATAGTCACTTTTTTGTTTTCTTCATCATATATATAATTTTTTTGATCAAATTCTATGTCTTTATTGGTTCCTGCTGTACTTCTAGCATGTACTTTTACTTCCTGTACATTATCTAATACATTTAAATTTATTTCTGAATTTTTTACAGGATAATTATTATTAGTAACATTACTATTTACTAATATTTGTACTAATCTTTTTTCTTCCCCTTTTACATTATATATATAATTTGTAGAAAGTTCTGCATTTAATTCAGCTTTTGTTTCTTCACTTGATTTCCAGTTCACTTCTACATTTGTTACACCCTTTATATCTACATACTTATCTTTTTCGACATTTTTACTGTTTACGTATTGTCCCTGTAGCATTACCTCTGTTTTTGCATTTAACATCTTTTCTGTTATTTTTTCTTCTTTTATTGCTTCTATTTTTAATTTTATTGTTTCTGTACTTCCTGCATTTATTTGGTTTAATGTTACTTGGTTTTCAGATATTGAAAATATAGCTGGACTTAATACTTCTTCACTTATTTTAAAATTATTATTATTTAGAAGTATGCTTCCATTAAAATATCCTTCATTTTTTACAGATAAATCTACATATAAATATTCTTCTTTATCTATATCTCTATCTATAGTTTCAATTTTTTTCCCATTTTCATCTATAAAATATGCTGTAAAATCTATATTTGAACTATTTGTCTTAACAACATCTAATGCATATGATACAATTCCTTTTCCGACAAATAAAAAGTCAGAAACTGTAAGTGCCATAATCACTATAATTGCACATATTTTAATAAATATATTTTTTACTAAAGCGTTCATTTTAAATTCCTCCTTTTTATGCATTTATTATAAGCATAATAATCCACTATCCCTATTATTATATACCTTTTTGTCGATTTTTGCAATAGATTTTACCAAATTTGTAACTTTTTATGTAATTTGCCTTTTTTTTCCTTACAAATATCCACTTTTAGGTCAATCTATTATACAATATATGAATATCAAATTAATTTATACTTTTAAAATATCAATTAATCTAATTGCTTATTTGTTATGTAACTTTCATTTATTGTAAACTTTAATTTATTTTCGATTCACACATATTTTTTTTGTTAATATAATATACTACTAAGAGGGGTGAAATTTATGAACAATAATGATATTTCTTATTTAATGAATATACTTAGCAAAATGGATAAAAACCAACTAAATAATGGGCTTAATAAAATTAACCAAATTTTAAGTCCTGAAGAAAAACAAAAAATTATTCAAGCATTAAATAATAATAAAAATAATGGTGCATAATTATATTAATTATTTATTTAATACTGATTTAAGAAAGGATGATTTATATGGCAGAAAATGATTTAAATAATAATCTTTCTAATACAAATATTACTCCTGATATGATAAGCAATTTAGTTAATATGCTAAAAAATAACACAAACTCTGCTAATAAAGCTTCCTTTGAAAATAATGCTTTTGAACACATAAGTTCAGATAATAATGTAAATTCAGATAATAATTCTGAAAACTTTTCAAATAACATAGATATTGAAACTATTTTAAAAATAAAATCTATTATGGAAACTTTAAATAAAAAAGATGATCCAAGAAGCAACTTACTTTACTCTTTAAAACCTTATTTAAGAGAAACTAGGCAAAAAAAATTAGACCAATATGTTAATTTATTAAAAATCACACAGGTTACAAATTTATTTAAAAATGAAAAAGGAGATGAAGGTTAATGCCTTTTTTTCGTTTCCCATTTTTTTTTAATCCTAATTATTATAATTCATTTGGAAATTATAAAATAAACCAAAATAAAGCAAATTCTAACCAGAAAGATACTAATAATAATAATTCTACATATAAAATTAAAAATGATTTAGAATCAACAAAAAAAAATAATTCAAAAAGTAATACTGATAATTACTTCTTTGAATTATTTGGTTTAAAACTTTATTTTGATGATGTATTATTAATTTGCCTTATATTTTTTTTATATGATGAAGGAGTAAGAGATAATGAATTATTTATAAGTCTAATTTTATTGCTTTTAAGTTAAATTTTATTCAATTACAATTTCTTTTTTTTCTTTGTCAATGTATATGTATGCTTCTCTATGTAAAGGTTCTTCATCTCTATCTATCTCTTTTACTATATTAGCTATACGAAGCTGTACAGTATCTAACTTGCCGAGCTGCAATTATTGCATTAACATTTCCCTTAGCTCCAGCATGTGCTAATCCCCTAAGAGTTCCAAGTACTACAATATTGTCTGCTGCAACTACTTCTGCCCCTGAATTTACATCGCCCAATACAACTATACTTCCTTCTTCTTCTATTTTTTGTCCAGATCTAAGTGATCCTTTATGAAATCTTGTTTCAGATATAGAAACTTCTTGAATAAAAGCTTTTTTTATATTAGATAGTCCTAGTTCTTTTGGCATATCAAAATCAACATCTACATCAATATATTCTTTTATTATTTCTTCGATTTCATCCATTTCTTTGTTCTTTAAAACTTTTCCTGTTATCATTATTGGTGTTTTTTCATCTTTATAAATTTTTTTTAACTGAATTACTTTTCTTCTAATTTGTACAATTATATCTTCAAATCTAGCTTCATTGCTTATTTTTATTAATACAAGATTGTTTTTTTGGCTTACATTTATGAAATTTTTCATTGTCATTTCTCCTATCTCTATAAATGAATATTTATTTTTTCTATTTCTTCAAGTATTTTTTATTTTCCCCAATAGGCTATCTAACGTTTTCTGTATAATTTATTGCCTGATTATTCTCTTGTATCTCATTTTCATTTAAATTCATTCCAAAGTACTCCGCTATAATCTCTTTTGCTACCTCTGCAGTATAGAAACCATGCCCTCCATTTTCTACCATTACTACAACTGCTATTTCAGGATCATTAAATGGTGCATAACCTGCAAACCATGCATTTACATCTTGTCCTGCTTCTGCTGACCCCGTTTTTCCTCCAACTTCTATATCAAAGTTTTTAAATACTGAACTCGCTGTTCCGATCTTCTGTAACTGAACGCATTCCTTCTAATACAGATTTAATATTTGCTCTGGAAAAATTCAAATTTTCTGTTTCAGCATTTTCTAAATTTAGTTTATTTTTTACATACTGTTCTATCTCTACTTTAGAAGATTCCGTTCCATCTGCATTTAATATTCTTTTTATTATTGTTGGTTTTATTTTACTTCCACCATTTGCAACCATAGCCACATATTTTGCTATTTGTATAGGAGAAAAATTATTATAACTTTGTCCTATAGCAGTAGATAATGTCTGTCCTGCTGACCATGTTTCATTTAAAGCTTTGGCAGCACTTGGGGACGCCAAAGTTCCTGCTGTTTCACTTGGTAATTCTATACCAGTCTTTTTACCCAAACCAAAATATGTAGCATATTTGTCTATAGTCTCTATTCCAACTCTATTTCCTACTTCATAGAAAAAATAATTACATGAATTTTTTATTGCATCTGAAACATTTTGCCATCCATGTCCTTTATGATAACTTGTATAGTACCAACAAACTGGTTGATAATCTCTGTATTTAGTATATCTACCTGTATCATTTATTTTTTCTGTTGTTGAAATTGCACCTGTCTCTAGCCCTGCTAATGCTGTTACCATTTTGAATATTGAGCCTGGTGCATAAGCCCCTTGTATTGCTTTATTAAATAATGCATTATTCTCCTTTATTTTGTTGTATTCTGTTGTACTTATTCCTCCTACCCATGAGTTTGGATTATAATCTGGGTTACTTGCCATGGCAAGTATTTCTCCTGAATGTACATCTATTACAACAACTGTACCACCTTTGGCATTATATTTATCTGTAAAACCTCCACTTTTTATTTTATTTATATTATTTTTTAGTGCTGTTTCAGCAACTTGTTGCAATTTAGAGTCGATTGAAAGAACAACTGTAGAACCTTGTTTTGCCTCTTGTGTTACAGTTTCTCCTGTTACTGTTCCATCAACTGACATTTCTATTTCCTGTTTTCCGTTTCTGCCCTCTTAAATAATCCTCAAATAATGCTTCTATTCCAGTCTTTCCAACATAATCATCATTATTGTAGACTTCTCTTTGTTCATTGTATTCTTTTTCGCTAATTTTTCCTATGTATCCTAATATGTGTGATGCTAGATTGTTATAATTGTATTTTCTTGTACTTTGTGTCGTAATTGTAACTCCTGGAAAATCCGAATTTTTTTCACTGATTTGTGCTATTATTTCTCTTGGAACATTTTCTGCAAGTTCAATAGATTTTGTATTACTATATCCTTTTGTCGTTATCTCATATCTTATAGAAATCAATTTTCTTGCTTGTTTTATTTCCTTAACATTTATTTTATATTTATCTATAAAATAACTCATAGCTTGATAAGCAGTTGTACCTTCATCAAGTTTATACTTATTAAGCCATTTTGCAAGTTCTTCTCCTTTTATTGTGTATTCTGTTCCTTCACTGTTTATTGGAAAATTATTTGGATAACTTATATTATATTTTTCAAATAAATTTATTAAATTTAAAATGCAATTATTTAAAGTTTCATCATCTGATTTTGTTTTATATAACTCTAAATTGAAAGTACTTGTGGTTGTAGCTAGCTCATTGCCTGATCTATCTACAATTTGCCCCCTTGATGCTTCTAATGTACTTTCTCTTGAAAGTCTTGTGTTAGAGGTTTCTCTATATTCTGCGCCATTTACTATTTGTAGTTCAAATAACTTTATTATCAATATTACACCAATAATATAGACTAAAATTATTAGAATATTAAACCTTAAATTCGTATATTCTTTTTTTATTCGCTTTTTCAATATTTCACCTTCTTTTGGTTAAATGTTATCTTAAAAATATCTTGTTAAAATTTTGTTATTTTTATATTCTCCCTCTATTATATAACCTGATTTCTGAATTAATGGATATAATATTATTGTAATTATTATGTTGTAAAAACTTTCTATTAAAAGTATTTTTATAAATTGAGCTATTTCAAAAGAATAACTATATATAAAATAGCCCAATATATATGAACCTATTTCATATACAAATGTACTCGTTACTACCATAAACATTATTGAAATTCTGCTTTCTTTTGAAAAATTTTTATCAAATATTCCTCCAATTAATCCAATTATTCCTAGCATTATTGCTGAAATTCCAACTTTCCTACCTATAAATAGATCGATTAATAATCCGAAATATAATTCCATAAGATACGCCAGCTATTTTATTGTAAAATAATCCAATAAATAAAATAAATATTATAAACATGTTTGGCATTACTCCTGCTATCTTAAACCAAGTAAATAGGTTTTGATGTAATAAGTATATAATTACAAATGCAACTATTAACAATATGTTTATTAATACTTTTTTCATTTATTTTTTCATTCCTTTCAAAAGAACACTTTTTACCTTTAAGATTTATATTTCTATAAATTAATTTGTTATTACTAAAACTGTTTCAAGTTTATTAAAATCAACAGCTGTTTCAACTAGAGCATATCTGTCATCTAAATTTGTAGTATTTATTACCTTTGATATTTTTCCTATATATATACCTTTAGGATAAATTCCTCCTAGACCTGATGTTTCTACTGTATCGTCTTGAGCAACATTTGCTTCTGTAGGTATATACACACCTTTTAAAGTTTTATTTTCTTGAAGCATTCCTTTACATACTACACTATCTCTTGAAGAACTAAGCAAACTACTTGTATTACTTGATGAATCTATTATTGTTTGAACTTTTGATGTTGTGTTTGTTGCTGAAATTACATAACCTACTAATCCTTCTGATGCGATTACTGTCATATTTTCATGTATTCCACTATTTTTTCCTGCATTTATTATTATTGTTTTAGAATAATTACTAATGTCACGGCTTATTACATCAGCTGCAACTGTTGTATAATCTTTATATTTTTCTGTTAAATTTAAATATTCTTTTAATGTTTGATTTTCTGCTTTTATTGTTTCTAATTCTCTAAGTGTTTCCTCTAATTCATTATTTTTGGCAATTAACTCTTCATTTTGTGATTTTAAATCATTTATATTAGTAAAAAAAGATGAATTTCCATGTATTCTATTTTTTATATATGTAAGTCCATTTTGAATTGGATTTACTAATTTATTAGCTATATTTTCTATGTATGATAAATTACTATTTTCTATGTTAGTTAAAATTACCAGTAATATTAATATTATTATTGCTATTATTATTCCTATAATTCCACTTTTTTTATTTTTGTACATAATAATTTATCCTTTCTCTTTTTACTTTTTAATTATTTTATACTATTTACATTTTTCTTATCTATAATTTCTTTTTCTGCTATTAATTAAAACTGTTTTTACTTTTTCTAAATCTTCTAAAGTTTTTCCAGTACCTTTTACTACACAATCAAGTGGAGAATTTGCTATAAAGACTGGCATATTAGTCTCACTACTTATTAATTTATCTATATTTTGAATTAATGCTCCTCCGACCTGCAAGATATATCCCTTTTTCTACTAGATCTGCTGCAAGTTCAGGAGGCGTTTTTTCAAGTGTTTGTTTTATTGTATCTATTATTTTTCTGACAGATTCACTCATAGCTTCCATAGCTTGAGACGATTTTACTGTTACATTTCTTGGAAGCCCAGTTAATAAATCTCTTCCTCTTATTTCCATAGGAACATCTGTCATGAGCGGAGTAGCACAACCTATAGTCATTTTTATTTGTTCTGCTGTTGTATTTCCTACAAAAAGATTTTCTTCTCTTTTTAAATAATTTATTATATCTTCGTCTAACTCATCTCCTGCAATTCTTAATGAATTACTTACAACAATTCCCCCTAAAGATATAACAGCAACTTCGGTTGTTCCTCCGTCCAATATCTACTATCATACTTCCACTTGGTTCTCCGATATTTATCCCTGCACCTATTGCTGCTGCCATTGGCTCTTCTATTAAATAAACTTCTTTTGCTCCTGCTTGCATAATAGTTTCTTCTACTGCTCTTTCTTCTACTTCCGTTATTCCTGATGGTACTCCAACAACAACTCTTGGTCTTCCTGCATTGTACTTTGTACATACTTTTCTTATCATATTTTTTAACATCATACCTGTTGCTGTAAAATCTGCTATTACTCCATCCTTCATTGGTCTTACGGCTTGTATATCTTCAGGCGTTCTTCCAAACATTTCTTTTGCCTCAAACCCTGTTGCTACTATTTGTCCTGTTTTTTTTTCTATTGCAACAACTGAAGGCTCTTTCAATACTATTCCTTTTCCTTTTAATGTTATTAAAATATTTGCTGTTCCTAAATCTATTCCGATATCTTTTGAACCAAATGTAAAAAATTTCATTTTTTATTTCATTCCTTTCCAAATCTTGATTTCCATTTTTCTATAGTCTTTATACTAGTATATTCATTATTTCCTATTACTATATGGTCTAATAGTTCTATTCCAATAATCTTTGCAGCTTCTTCTAATCTTTTTGTAATCTCACAATCTTGATTGCTAGGCGTTGAATTTCCGACTTGGATGGTTATGCACAAGTATTATTTTGGGTGCATTAATTTTTACCGCTTCTGATAAAATATTTCTCATTCCAATGTTTACAAAATTATTTCCACCTACTGCCACATCTTTAATTTTTAATATATTTAGCCCATTATCTAATAATACTATTTTTGCTATTTCTATTTTTTCATGTTTCATTTCATTCATTAGTATTTTAACTATGTCATTTGGTTCTTTTATTTTAATTTTTCTATAATTTGAAGGTGTATTCATTCTAAAAGCTAATTCACATACTGCTTTTAGTTGTATAGCTTTTATACGTCCTAATCCTTTTATTTTAATTAATTCTTCTATACTCAAATCTCTTAAAAAGCTTAAGTCATCTTTACCATACATTTCGTTTAATTTAAGTATCTCTCTTGCTATGTCTATACTTGTAAGTTCTTTAGTGCCTGTTTTAATTATTATAGCTAATAATTCAGCATTGCTTAACCCCTTCTCTCCGAAGTAGTTCTAGCTTTTCATATGGTCTTTCGCTTAACGGTAATTCTTTTATTGTCAATTAACTTTCCTTTCCGCCCCTTAGTTAATTTTTTAAACCTTTCTATATATGAAAATTGCTATCGCCATTCCTATTATGCTGGCAATATTTATCTTTATTGTAAATGCAAATGTAATACTTATTATGCTTAAATTTAATACAAATGGATTTTCTAACCCAAATTGCTGTCCAAACGATAACCACCATAATCCGCTTACATTTCCTGCTAAATCTCCTAGTAATCCTCCTATTACTAATCCACTTAGTATAAATATTAATAGTATCCAAAAACTTTTATCTCTTACTGCCATTTTTACTCCTCCTTTGTTTTTTCTTTTCTTACGGATTTTCATGTTTATGTGACTTTTATATTATATATTGATTTTATAATTTTTTCAAGCAAATTGTAGATTTTTTTTATTTTTTATGATATTGTAATTATAATTTACTAAGTTTAATGGAAAAAATTGTGGCTTTAAATACTATCACTTTTATAGTATAATGTTTTTAGCAGATATTTTTTTTATACATATAATACTTAGGAAGATATTTTGGTTTGAAAGAATGCAATCTTTCACATCTTTGTGTGTTTTCCTAGTGAAGTGAGAAAGGAATGGAATTTTATATGAAAATTGAAAAACTTACAGATAATAAAATTAGAATAATAATTAACCTTGATGAGCTTCCAGAAAAAGGTATGGATATACATAGTTTTGCAAAAAATCAAGATGCTTCTCGGCTCTCTTTTTCAAACTATTTTAAGTGAGGCAGAAAAACAAGTTGGTTTTAAAGTTCAAAATTGTAAATTACTTGTTGAAGCATTTTTTACATCAGAAGGATATATTGTATTTACTTTAACAAGATATAAAAATGAAGCAAATTCTACATCAACATCTACACCTAAAAGAGTTAAATTTAAGAGAAAAACTCATGATAGTTCGTGTTCAACTGCAATATATAAATTTAATAATTTTGAAGAATTTTGCAATTTTTGTACATATTGCAATAACACAAAACTAAGTGACCTAAAGAGCTTTGCAAAAAATATTTCTTTATATGAATATAACAATTTATATTATTTAGTATTTACAAATATTAATGTGGATTTTAAAAATATAAAATTATTTTATACATCTATTTCTGAGTTTTCTAACTTAGTTAGTAATTCTATTACATTAAAAAGTAAATTAGATGAATATGGAAAAATAATTTTTAAAACAAATGCTATAAAAAATGGTATAAAATATTTTTCAAATATTTAATTAAATTGATGGATTATTTTTTATAAATATGTTATTATAATATTATCTTTTTAAAAAGGTGGTGAAAATAATGATTCCATATGATGATTCTGATGCAATAAAAACAGTAGATACTAATTCAATTTTAACAAATACATTTTTCAGAATGTTTTTAGGTTTATTAGCTAGTGCTATTACTGCTTTTTATGCATATTATTCAGGAATGTATTACAATATTATTGCTAATGGATATTACCTTATTTTAGCAGTTGTTGAACTTGTTGTTGTAGTTGTTTTTTCTTTATTATTTAAAAAACTATCTCCAACTGCTGTTACAGTTCTGTATTTTGCATATGCATTTTTAAATGGATTTACTTTGGCTGTTGTATTTGCAGCATATGAAATGACTTCTATTGCTTATGCATTTCTTGGAACAGCTGGTCTTTTTGGAATTTTATCTCTTATCGGATATAAAACCAAAAAAGATTTATCAAATTGGGGAAATATTCTTACAATTGCTTTACTTATTGGAATTGTTTTGACTATTGTAAACTTTTTTATTGGAAATACCATGTTAGATGTTGTACTTGATTGGGCAATTCTATTTATATTTTTTGGTATTACTGTTTACGATATGAATAAAATTAAAGCAATGCAAGAAATGGGATTTTGTGAAGATGAAAAATTGTATGTTTATGGAGCTATGGAATTATACTTAGATTTCATTAACATTTTCTTAAGAATTTTGTCTTTATTTGGAAGACGTAGAGATTAAAAAACTATAATGATTTATTTGTAAGAGCTGCGTAAGCGACCAACCGGAACGAAATGAAAGGCGAATGGAGCAACTTTCATACTTTTTTTTTTAATATGGAAGTTGCGACACCAAAGCTCTAAAAATAAATCATTATATTTTTTTATGTAACTTCAAAAAAACTCTTGCAAAATAAGAAAAATCAAAGTATAATATATAGGTAGTTTTTATACGTGCCTATAGTTTAGCTGGATAGAATGCAAGGCTACGAACCTTGAGATCGGGGGTTCGAATCCCTCTAGGCACACCATATAAAAACTTTTATATTTTAGAGGTATTTTATGAGCTTTGTATATGAAAGAAAAATAAATTATTATGAAACAGATAAAATGGGAATTGTACATCATTCAAATTATATTAGATTTTTAGAAGAATCAAGATGCTTTTGGCTAGAAAAAATAGACATGCCATTTTCTGTTTTAGAAGAAAATGGTGTAACAATACCTGTGTTAGGAGTTAATTGCACATATAAACATCATGTTACTTTTGCAGATACAATACTAATTAGACCTTATGTAAAAGAATATTCTGGTGTTAGAATGACCATTGGATATGATGTTACAAATAAAGAAACAGGTGAAACTGTTATTATTGCTGAAACAAAGCATTGTTTTACAGATAAAAATTTAAAACCAATTAATTTAAAAAAATATAATATAGAATTTAGTAATAAATTTGAAAATTTATTAGAGAGATAGAAGAAGCCCCGAAGTTTATCTAAACCCTGGGGCTTTATTTATAAATTAATTCACACATTTCTTTCTAACTCAAGCAATTTTTTCTTTATTTCAATTCCACCTGCATATCCTGTTAACCTGCCATCTGCACCTATAACTCTGTGGCAAGGAATAATAATAGATATTGGGTTATGTCCCACTGCTCCGCCAATAGCTTGGGCAGACATTTTTTCTATATTTTTTACTTTTGCTACTTTTTTTGATATTTCTCCATATGTTGTAGTTTTACCATATGGAATCTCAAGAAGAAACTTCCATACTAACTTTCTAAACTCAGTTCCCATTGGCTTTAGTGGAAGTTCTGTATTTCCGCGGTTTTTCTCCTTTAAAATATCTATCTAACCATTTTCTAGTTTTAATAAATATCTCTAAATCATTTTTTTCTTCTATTTCACCTGAAATCGTTTCTTTAAAATATTTTTGTTCTTCTATCCAAAGTCCTATGAGATTTACACCATCACTTGCTATAGTTAATTTTCCAACTGGAGAAAAATAATTTGTATAATAAAACATATTTTTATCACATATCTTTCTAAGGCTCAAATAACTAAAAAAAATCATATTATAATTATTTGTTACCTTGCTAATTATAATTTTTATTATACTAGCACAAAAATAATAAATAATCAACTGATTATTTTTTCCCTAAAGTACATTCTATCTCTTTTTCCTTATCATTTCTCACTATATTTAATTCTACCGTATCTCCAGGCATTTTGCTATAAATATATTGTCTTAAATCATTTATTGTGTTTAAAGTAGTTCCATCTATACTTGTTATCAAATCGCCTTCTTTTAAATCTGAATTATAGCTTGGACCATTTACTGTAACTTTAGAAACATAAATACCTTTATTTTTTTTATTTTTTAAATTCAAATATTCTGCCACATCTCCATCATATGCATAAATTCCAAGTGTAGCTTCTTGAAAACCGCCTTTTGTTACATAGCTTTCAACAACTGGTTTTATAACATTTATTGGAATTGCAAAACCTATTCCCTCTGCTGAAGTTATTTTTACTGTATTTATTCCTATTACTTCGCCATTTGTATTAATTAGTGGTCCACCACTATTCCCCGGATTTATTGTTGCATCTGTTTGTATTAAGTCTGATATATAACTTGTACCTTGCTCTTCATCAATTTGTATAGTTCTATTTAATGCGCTAATTATTCCTGATGTAACTGTTCTTCTAAATGCATAACCTATTGGATTTCCTATTGCATATACTGTCTCTCCTACTTTTAAATTACTTGAATCTCCAAATTCTACAAAACTTAAATTATTGGCATGTACCTTTGCTATTGATAAATCTAAATTCAAGTCACTCCATACTACATTTGCTTTATATGTATTTTCATCTATTGTTACATAACATGTACTATATTTTTCTCCTGTAACATGGCTATTGCTTAATATATATCCATCAGGGCTCACCACAATACCTGTTCCTAATCCTAATTCATCACTTGAAATATTATTTAAAATTGATCCTCCCGCATTTGTAAGTTTTGAAATTCCAACCACACTTTTTGTTACTTTTTCTAACATATCTTCCACCGTTTCACTTTTTTCGGTTACGTTTTCCACAGTTTCTTCATAATCTGTGGAAAAAGATGTTCTTTCTGCTTCATAATTGTTTATTATTTCTATGTTAGAATACATTATATATAAATTATATATTATAAATCCAGCTATTATTAAACTTAAAATCCAAATAACAATTTTACTTTTTACATTCTTTTTATTTTTTTTCTTCATACTCAATCCTATTCTTTCTAAATAAAACTTTTTCATTTACAGTATTGCCACTATTTAATAAAAATATAATGTAATTTAAAAATTTTATCTTTATTTTCCAAAGATATATTGAATTTTAAATTTGTTTTGTGATAATATACTTTTAAAAGAATCAAAGGAAATATTAGTTTGAAAAAATTTTTTTATTACTTGTATATCTTTAGGTAATAAAAAAGGAATGGAAATTTAGTATGGTAAAAAAAATTAAAAATTTTATTTTAAAATATTTAAAATGGTTTATATTATTAATTTGTATTGTAGGCTTTTTAAAACTTACAGAAGATGTATTTTCAAACGAATTTATGCAAACTGATATTGTAGGTTATAAGTTTATTTCAACTCATTTAATATCTGAACCTGCAACAAGAATAGCAAAAATAATAACAAATTTTGGTGGAGCATTTTTTTTAATTTTTATTATAATTATTTTAGGTATTACTTTAAAAAATAAAAAAATTGTAGCATTTATATTTTTAAATTTAATAATATCTTTTCTTTTAAATTTTTCATTGAAAAATATATTGCAAAGACCAAGACCTACAGAGTATATGTTAATTAATGAAAAAGGTTATAGTTTTCCATCAGGGCATTCAATGGTAAGTATTGCTTTTTATGGTTTTTTAATTTATTTAATTTATAAATTTATAAAAAATAAGACTCTAAAAACAATCTTAATTTTCCTATTAACATTATTGATTTTTTTTATTGGTATAAGTAGAATTTATTTAGGAGTGCATTATACAACTGATGTAATAGCTGGCTTTTTAGTTGCTATTTCATATTTAATTTTATATACTAGCATTATTAAAAAATATATTATAAATGAGAAAAAAGCTTAAAAATAATTGCAATTTGTGTCTTAGAAAGGAATGTGGTAAAAATGAATCTAAAACAAAAAAGAAAAATCAAAGTAAAAACAAAAAAGTTAGCAAACAGTTTTAAATACGCAATTCAGGGATTTATTCAATCTTTTAGGGCTGAAAGAAATATGAAAATACATATTTTCATTATGATAATAGTAATTCTACTTGGAATATTTTTAAAAATATCTAAAACAGAATGGTTTATTTGTATAATTCTTTTTGGTATTGTAATTGCTGGAGAATTATTTAATACAGCTATAGAAACAACTGTAAATATTGCAATGCCATATAAAGATAAAAAAGCTAAAAAAGCTAAAGATATTTCTGCAAGTGCTGTTTTAGTCCTAGCCATAAGCTCCGCAGTTATTGGGTGTTTAATATTTATACCTAAAATAATATATATTATAACAAACAAATAATTTGCGATTTTATCAAAAAAATGTATAATTTAAGCTTTCGCGTCAGAAATAATAGTTTTCTTTTTAAGTGGTGGAATCCCTCGGGATGAGAGGGTACCACAAAAAAGAAAACTATTATTTCGATTAAACAGAAAACTTAAATTACACACCTTTTCTTAAAATCAAAATTTATAATAAAAATAGGTGTTGCAAATTTTTTTTAAGTAGTATATAATTTCTTAAAATACCGGAAATAAAAAAGGTGATATATAATGGAAGAAATTTATGAATTAACAAACCCACAAAAAAGTATCTATCTTACAGAACAATACTTTCAAAACACTACCATTAACAACATTTGCGGAAGCGTTCTTATAAAACAAAAAGTTAACTTAAAATTATTAAATACAGCAATTAATTTTTTTATAAAAAATAATGATAGTTTTAAATTAAAATTTAAATTAGATGATACAAAATTAGTACAATATTTTACAAAAGATAAATTCTATAATTTCGAAGTAATTAATATAAAAGATGAAAGTCAAATTGAAAACTTAGCCAAAACAGAAGTTAATACAAAATTTGATTTATTAGACTCTCGCTTATTTAACTTTAAGCTTTTCAAGTTATCTTCTGGTTTTGGTGGATTTATTATAAATGCACACCACATAATTTCTGATGCTGCAACTCTTTCTATGCTAGCTGTAGAAATTATTCTAAATTATTCTAAATTATTAAAAAATGAAACTATTGAATCAAAACCATATTCTTATGTTGATTATATAAATTCTGAAAATAAATATCTTAAAAGTTCTCGCTTTGAGAAAGATAAATTATATTGGGATGAAGCTTTAGATGCTCTTCCTGATGTTGCTTCTTTCATCCCTCAAAATATTGAAAATACTGATACCCCTAGTGCAAAAAGAGAAGAGTTCCCTTTAGATTTAGCATTAGTAAATGAAATTAAAAAATATTGCACCCAAAATCATATAAGTATGTACAATTTTCTAATTGGAATTTATGCAATATATCTTGGAAAAATAAATAATATGGAAGTATTTACAATAGGCACGCCTGTGTTAAATAGAATAACTTCAGCCGAAAAACAAACAGCAGGAATGTTTATTAATACTTCTTTACTTAAAATGGATATTTCTAAAAACATACCTTTTAAAAAATTTTTGCAAAACATTGCAACAGAAACAATTGCTATGCTTAAACATCAAAAATATAATTATCAATATATTCTAAATGATGTAAGACAAAAGGATAAATCTATACCTAATTTATATGATGTACTTCTTTCTTATCAAGTAACAAAAGCAACTGATTCGAACCTAGATGTTCCTTATTCAGCCAAATGGTATGGAACTGATTTTATTGCAAATTCGTTAAATGTACATTTTCATGATATTGATAATACCGGAAGTTTAATTGTTGAATATGATTATAAATCATCAAAGATTTCAAGTAGTGAAATTAAAAAAATGCATAATAGAATTATCGAAATGTTTAAACAAGTTTTATCAAATGAAAATATACAAATTTCTGATTTTGAAATAGTTACAGCTGATGAAAAAGAACAATTAATTAATACTTTTAATAAAACAAATTATGATTACCCTAAAGATAAAACCCTTTTTAAACTATTTGAAGAGCAAGTCAAACTTACTCCAAATCGCACTGCACTTGTTTTTGGAGAAAAAAAATTAACTTATAAAGAATTAAATGAAAAAGCAAATAGTTTAGCACATTTTTTAAGAAATCATAACATAGAAAATAATAGCATTGTAGGCATTATGATTAACCGTTCATTAGAGATGATAATTGCAATTTTAGCTGTTTTAAAATCAGGTGGAGCTTATATTCCAATTGACCCAGATTACCCATCTGATAGAATTGATTATGTATTAGAAAACAGCAATTGTTCAATTGTTTTAACTAGTAGAAAATTATTTGATAAAATAAAAATCGACTGTAAAAAAGTAGATGTTAATTTGTCTAATCACTCTATATATAATTTACCAAAAGACAATTTACCCTCTATTTCTAAGCCCCAAGACTTATCTTATTTAATATACACTTCTGGCTCAACTGGAAAACCAAAAGGTGTTATGCTAACACAAAAAGCATTGGTAAATCTTACTTATTATTGCAATAATAATATCCCTTATTTAAGGGATAGAGAACACATATCTATTGTCTCTATTACAAGTGTTAGTTTTGATATTTTCATTTTTGAAACTCTTATATCACTACAAAGAGGTCTAAAATTAGTAATTGCCAATAGTAATGAACAAACAATTCCTTCTTGCTTAAACAGTTTAATAGAAAAAGAAAATATCCAAGCCATACAAACTACACCATCTAGAATGCAATTATTTTACCAACATATAAAAGACATTCCTAAATTACGTAATTTAAAATATATAACTTTAGCCGGAGAGCCTCTCTCTATTGTTTTGAAAAATAATTTACTTGAACTAACACATGGAAAAATTTTTAATGGTTATGGACCAAGTGAAACAACTATATTTTCTACTTTAACTGATGTAACAAATCAAAAAGAAATTACAATTGGTAAACCATTATATAACACACAAATTTACATTTTAGATAAAAATCTAAAACCTTGCCCTATCGGTGTTTCTGGAGAAATTTACATTGCAGGAGATGGCGTAGGACTTGGATATATGCAAAATTCAGTTTTAACTAAAAAAAGCTTTATTACTAATCCTTTTTCTAAGACAAGCCCTATTATGTATAAAACAGGTGATACAGGTATTTACAAGAAAAATGGAGAAATAATGTGTCAAGGTAGAATAGACTATCAAGTTAAAATGAGAGGATTAAGAATTGAACTTGAAGAAATAGAAAAAGTAATACTTGATTATCCTTCTATTCATAATTGTGTAGTTATGAAAAAAGTATCTAGTAAAAATCATGAATTTTTATGTGCTTATTACACTTCAAATGAAATAATTTCTGAAAATGAATTAAGAACTTCTTTAAGAAAAAAATTGCCAAATTATATGATTCCAAAATATTTTGTAAAACTAGATACATTACCATATACACCAAATGGAAAAATAGATAAGAAAAAATTACCAACTCCTTCTTTAAGTGTAAAACATAAAGAAATTGTTGAACCTAAAACTACTATTGAACTTGAAATATGTGAAAGTATTAAAAATATGATTTCAAACAAGCAAATATCTATTAAAGATAATTTCTTTGATGATTTGAATTTTGATTCATTAAATACTATGGAGCTAAGTTCATATTTGTACAAATATAATGTTTCTATTCAAGATATAAGTGACTACCCGACAGTAGAAAGCCTAGCAAATAAAATAGAAAAAAATTTAAAGGTTTCTCATTTTGAAAATACTTTACCAAAAATAGATATTAAAAATGAAAAATTTGATTTTGATTTAAGCAATATCTTACTTACTGGCTCTCTTGGCTTTCTCGGTATGCATATATTAAAAGAACTACTTTTATGTGATAAAGTAAATTCTGTATATCTTCTTGTTAGAAATAAATCAAATGTAGATTATGAAGAAAGATTTAATAAAACATTAAAGTATTATTTTGAAGATAGTTTAGAAAATGAAGCTAAAAATAAAGTTAAATTGGTTTTAGGTGATTTTATAAATGATAATTTAGATATTGAGGAATCTGAATATAAAAAATTAACTAAAAAAATAACTACCGTAATCCACTGTGGAGCTAATGTAAAGCATTTTGGAAGATTTCAAAATTTTATGGATTCAAATGTAAAAGGAACCCAAAATATAATAGATTTTTGTGAATTATCTAACGCAAAACTTGCACACATTTCTACTATTTCTATTGGTGGTTATGAAAATAATCCAGATTCTGTTTTATCAGAAAACACATTTAATATAAACCAAGTTTTTAATAACCATGTATATATGATTACAAAATATCTTGCAGAATACCATGTTTTACTTGCAATTAATAATGATAAACTTAAAGCTAAAATATTTAGAATGGGAAATATTATGCCAAGATATTTAGATAATGTATTTCAAACAAATGTTAAAGATAATGC
>CANRKM010000005.1 GCA_947631225.1 uncultured Clostridia bacterium
AACAATATTAGAAGGTAAGTCATTTATATTAATCCATTTTAATTCTTCATTTTTTTGAGGCTCATTAATAATTGGTTTACCAATCCATTTATTTGCTTTAAAATATCCATTGTAATAAATACATCCATTTGATTTTTTATGTATCAGGCAAACAAATTCTAAATTTTCTTCTTTTATATCTATGTTAAGTTCTTCTTTTGCTTCTCTACACATTGCGTGTTTCATTGATTCATTTTCATCAACATGTCCTGAAGCAGACAAATCATAAAAACCATCACAATACCCTGTATTTTTTCTTTTTTGAAATAAGATTTCTTCATTATTTTCCTTTTCTCTTGTTAATAATAGCATTACTGCCGAAAAGCTTTTAAATCTTTCACTCATTATTAATTCTCCTTTTTTACTCTAAGAAAAAAGTGCAATCTGATGTAATTCCTGCAACTGAAAGTCCAACAGTTTCTATTCTATATAAAAATGCTAATTAGATCCTTTAATCTATTATTATAATAATTCATCTACATATTTCATAAAAATTACACTTTCAATTAAATCAATTATTGAATATACTAACATTATTATTCCTATGGTTAAAATCAACGCACCATTTTGGAATAATATGTATACACCACTAACTATCATAATAATTGATAGTATTAGTGATACATTCCACATATCTATTTGTACTGCATGTAACTTTAATGACAATGACAACCTTATAAGTCCACTATATATTATCCAAAGTGCTATCATAATTCTAAACATAGACTCAATTAAATCACCACAAAATATAGTAATTAATCCAATAATAATAGCAATGATTCCATAAATCAAATCATAATTATAAAAATCATATTTTCCATTTGATAAAAAATAATCTATGGTCTTAACAATTCCCATAGTCATAAAAATTCCACCTAAAACATAAGATATGATTTTAATTGCTAAATCTGTTTTTACTATCATAAATATACCAATTATAGCAAATACAATAGATACTAATATGTCTACCCATCCTGATTTTTTCAAAAAATTCTTCATTTTATTTTCCCCCAATCCAAATAATATACTAATTATTAGGATGATTATATAATAAAAGAAAAATAATTGCAACTAATATTATTAATAGCAAATTATGTAAATATTGTAAAGTTATGTAAAATATGATATAATAATTTGTAAATAAAGTTTTAAGCGAATCTGGAGTGAAATTTTTAAGAATACCTGTGCAAAGTTTTTACAATAAAGAAGAATTAAAAACTAAAATAAAAGAGGCATTATTATAAACGCCCCTTTTATTTTTAGTTTGATGTATTTTCTGAGGATGTGCTGTTTTCTTCTTTTGCATTTTCTTCATTTATTACATTGTTAGAAAAATTTGCATTAACTGTATTATTAGAAACATCTGTTAAATTTTCATCTATTACAGAATTAATATTTTGACTATTCTCCTCTTCAATTTTCGTAGAATTTGTAGTTGTTTTTTGTTTTTTATTTTTTGTTTCTGTATTTTTTTGTACAACCACTGGCTTATTGTTAGAGAATACTTCTGGCTGATAGCTAATTTGTTCTGATTGTGATTGAATATTTTGTGGTTTCATAACTTTAGTATCTACAGGGTTACCTGCTCCTAATAATGTTGGTAATTCTCCTTTTGATAATTCTTCATCTGTTGGAATTTTCCATATTGTTTCGTCAAATTTCACACCATAATCACGGATGTTTGCATCTCCATTATGATCCCAGAATGCTTTATTATTTAAACCGTTTAGCCATTTGCCTTGATTTACTGTATCGTTCGCACCATTATATGCTATTGCCATTATATTTCCTGCTTGAACTCCACTATTGTTACTTGATGGTCTTCCGATAAATTCAGCTATTTCATAATTATTTTTAAACCCATTTGTTATTATCGCTGAATTTGAACCAGTATCAAATTTAGCTGCCGTAGAAGATTCCATTATAGCAAGTGATATACAATTTTCAACAATACCACTATTTCTTACAGTACCTATAAATCCTCCAATATATGATTGCCCCTTTACCTTGCATGTAGTATAACAATTTTTGATTTCTGGGTCTGTTGAATAACCAACTAATCCTCCACAATAGTTTCTCTTACCTGTAACAGTTCCTGTTGAATAGCTATTTTCAATAGAACCTTTGTTAATTTCTCCAACTAATCCACCAACTGAATCTTGTGAACCATTAACATTTACATCTAATGAACTTGATTTTTCAATTTTAGCATATTTTTCTAAGTTACCTATTAATCCTCCGACTTTTGTTGTTCCTTCAATTGTTACTTTATATGTGTAACTATTCTTTATTGTAGTTGTATTTTGATTTTCTTTTATATTATCTACATTTGTTGCATTACCTATTAGTCCTCCTACATTTCTTGCACCCTTTATTGTTGTTCCTTCTACACTACATTCATCAAATGTTGTTTCTTTTGATTGACCAACCAAAGCACCTACTGTCTCTTTTCCTTTTGAATCAATTGTTCCACCTTTTACTTTAACTCTTGTTAAGTTCGATTTTTCAGTTGTATTTGAAAGTGCTCCTAAAATTGTCTTATCTATACTTATTTCTGGGTTTTCAATTGTAAAGTTTTCAAATTTAGCACTTAATGTACTGTCAAATATTGGAATATTTACACCTGTAATTTTTTTGCCATTACCATTTATTTCACCTGCAAATGTTGAACGTATCATGCAATTTCCACTATTGTATTCAGATAAATCGATGTCACTTCCTAGTTTTATTTTTGCTGATGAGTTTTTGGTTATTTCATCTATAAATTGTTTTCCATTATTTACTGTTACTTCTTCATTATTTGCTTGTTTTCCAAATGGTGTTGATCTTAGATCATCAGTATATCTCTTCAATTGATTAAATATTTGTATTTTCAAAGCAGATGTTTTAGACATTTGTAATGTTCCCACATCTGATTTAACTTCACTAGCATCTTGTATTAATGTTTGTAAAAATTGATTTTTAATGTCTTCTTTATTTAAATATGATAATTTATCTGCATTTTCTGCTGCTTCGTTAAATCTTGCTTTCTTATATGCTTTTATATCCATTTCTGCTCCGGTTTTTCTCTTAGTTATTTCTGCTAATGCATGTTTGTCAGATACATATGGGTCACTTTCGCTCTTTAAAATATCTGTTGTCCATAATAACCAACCATTATCATATCCTGCATATCCTAGCATTTCATAAGACATTACCCATAAGTTATCAACACTTGTAAAGTTTACATCACTTAGTGGATTGTACCAACGTATTGTTTTATAACCCTCTGCTCCATAATCTATTGCATATTGTCCTTCTATTAAATCATCAATAGACTCTACTTTTTCAAAGTCTTTTCCTGCCCTTGATGGTTTAGTTTCAGTTTCTGGCATTTTTGAAAGGACTTTTTCTTGTTGGTCTCTACTTAATTCAAGTACTGCCTGACCTATTATATAATCTAAAACATAATTTAATTGGAATGCTTTAGTATAATAATCTTCTACTTTTTCTGGTGATGAAATTCTATCTCCTGTCCAGTTTACTGTATGACTTGTATTTGAGTCATAATTTACAGAGAAGTTAAATTTACAAAATCCAGGTTTTTCGTAAGATTGTGTTAAGAATCCATCTGAATATGATTCTCCACCTACCGCAGGTCTTCTATTATGGTTTTTAAGTATTAATGCTCCATCTTGGTCGTGCATTGTTTCATGTGACCAGATTTTGAAATTATCTAATAGAGCATTATCTTCCCAAAGAATTCTTGTTCCATATGCATATGCTGCTGCTCCAATTCTTGCTGTCCAAATTCCTGTTGCTTCAGCAAACCATTTATGATAATCTTCTTGAGTTTGATTTGCATATTGCCATGCTTTCCTTGATAGTAATTTTCCATTTACATATTCTCCGTCGTTTGCTATGTTTGTATCTGTTTGAAGGTCATTCTTTCTATTGAAACAATATATTGCTACGTCTTGTTTCTTAGTATCTGAGCTTCCGCCACCTATCATTCCATAAATTCCTTCATAATTTCTCTTTACACTACTTGCAAAGCTTTCAATTTTCCTTTGCATTGCGTCAGCATTTTTTACTGGGTCTGCATAATAAACTCTTGTTGCACCTACATGGATTTGTGTTGGACATGAGTATATATATGCTGATTTTTCTGGTAACCTTAATACTGGAAGTAATATACTTGGCCAACATTTCAAGTAATCCCAAGCTCTATATCTTAGTCTGTCATCTTGATTATCCAACTTTGTTTCTACTATAAATCCGTTGAAGTTTTCTACTAACCAATCATTAACATCATCATATTTACCTGTATTTTTAATAAAATAATCTATGAAGTCTCCTATTTGAGGTAATCCTATTGTATTACCAATGTTGTTTGCATAGAATGTATGTGTTGCTGATGTAGCCATATTGCTGTCATTTAATAATAACCTTGTTGTTAATGTATCATAATTAAATTCTCCTTCAAATATGTCTGTATGATATAGTAAGATGTCTTTTAGGTTATAATCTTCAACATTTATATTGTACCAACGTTTTACATATGTGTATGTTAATAAATATCTTTCTAATCTATTATTTGATAATAATTCGTTTTTAATTACTGATGCTGTTTTAACATCATCATTTGTAATATTGTAATTATTATTTGATAATAAATCTAGTATTACTTGTTCTGCTTCTTGCTTAACTGTATTTTCTTTAAAGATTGTTGAATATTTTTTATCGTCACGTTGTACTGAACTATCATCAAATGTTTCAGAATATAGTCTACTATCTTTTGTTTTTGTTAATGTATCAATTGATAATACATAGTTTATATTTTTAACATAGTCTACTAATTCTTTTACAATGCTTGCATCTTTATTTATTACATAGTTTTTAAAGTTATATTTAACATTGTTGATACTTGGTATATTGTAACATACTACATTTCCGAAATATGTTTCAAAGTCCACTTTATATTCTTTTATTGTTCTGTCTTTGAATACTAATTTAATTCTTTCAATGTTCTGATAATTTTCATTTGTAAGCGAATTTACAATTTTACCATTTTTATCGATTGGTAAAATACCCTGTATTAATTTTTGATTTAATTCATCGCTTTCATTTATATTTTTAGCATCTTCTATTATGTATTTTGCATCATAATATGGTGCTAGTTTAGATAAGTTGTGATATAGAATTTCTTTTGATGCATTGTAATCACTTTGTTCTTTAATTCTTTCATATCCAGGAATTTCAGCATTTGGGTTTGTTGGTTTGTTTTCACTACTTAATGGTTTTAGTTTTGGTAAAACTTCTCCACCACAATTTGTTAAATCCCAAATTCCTTCATCTAAACGTATTGTGTTTTTGTAGAAGTCTTGTGTGAATTTTTCTTTTTCTTGATACTTGAATGTTTTGTTTCCTGCTGTTAATGCTGAACATCCATAATTGTTTGTAGACTGTGAATTTATTCCACAACCGTCTTTTATAATTGATGATACATTTCCACCGTCTGATATTGATACACAATTTCTTATTATTAGATTAGAACTTCCTGCTCCTACCATAGATCCACATGAGTATTGTGTGCCATAGGCAGAATTTACATCAACATTTGTAATACAGTTTTCTAATACTACATTATTAGGGTTTGCTACAACTCCTGCTAAACATTGCCAGCCTGGCCAACCACCAATTGTACCTTCTACTCTACAATTTTTAATTACTACATTATCTGCCCTGTTTACCATTCCCCCTACATGTGAATTGTTGTATGCTGTATATGTAAGTGTTAATCCTGTTAGTTCACATTCTTCTATTGTTGTATTTCCATTTGCTTGATTGAACATTGTTCCACAATTATTTGATACATTAAAGACTACTCCTGTAAAGTTTACTCTTTTAATTTTTGCACCAATTGCTGTATTTGCAAGTATTCCAACATTTTGAGATTTTGCAATTACTACAGTATTTACAATATTTACATTTTCTATTGTTGCTCCATTAATTTCATTAAATAATGGCATTTGTAAGTTTTTAATCATATGACCATTACCATTAATCTTTCCAGTAAATGTTTTATCTATATAAACATTATTACTTGTATCACCTACATAACTTGTTGCATCTAAATCTGTATTTAATGTAATTTCTTTATCTGGGTTATGTTTTAGTAAATATACTAAACCTGTAAATGAATTTGTACTTACATAGTATGTGCACTCTTGATTGTTATATTGTATTTTAGTATTACTATCTTCTAGTTCTACTGTAATACTTCCTTCTTTTCCTTCTGTATATTGTGTAGCTCCTACGTAGTTTAACGTTAATACTAGTTTTCCATTCTTTTCTTCATAGTAACCTATGTCTGAATAGAATGTTGAAGTATTTAACATTGAAACTCTTACTAGGTACTGTTCTCCTCTATCTAACTCTTCTTTGGTTAGACCTTCCACAGCTCTTGTAACACCGTTTTCAAATTTCATTAATTCAATGTTTGTAATATCTTTTATTTCAATTGTTCTATCATCTAATGAGAATTCCCTTGAATATATTTCTTCTGTTAGTGAATTATTTTCCTTGTCTTCCAATTTTGAGTATGTTGCTTTTATTACAGCTTTGTATTTTCTTACATCATTGTTACTATTAAATTTTGCTGTATAGTCTAAGGCTTTATTTCCTTCTACCTTTACTCCATTAATTTTCTCATTACTATCAGATTCGTATATATTAATTTGTACATTGTCTGCTACATCAACTAATGTACCTTCTTTGTCTTTTAATGAAACATTTAATATAATTTCATTTCCACTTTCTGAGAATGCAAAATATTTTACTCCAACTATATCTTTACATATTTCTACATTTACTTTGTGGTTAATGCTTTCTGGTAAATCTATTACTTTGCCTGTGTTTAAAACAATTTGTTTTAAATTAATTGTTTGTTTTCCACTAACACTGTAACCTGTAATGTTTGCTTTGAAAGTTCCTTCTTCTTCAATTACATCAAATAGTGCAACATTTCCTTCAACTTTTAATTTAACTGGTCTTAGGAATTCAGTTCCTGCATCAAAGTTGAATTTCAATTCTATTTCTTGGTTTTTCTCTACATTTGAAGGTGCTTTTAAATTAGTTATTTTTACATTGTCATCTGATTGAACCAAAAGTGGTGAGCTATAAAGTATGTTATTGCTAAATTTGGTTATACCTTCAACTTCTGAATCTTCATTTTCAACAAGTGAGTAATCTGTTTTTACTTGTAACCAGTATTGTTCTCCTCTTGCCAAATCTTCCATGCTTATAATTTGCGATAGGCTTACTTTTTCTCCAGTTTTGTTAAATTCATAAGATTTTACTGGACTTTCATTTTTATATTCTTCGTTGTTATTTCCTTTATATTCATATACATCTACTGTGGCATTTTTAATAGTTCTTGAAGTTGTTGATTCTTTTTCTCCCTTTTCTTCAATAATATCAAATGTTAATTTAGGAGTACTACTATTTTCATAGTCTAGTTTGAAGTTGTCTAATCTTGGTGCTTCTGTTAATACATCTACTGGTGTTGAATTTAATATATATTCTTCACTATCTACTGTATATTTGTAGTCTAGTGTATTTAAACCAACTCTAGTTAAATCTATATTAAATTTACCTGCTTCTTCTGGTGCTTTTATTGTTGTTTCATATACATCCACTTTTCCTTCTACTCCTGATAGTTCAACATCTTGTTTATTTACTGTTGCAGATGTGATATGAGTTCCAGCATCCATATTACCTCTAATTAGGTATTCAATTTTAACTTCTTCGCCTTTTCCTACATATGAACTTGGTATCCATTCTCCTTTTTCATTTTTGATATATGTTTTAGTTTCTTCTATACCTACACGAGTTTTGGCATTTAAGTTTAGTCTTGCATCTACACTTGGGCTAGCAGCTGCTCCAATACCAGTTCTGTGTTTCATTTGTACTATACCTTCTTGAACTTCTTCCATATATCCATGGTTTACGTCCATATATTTTTCATACCATTTACCATGTATTTCTACTCTATATGTTTTTGCAATTGGTATATTTACAAATTTTATGTCTTTACGATAACCTGCTTCTTGTTTTTTATCTGATTTTTCTCTTTCAGATATTTGCATTTTATCTATTTCATCATATTGTCTTTGTAAATCTGCTTTATCTTCTGCTGTGGCTGCTTCAATTGGCTGTTCTGCAATTAGTTCTCCATTTTCATCATATACACAAGTAGATAGCGAACCTGGTACATAGTAATCTTCCAAGTCATTTACTTTTACATATCCCTCTAAATCTGTTGAAACTGTTTTAGCTTCTTTATTTATGTTAGTTTTCTCTGCAATAGTAAAGAATGCTAATTGACCTTGTTCACGAGTTATGTTTGCATATGCTAATTCATTTACTTTAAACACTGTTTGTTTACCTGTTGCTTCATTAACTGCTACTACTTCGAGTACTTTAAGTGGGTTTTGACCTATTTTTATACATTTATATGCTTCTGTTGAAAGGAAATCCATATCCATTATGGTATATAAATCATCGCCACCCCAATTTGAAAATTTATTGTCATCAATACTGTAATCAGCATATGTACCTTCTTCATCAGATGTATTGGTTTGATCTTTGTAAAAACGTAATTTAATTTCTTTAACTTTTAAATTTGCTCCTGTATGAATATTTACCATTCCCATTAACATTCCAGTTCCTGTTATATATTCTGGGAAAATTTGAAGATTTTCAAATGTAAAGTTTAGGTCTTTTACAACAGTTAGATTTTTAGTTATTTCATAAATTTCATTATTTTTTTCATCATTATCATATAGATTATATTTTCCTTTAAGTTTTAAATCATAAGTTCCATCTGGTAATGTTTCTCCATATTTACTAAAGTCTATATTGTTTTCCTTGTTTACATCTATTTCAATATTTTGATCTGCTAAGTATCTTTCACCTTTTCTTACATCTGTATCATTATTTACATCGTCGTTTGTTCCATATACTTCAACTTCTAATTTCCCGCCAACTATTGCATTATCTGGGTCATTTATCGTGAAATCTGCCTGTGGTGTATTTAAAGTACCCTTTCCTGCATATGTAACTGTTGGCATTAATTTTCTAACTTTGAATTCTTGTGGTAATTGTTCTATTATATCTGCAGTTCTACTTCTATCATATTGTATTTGTTTTATTTCAAGGTTTTGAACACCTGCATTTGCGGCAAGTGCCTTTCCACCATAACTAATTTTGTATACGTCTCCTGCTTCTCCTTCTTTAGGTAGAAATTCTCCTGTGGTTACTTTTGTAGCTGTCCAAGTAGATTGATTATTTGGATTTTCTATGTTGTTTTTATCTGTTAAAACTATTTTCTTTATTGTTAAATCTGTATTATCTGAAATTCTATAATACATTGATATTGATTTATTTTTATCAACTACAATTGATTTATCCTCTTCAATATCTCCACCTGTTGATTTAATTTCTTCTACTTTTGAATGTATTGGAACTGAGAATTGCTTTGTAGCTGTTTTTTCATCTCCAATAAGTTCTGATGTTTGCTCTTCTTCCATTTGTGCTATATTACCACCATCAGCTAAATCATATATTCCTTCTATTTTTACAGTATATTTTGAGTTTGTGCTATATTTTTGGTCATCTAATTTAATCTCATAAGTATCAGCTTCATTTTCTTTAATTTCTTTTTCATCCATATAAATGTCCATATATTGATTGTAATCTTGATAGTATTTATATTCATATAATCCTACTTTGGCATTTATAAGAGCATTATCTGGGTCATTTATTTTAAATGATGCTGTTACAGATTCTGTAGATATTTTTTCAGGATCTATTGTTAACTCTTGTGTTGTTGGTTTTGTTTTAAATAATATAAATTCTTTTGGTGCAATTTCTTCACTGTTTGCCCCTATTTGAACCTTGTTTACTTTATATTCTTGCCTTTTTCCATCTAAGTCATTTGGATATGCGAAGTCTGCTGTGTATGTAGTGATTCCAGTAATTTCATCTTTACTTTCTTTTTGTACTAATATTGGATTTTCAGTATCTTGAATGCTAAAGTTTTGCATCAAGTATTGTGAAATATCTCCTCCAATTTGTGTACTATTATCTTTTACTTTTATTTCTAATTTTGCCGTTTTATTTTCTCTGTCAACAGAAATTACTTTTATATCTTGTACCTCAAAATTATATTCTTGGCTTAATGGTGCTATTTCTTGTAAAGCCAACTCTTTATTCTCTACAGTTTTTTGTCCTTTTATATCTAAACTATATGTAGCAACTATTTTTAATTTTAGATGTTCATTTTTTGGAATTTCTCTATCTTCGTCATCTGTTAAAAATGTTACTGTAATTTCTTTTGGTTCAGTACCTGTTGGGTTTATATCAACTGTTTTATAAGTAGTTGAACCATCTTCAGATGTAATTAATGCTCTTCCACTTGTAATTGTATCTTCTGGATCTACTATTGTAAACTTAATGCTTCTATCATTTGGATTATATTCTCCAATTTCTACTTTTGGTGCAATTTTTAGTATTTCTACAGTTGTTGTATATGCTTCTTGTAATGCCACTGTTTGTTGTTTATACACAACCTTTTCAACTTTAAATGATTTTTCTCCAGAAGTAGTTTCTGTTTCATATACTATTTTGTATTGATTTTCTGTTCCAGCTACTTTCTCAACTGGACATTCTGTTTCATCGCCTTCTAGTTTTATTGCCTCAATATCTCTTGGGTCATTATCATCTATTGTATATATTACTGGGATTTGGGTCTTTTCACCTTCTCCTCTTTCTATAAAGCGACTTTCATCTTGCTTATCGTCTGTTGTTATTTTTGCCCAATTTGCAATATTTGCTGTTAAGGTACTATTTTGTAATGGTTCATCATTATGTGTTTTTCCATCATGTCTATCATAAGTAAATAGTACTTTTACTGTGTATGTTCCTGCATTACTGTAAACCTTATCTATTGTAAAGTCTACATTTGCTGTTCCTTCTTCATTAAGTTTTGGTAAATCTATAACTTGATCTTTATCAACAACTGTTACTTCACTTCCACCAACCATTACATGTGCTTTAATTCCTGTAACTGTTTTGTCTGGATCATTTAAATTAAATTTAACATTTATTTTGCCTTCATCATTAAATGTTGCACTTTCATTTGTAATTGCTGGTTCTGTTAAAAATGCATATACACTATCTGTTTTTTCAAATTCTGAATCATTTTCCCCATTTTCTCCAATATTTAAGTCTTTACTTTTTAAGATTTTACCATTAGAGAATTTTACTCCTTGTAATTTTAGTTCTAGTTTTTCTATAGTGTTTGCAAATTTTACTTTTACGTAATATCTATCTCCTCTTTGTTCTACTTCATAGAATTTATCAACAATATATGCATGTGTTAATTTAAGTGTATTATCTTTTGCAAAAGAACATGCAAAGCTAACTTCTATTTCTTGAGCTATGTCATCAATTTTTTCTATTTTTATTCCATTTATATATTCAAATTGATAATCTTTTACTTGATGATAGATTTGTTCTTGTGTTATTGTACCTTTTAATCCTTCTGGAATTGGCTCAACTAAAGGTTTCTCAGATGTTGTTCTATCATATTCTACTTCTATTGTAATTTTATATTTTTGTTCTTCTTCTAATTTTGGTAAATTTTCTTTTATTTGAATCATTTCGCCATCTTGTTTTTCAAATGCTATATCTTCTCCGACTTTTTCTCCGCTTTTTTTTTCTATTCTTACTTTTCCTGATTTAAAGCTATTATCTGTATCTTCTAATTTAAATCTTAAGCCTTGTTCTTCACTATATAAGTAATCTGAGATTTTAGGTTGGTTCTTTAATATATCAATTTGAGTAGTTGCTTTATCGTTTTCATTCATTATTGCTTTTGATGAAGTTTGGTTTTCTGTATCAGCATATGAAATTGATTTTACTTCTACTTTCATTGTCTGTGGTTTCTCTGGTGCTTTTAATGTTAATGAATAATATTCTTCATTTTGTTTTTGTTCTTTGCCTACTCCTTCAAATGTAATTGTTTGGAATTCTTCACCACTTTCTACTCCATCTATTGTTTTTACTATATTGAAACCATTCGGTTTAAATCTATCTGTTCCTTCTGCATTATCTTCTATTGTATATTTTATTTTTATTTCTCCACCTTTTTCAACATAGTAATTTTCTGCTGTATTTTCAATTATGTTTGCATCTACATTTATTGTTACTGTATCTTCTCCTATTACTTGTTTAGTTTTTGCATCTCCAACATTTCTATCATAATCAGCAAGTAGTTGTACTGTGTAATCACCTTTTTGACTTACTGGATAATCATTAAAATCAAATTCTCCTTGTGACCATTCTTTTGGTTCTTTAAGTAAAAGTGTTCCATCAGGATTAATAACATTTATATATGTTTTTGATATACTTGTTTCAGGGTCTTGTATTTGTATATTACCCTTAATTATCCTTTCAGCATCAACATCATCTGCATTTTCGCCTTCTTTTAGTTCTATTGTTGCTTTTACTGTGGCTGTTGGTTGAGTTTTGTATATTACAAGTTTATTTGGTATATCTTTAATTTCTTTTCCACCATTTAATGTAGCTTTTCTAAATAATACTTCACGTTTTACATCTGGATCTACATTGTTTAATGTAACTGTATATTTATATACTGAAACTTTACCTTTTTGTGTATCTACTTCTCCTTCTGATGTCCATTTAAGTAAATTATCTTTAAAAGTTTGCTCATCTATTGTTATTTCTTTTATTAGTTCATTTGCAAGATTTGTGCTTTCAAATTCTATTGTAGCATTTTTAGCTTCTCTATCTACACTAACTACTTTTTCGTTTTGAATTTTGAAATCATAATCTGATACAAATTTTATTTCTTTTTGATCTATTGCTAAAGCTTTTGTAATTGTTTCAAGTTCTGCATTATCTGTTAATTTATCTGCTAAATATGCTATACCATTTACTTTTAACTCATAAGTACCATTTTCAGTAAGTTCAATTGTTCTTATAGCCTCTGTATTATCTTCTGATGTTCCAATTAGTTTGTTTTTATTATCTATCTCAACTTTTTCATATTCCGAAGTTTCTGGATTTAATTTTAACAACTCTATAGTAGCTCCTGCTTCAAATTGAGTATTTTCGTGTTCTGATGCATGAACAACTCTTGCATTATCTGGGTTATTTAATTTTACTATTAAATTTGTTTTTTCATCTACTTCTTGTTTTTCCCAACTTAATGTTGGTGCATCTTTTAAGATTTCTATTTGAGCTTTATTTTCATCTGTTTGTTCTACTTGTACTGTAATTGGTTTTCCAGGGTTTTCTGGGTCATCATATTCTATTTGCTCTACAGTACATGTTCTTATTCCTGGCAATACTTCTTTTTCTCCAGTTGTTGGAGTAAATGGTGTTGTAAATGTATATATACCATTTGGATTTGGTGTTTCTTGATAATCTGGTATATCTTCAAATATTATATCTTCTCCAGTTTCTAGTTTACAATGTACATAGAATTTGGTTATTCTATAATCTGTATTATCTGTGACATGCATTGTTACTTGTATTGGGTCAGTTTTTGCAAATAGCTTTTTATTATTTGTTTCTATTTTTGTGATTTTTGCTTCTATTTCTTGACTTACTGGATTATCAGTTATTCCTATATTTTCATTAACTTCGCCTTTTCCATCTAACTTATTATATACAGCATTTATTGCTAAAATATATTCACCTTGTGGCACTGATGTTTCAAATGTTACTTCTTCACTTAATAAATCTGCAATTTCTGCTTCAGTAACTTCTTTTTTTGTTTTATTATTTATTATAACTGCTTTTGCAGTCTTTATTGTTGAATCAGGATCATTTATTGCAAATCTTGCTGTTTTTGCTTTTAAATCTAATGAAAGGTCTGTTGCTGTTGGCTGTTCTTTAAATACTTTTAATTGTTCTACATTAAATTCCGCAGAATTACTATTATCAAAAGCTACTGTGTTATCTAGTATTGCTTGCGTTATTGTGTACTTTTTAGGATTTTCATTTGTAAATGGTACTTTTATTTGGTATTCATCTTCTCCAATTTGTGATACATCACATCTATGTTCTAATCCTTTTTCTGTTTGAGTAGCTATTATTTGTTCTATACCATTACTTTTTAATTCTTCTTCTAATACCAATACTGCTTTTACAAGTAATTTATGATTATTTGAACTCTTGAAGTTTATATACACCTCTTTGTTATTTTCTGAATTTTCTACTTTTTCAATCTTTGCATCACTTAATTTGAAACCATAATCACCTTGGTAGATTTTTATATCAGAATTTAGTGGTTCTAATTCTTGCTGTCCGTTTCCTATATCGTATTTACCTGTAACCTCTACTTTGTAATCTTTTGTTTCAATATTGTCTTGTTTTTCAAGTACTATATTGTAAACTCCATCTATTGCTTCTATTTTATCATCTGTTGCATCTGTTCCAAATGTTTTTGTTATAATTTCATTTTCTCCATCTTTTACAACTATTTTTCCTTGAGTTATTGCATTATCTTTATCTTGTACTTTTATTGATATAGTTCTTGTTTGTTGATCATATGTTATAGAAAGTATTTCTGGCACTTGTTTTTGTACTTTTATTGTTACAACATTTTCTGTAAGTATTGCTGTATTTGCAACATCTGTATCGAATTGAACACTCTCTACTGTGTAGTTAATATTTTCAAATGCAATAGCATCTTGTGGTACAGCAACTTTTATTCTATATGTAGCTGTTCCTTGTGCTTCATTCGTAGCAATTGGAGCTTCTAATGTTATTTTGTTATTTGTACCAACTGGATATATTTTTCCCTCGTTTCCCGTAGCATTTACAGTTATACTGTTTAAATTTTCATTAACTGGTCTATTTGTCTTTATTTCATAATCTATTTGAACTTCTTGACCTTTATCTGCTGTTATTTGGTTTTTAGCTGTTTGTTTTGTTTCTACAACTGTTATTTTTGTAGATACAATTTGAGCAAAATATCCTACATTTATATCTCTATTTTCAGCTAAGATCTGCTCTCCATAAGATTTGCCATCATTTAAGTTAACTCCTGTAAGTAATAGCTCGATAGTATGTGAACCTGCATATTTTGGCATATAATTTAATATTACAGTTTCTTCTGTTTGTTCTGCATTTGGTTTTTGTATTTGATTATCTGATGTCACATATTCTGATGCTCCATCTTTATCAGATACTTTCATTTTAAGTGAAGTTATTGAATTTAAGCCACTTTCTATTTTGTATTTAACTTCTATTTTTTCTGCATTTACGCCTTCTGTTAATAATTTTGCACTTGTAATTATTCCTTTTGGCATTTGTTTAAATATTTCAAATGTTCCAAATCCTTCATTTGATGTAAATTCTTTACCTCCAAGTACTTGTGCTCCTGTTATTTTATACATACGATATTCATCTATTTTTTCATAAGGAATTTTAGCTGTATATGTATCAAATCCTTCTGTATTTTGTGTTATTTTTGTTACCTCTATTGGTTCTGCTATTCCTTCTATATTTATGTGTGTTACATAATATATTCCTATTTTACTATCTTTGTATGTATTATTTGTACTGTTAAATGTAATTTCTACATAATTATTTGTTCTTGATACATTTGTAACATTTATATTATCTAGTGCAAAATCTTTAATTTGGAATCCTACTATTTTTTCGTCTTCTCTAAGGAAGTTGTGGTTCTCTTTATAGTTGTTTCCACCCATTTTATTATCTAAATCATATGTTCCTATAATTTCTACTTTGTATTCTTTTCCATCTTCTAGTTTATCTAGCCCTTGAGTAATTTCCGTTTCTTTACCAGATTCTATTTCTTGACTAATTATAGCTTTATTATTTCCATCTATTTGAGTAACAGATAAATTTACTTTATTATCTTTTAATGCTTTATCTAAGTCTGTAATATTTACTGTTATTTTTGGATTATTTTTATCTGTATCATCATATTTGTAATCTACTTTTGGCATATCTTTTAAAACATCTACTTTTACTTGATGTTCTAAGCTTTCTTCTAATTCTATCTTTGTACCATCTGCAAAATGTATTGCTTTTGCAGTATATGTGATTTCTCCTGCTTCTTTTGGTGAAGTAATTACTGCTTGATTTGATACTACATCTAATTCATAAGTTTGTTCTTTGCTATCAATTAGCTCTATTTTTGTAATTATGCTTCCTGTATTATCTTGTTCACTTATATTTAATGTTATTTCTTGATTTTTCTCTGCATATGAATTTGCATTAAGTATAAAGTTTGTTATCTTTGGCTCAACTTTTACATTTGATTTTTCAAGTTCTTCATTTAAATGATTTTTTCCATCTACTCTTTCATAGCTTCCTGTAATTTTTATTATATATGTTCCAACCTCATTACAATTTGTTTTAAAGCTTACTGTATAATCTTTTCCATCTTGTTCTACTATTGTATTTACTTCAGTTGGTACTACATCTTCTTTCCATATTTCTTGTTCTCCTTGTTTTTTATAAAGTGTAGCTTTTAAATTTTTTAAGATTTTTTCTGAATCTTTTATATTTAATGCCAAACTTATTGTATCATCTGAGCCAATTACTGGTGCTCCAAGGCTAGCTACTGGAGCCACATAATGTGTAGCAACTTTAGTTTCACTTCCATCTTCAAAATTACTTATTATTACACCTGTTTTTAATTTTACTTCTTTAATGTTGTATTCGTGTTTATATTCTTCTTCTCCATTTGTTTCTAAATCTATTGTATATTTATCTCCTACAATTGTTGATATTGGTAAGTTTGACATAGTTTGAGTGTTGCCATTTACTGTTTTTTCTATTGTAACACTTGATATTTCTGCATTTAAAGCATTTGAACTTGTAAATATTATTGTGGTTTTACCAGTATTTACGTCTACCTTTGTTTCTTCTTGTTTTGTATTTATTTTTAGTTTATATTCTGCATTTAATTGCAATCCTTCTATTACTTCAGTAATTTTTCCTGGCGCTTCATTATATTGCCCTTCAACTTCATATTCAACATCATATTCGATTTCGACTTCTATTGAATATGTTTCTCCATCTATCATTCCCGCAAAAGTATCTTCTATTGCTCCTTGTGGATGAACACCATTTATACTTTCATCTTCTTGTTCATTGTAAAGTAAGAAATAATAATCTTTATCTACGTCAGTAAATTCTCTTGTTTTTACTACATTTCCATTTGAATCTTTTAGTTTTACTGTTGCTTTTCTAAATGCTTTTTGTTCTCCATTTGGGTCTGTAAAATTGAATTTCATACGTGGTTTACTTGAATCTTCATTTTCAAATGTATTTTCATATTTTGGTTTTGCATTTTGTACTTTTTGTTCAAATGTAAATGCTGGATTTAACTCTTCTTCTTCACCTTCATATACTAATTTTGTTGCAGTAAATTCTACTATTGGTGCTCCTGTTTGCTCATCTATTTTTTTATGAGTTAATGGTACTGGAACTTCTACTGTATATGTTGTTTCATTATCTGTTGCTTGCCCTTCTATTGATGTTACTGTATACATTTTACCATTTACTTCTATATATTTTACTGCTTTTCCTGTATTATCATGTACCTTGTATGTAATTGTAACTATTTCTTCCTTTGTTGGTTGCTCTCTTTGAATTGATCCATCTATTATTTTTGCTTCTAAATCTACTGTGTATATTGTTGTTCCAAGTATTTGATTTTGTAATAAGCCTTCTCCGTTTTCTAGGTCATAATCTGCTAAAATTTCTAACTTATATTCACCTGCTACATCTGCTAGCTTTCCGAAAGTTCCTGTGTATTCATTTTCGTTTCCTTTTATTAATGAAATTTCTATTGTATCTGATGAATTTGGATATGTTAAATGAGCTCTGTAATTTGTTCCATTTTGGTCATTTTCTATTTTTACTTTTGCTGTAGCTTGTTTTGTTGTTTCATCTATTGTTAATTCAAGTTCTTGACCACCTTCTTGTTTATTTACTATTTGTGGTTTTGGAAGATATATAGTAAACAATGTGTCTGTTCTAGCTGTATCTAAGTTTTCTGCATAGTGGTTATCTAAAATTAGTTTTGTTATTTGAAAGGTTTTAGTTGTTTCACTTTCATATGGAATTGTTACTGTATATTGGTTTCCTTCTCTTGTAACTTCTCCTACCTTTGTTGCTCCACCATCTAACTCAATTGTTTTTATATAATTTGTAGTTTTGGTAGTTGCTGTGAACTTTAATATTACTTGCCCATCTTGGACACCTTCTATTTTCTTTTTAACTACCACATCATCTATTTTTTCGAAATTAACTCCATAATCTGATACAAAATTATTTAATTCTATTGGAGTTATACTTTCTGTTTTTAGTTCTTCTCCTTCTTTTTCTTGATATGTGTATGTTATTTCTATTGTGTAATTTCCGTTTTCTAAATATTCTTTGTTAAGTTCTAATTTATATGGTGTTTGCTCTGATGAAAAGTTCTCTGTTTTTACTACTGTTCCATCAGATTTTTTTATTATTACTGTTCCTGTTTTAAATGCCCCATCTTCATCTGTTACATTTACTGTTAATTCATATGGAATATTTTTAGTATCTACTCCTGCTGTTACATTTGGAGCCTTTTTTCTTTTTTCTTCATTTCTTGTATTTGTTGCAATACCTATTAAGCCAGTTTCATCTGATTTATTGTGTTTTTTTCCATCTATTCTTGAATATGTAGCATATAGTTTTACTGTGTATATACCATTTCCTTGATTATAATTATAGTTCGGTATTTTATTTTTATAATCTGCTACTTTTTTAGCTAAATTTGCTATAGTATTTTCTGTCGTCTTTGTAGGAACTTCTATTGTATCTAATAATGTCTCTTCTCCTTCTTGTGATGGTTTATATATTAACTCTAATTTCACGTTACTTTCTGTAATTGTATTATCTAAATCTTGTAATAAATATGCAGCTGTTATGTTCGTTTGCTCATCACCTAAATTTAGTTCAAAGCTTTGTGCAACTGGTGTACTTAAAAATATTGTTACTTTTTGATTTTCTAATACATCTGTCTTTTTAGCGTTATTTTCACTTTCGTTAGATTGTTTTATATATTTTCTTCCATTTGAAAGTTCTACACTTTCTATACTTATTGTTTGTCTTGTATCTCCCTTATGTTCTATTTCTATTTCATATTTATTTTGATTATTTTCTACTGGTGTTGCTGGTACTTCTTTCTCTGTAATTTCTCCATTTTGAGTTTCAATTTTAACTTTTACTTTGCTAACTGTTACAGGTAAACCTTCTTCATTTACTGCTTCATTTGTGCTTGTAAACTTAATTTTTACACTATTATTTGTTATATCTTCAACCTTACTTCCATCTGCCATTTCTTTTGTTGCTATTTTTAAATCACTAAATGTGAATTTATAATCAGTTACTATATGTACATTATTTAAACTTTTCGCAAGTGGTCGGCTTTCTAAAATTCCATCTTCATCTAATTGATATGGTACGACAACAACAATATTATAATCTCCATTTTCTATATCTGAATCTGTTCCATCGATATTTTTAAATTCTTCTATATTAATTGTAAATTTCTTTTTTGTTCCATCTGCTTCCATTTTTGAAGTTTGAACTTCTGCTTTTACCTTTTGAACTTTCCCCTGATTGTCAACTGTTTCAATATATATATATCCTCCATCTTTTAATGCATTGTCAGGGTCATCAAATGTAACAGTTATTGATGTATTAGATTCATTATATTCTATCTCTCCAACAATAGTTGGTTGTTGTTTTAATACTTCAATATCTAATGAAAGTTTTCCTTCTTTTAATTTTACATTTTTATTATTGTCTAAAACAACGTCTGTAAGTTCTACTGAACTTTTACCATAAGTTTTGTTTTTACCTAATAAATCAGCAGTAGGCAATGTAACATGGTATAATCCATCTTCTTCATTATATGTTGCTGTATATTTCTTTCCTCCTATAACTACTTCTTTTACTCCTGTTTTAGGTGTAATTTCTATATCGAAAACTAATTCTACCTGTTCGCTATTTTGAACTTGAAAAACTCCTTGATTTGTATTATTTTTACTTTCTACTTTTTTTACAACTTCTTCTGGATTTACATCTCCGCCTGGGTTTGCTCCTTGACCACTTTGTTCTCCTGAGCTTTGTCCTAAATTGCCTTCTTGATTACTTGAACCAGAGACACTACCTTGCACACTACTATGAGAATTTCCCTTAGCTGTAATTTTAGATGTGTATCTTGTATTATTTTTTGCATCCTTTAATACACTACCAACATCAGCTGTCGATATTTCTCCATCTGAATTTGTATCAAGCTGTGAATTATCTATATCTGCACTTTGTGTATCAACCTTTTCATCTGGATTTTCTATTTCTAATAAATAATCAACTATTTTATTTGAATCATCATAATCGGTAACTTCGTCATTATTTACATCTGTTTTTTTAGTTGTTAAAATAATTGTGGCAATTATAGCTAACACTAATAAGGCAATTCCACATACAAATGAAATTATTGCTTTTTGTTTTTTATTAATTTTTTCATTTTTAATATTTATATATATTAAAAACGCAATTAATAAAAGGCATAATACTATAGGGATAATTGCAAAATATTTCAATGTGTTTTTTTCAGTTTCAACACTAATTTTTTCATTACTAATGTCTTTTATTTCATCTGGCGTAGTGTTTTGAGTACCTTTACCAATTTGTACTTCTACACTACTTCCGTCAATTGAAATATCATCTTTTCCATTAGTAGATGTTACATTTCCAATTGAAATAGTAGTTTTTCCCTGTTTTGCTTCTTCTCTTACTTTTAATTTAATTTGAACAAGCTTTTTGCCACTTTCTCCAGTTTTATTAATTAATGCAAATTTGTTATTTTTTGTATTATAATTAATATCAGACCAATTTTCTTGTTCTTCAAAATTTTCCGTATCTATTGTTTCAAATACATCTTCATCATAACTTAGCTTTGCCGTATATGCATATGCTGCTTGCTCTTCTTTGCTAAAATTAATAGAAACAGTGATTTCATCTCCCAAATCCACACTGTTTTTACTAACACTTATATCTACTTTTTCCTTTGCATATACATTTAAAGAAAATGAAACTAGGAAAACAAAAATTATTGTTATTACTGCTCTTCTTTTCATATTAAATAATCCCCTTTACTTTTATTCTTTTATTTTTACGATTTTATCAAAAAACCATATAATTGTAAAGACATTATTCGACTTTTATTTTAAATATTTTTTCAATATTATGTTTTAAAAATTAGTTAAAAAAAGGGTTGTATTTATATATTTTCCGCTATCTCAATTTAAGAAAATGTAATTTACAATTCTCATAACATTTTCTAATCTACTTTAAAATATATAAATACAAACCTTTAAATATTAGAAAGTTAAATTAATTAATAACTAAATAAATTTAATCTTTATATCTTTCTAATGCCAATTTTGTTTTATTTAAAAATTCTACATTATTTTCTGTTACTTTAATAACTTTCAAAATTTGCTCTGTACTTTCTGCTGCGGGCATATTATTCATAGCTTTTCTTATTAAACCTGCAACTTCTAATTCTTTCTCATTTAGTAATAAATCTTCTCTTCTGGTATTTGAACGATTTATGTCTATAGCCGGGAATATACGTTTTTCTGCCAATGTTCTATCAAGAAGTACTTCCATATTTCCTGTTCCTTTAAATTCTTCAAATATAACATCATCCATTCTGCTTCCTGTTTCTGTTAATGCAGTCGCTAAAATTGTCAAGCTTCCGCCATTTTCTATATTTCGAGCAGCACCAAAGAATTTTTTTGGTTTATGTAATGATGCTGGGTCTATACCTCCTGATAATGTTCTTCCAGATGCTGGAACTACTAAGTTATATGCTCTTGCAAGCCTTGTTATACTATCTAATAATATTACTACATCTTTTTTTTGCTCAACAAGTCTTTTAGCTCTTTCTATTACCATCTCTGCAACTTTCGTATGATGTTCTGGTAATTCATCAAATGTAGAATATATAACTTGTCCTTTTATAGAACGTTTCATATCTGTAACTTCTTCTGGTCTTTCATCTATTAAAAGCATAATAAGCTCACATTCTGGATTATTCGCAGTAATACTATTTGCGATTTCTTTTAGTAATGTTGTTTTTCCTGCTTTTGGCTGGGCAACTATTAGCCCTCTTTGCCCTTTTCCAATTGGAGAGATTATGTCCATCATTCTTGTTGCATAATTTGTCTTTATGGTTTCTAAACGTAATCTTTCATTTGGATATATAGGTGTTAATTCTTCAAATCTAACTCTTTTAGCTGCTTTTTCTGGATGTTCTCCATTTACTTCACCAACGAATATTAAAGATGGAAATTTTTCTCCTTCTTTACATCTTGAAATTCCCTTTACTAAATCACCTGTAACTAATTTAAATCTTCTAATTTGTATTGGTGATATATATACATCTTTTGGACTTGATAAGTAATTATCTCCTCTTAAAAATCCATATCCATCTGGTAAAACTTCTAAGATACCTTCAATTATTTCATCTTCTTCATTATTTACTTGATATGCAACTGTATTTTGTGCTTCTTCAAGTTCTGCTTCATCATCAGACGAATCATAACGGCGATGTGGTTCTTCTTTTTCTATTATTTCTTCATTTTCTTCAATATCGTCGTCTAGCATGTCCATTTCATCTTCTTCGTATTCTTCTTCATCAAAATTATTACTTTGTATACTTTTTAAAACTTCTATAAGTTCTTCTTTTTTTAATTTTGAAATATTTCTTATATTGTTTTCTTTCGCTAATTTTTTCAACTCTAATAAAGTCAAACTTTCTAAATTTGCCATATTTATTTTCTCCTTTTTATATTATTTTTTATTTTTATGGGGATTTTTTAAGAAATTAATATTATATATTATATCATAAAATTTATTATTTGTGAAGTCTAAATTAAAAAAGTCCCTGAATTTTCATTGTCTTCAAGGATTTTAATTATCACTATCTACATAAACTCTTTCATTAGGTAAATACATATCTAGCTTTTCTCTTGCAATTTCTTCTATATATTCAGATGAATTAACATTTTCTTTTTCTTCGTTTAATTGTTGTTGTATCTCTTTTGCTTCAACAATTTGAACATCTAAATTTTCAGCTTGAGTAGCATATGTATTTAGAATTTTTTGTTGTTTAATTACCGTTACTATAGCATATAATAAAATTGCTATAAAGATTAATTTTTTTAATAAGCTTATTTTATTTTTCATATGTACCATCTTTCTTTAAAATTCTTACTATTTTAGTATTCTCCATTTATTTCCAAAATCCTCCAAATTTATTAAGATTTTTTTACAAATTTTTCTATTTTTTTAATTTTCTTTAGGGTAATTTTGGTCTTATTTAATTTTTTTGTCGCAAAATTTTGTATTTTACTACTAAAAATGTATCCTGGTCTTATTATAATTTTATCTATTACTTTATATATAAACTTTAAAGGAATAATAATTATGCTCCAAATCTTATGTAGTAATTTTATTATACCTGATATTATTTTAACTGAGGTTTTTATTATAATATTACTTAATGTTAATATATATAAAATAATACCAAAACATAAACCTAAAAATATAAAAAGTCTTAGACTTCCATTCGAAAATTTATACATAAAAAAAATAATGCTTATTCCGCTTAAAATCCAAAATACAATATCTTCTATATATGTAGCTATATTTCCTGTTTTAAAAGTTTTTCTAAGGATTCGAAAGAAATCAAATAATAAACCAATAAGAACACCATTTAATGTAAAAATTAAAAATAAATATGCTTGATTAATTGCCACTTTTTTAATCTCCTAAAAATTTTATTTAAAAATTTTGCTAAATAATCCACCTTCTTGCTCTTTTTTCGAATGCTCACTATAACTTAATGTATTTATCTCTCCTTCAACAATAACCTCAGATGTATCTATACTTAACTTATTAATTTTTAAATTTTCTCCTTTTACAGAAAGAAGTCCTAATTCTGTTTCCATTATAACAACTTGATCATCAAAACTTAATACATCTTTTACCCCTGATATGCTAAGTTTGTTTCTGTTTTCTAAAATCAAATTTTGAACTACTCCACCCATTTGTCCAATATTTCCAGCTTTTCTATCTTCAACAACCATACTTCTTTCCTCCTAACTATAAATAATTATATTCAGCTTAATTATAGTTTAGAACATAATGCTACGAATTTTAAATAATTTCAATAGTTCATGAATATTTATTTTTTTGAAGCAAACTATAAAAACAGCATAATCTTTAAGATTATACTGCTTTTTAAAATCTTTTACATATGTCAGAAGATTTTTTATATTAATTCTTTATGAATTTTTTCTAGTATTTCATCTGATATAATTTCTTTAAACATTATAGCGATTTTGGCTTCATTTATTTCCATACTAATAATGTCAAGTTTGCTATCTGCGATAACTTTCATGGTCTTATTTAATATAAGATTATTACTCATTATCCCATTACCAATTATTGAAATTCTACTTATATCTAAATATGTGCTATCAAGGTCTAGGAATTTATTCTCTAAGAGATTAGCCAATTTATTAAATTTATCCTTAGGTATTGTAAATGAAATATCTAAGTTTTCTTCACTACTATTTACAAGATTTTTTACATTTAACTCATTTTCTATAAATGTATTATAAATATAGTTAAATTTTTCTAGTGAATAATTATTAGATGTAATATGCACATATCTAATTTTATCATTTTTAACAATATTTTTTACAAGTGACCCCTCTATTTTATCATTTATAATTGTACCATCATTTTCACTAAATGTAGACTTTGCAATTATTTCGACTCCATATTTTTCACCAATCTCAATACATCTATTATGAAGAACTTTAGCTCCTTCATCTGCTATGTCTAGCATTTCTGTATAAGAAATTGAGTCAATTTTTTTAGCTATTTTTGTTTGATTTGGGTCAGTTGTGTATACTCCATCTACATCAGAAAAAATATAGCATTTTGAAGCATTTAGTTTAGCTGCAATAGCAACAGCTGTTGTATCTGATCCTCCCCTTCCTAAAGTAGTTATATCCATATTTTTATTTATTCCTTGAAATCCTGCAACAATTACAACTTTACCATTATCTAATTCTTTTTCAATTCTTGATGTATCAATATCTTCTATAATAGCATCTTGATTCGTATTGCTTGTATATATTCCAGCCTGCCAACCTGTAAGAGATATAGCAGGTATTTCAAGCATGTTAAGAAGTATTGCAAGTTTCGCCATTGAAATTTGTTCACCTGAACTTAGCAAAACATCTAATTCTCTTTCATTTGGCACACTTGATAAACTTAGTGCCTCTTTTATTAAGTTATCTGTCGTTTTTCCTTGTGCCGAAACAACAGCTACTACTCTTCCATTTTCTTCATAAAATTTTTTAATTTTTTTTGCAACAATATTTAATCTAATATTATCTGCAACCGAACTCCCTCCAAATTTTAATACTACTGTGTCCATATTGGGTACCTTCTTTAATTTTATTATCAAGCTAATTTAATTAAATTCAGCTATTATTATTTTATGTATATACTTATTTTATGTTACTCGTTTGTTTTAAATAACTTTGAATAAATCCATCTAAATCTCCATCCATTACACTTTGTACATTCCCAACTTCAAACCCTGTTCTATGGTCTTTTACTAATGTGTATGGACAAAATACATATGAACGAATTTGGCTTCCCCATGCTATATCCATTTGCTTTCCTTTTAATTCTTCTATTGTTTCCTTATGCTCTCTTTCTTTCAAATCTAGCAATTTTGACTTTAACATTTTCATTGCATATTCCCTATTTTGTAGCTGAGAACGTTGTGTTTGACAAGATGTTATAATTTCTGTTGGAATATGTGTTAATCTAACTGCAGATGAAGTTTTGTTTATATGTTGCCCTCCTGCACCAGATGCTCTATATACGTCCATTTTTATATCATCTGGATTAATATATAATTCTACATCATCTGAAATTTCTGGCAAAACCTCTACAGATGCAAAAGAAGTATGTCTTCTTCCTCCACTATCAAAAGGAGATATTCTAACTAACCTATGTACTCCCATTTCTCCTTTTAAGTATCCATAAGCATTTTCCCCTATAACATCAAAAGTTACAGATTTAATTCCTGCTTCTTCACCTTCTAAATAATCTAATTCTTCTACTTTATATCCAGCTTTAAATGCCCATCTTGTATACATTCTATAAAGCATTTCTGCCCAGTCCTGAGCTTCTGTTCCACCGAGCTCCTGGGTGAATAGTTAATATTGCATTATTTTTGTCATATTTCCCAGATAAAAGAGTTTCTACTTCGAATTTTTCTATTTGGTTTTCCATTTTCTTAACATCTTGAATCATCTCATCTGCTAAACTTTCATCATATTCAAGTTTTAATAAATTTATGATATCAAGTATATTATCAATATCACTTTCTAATTTTCTGTAGTTTGTACATTTACTTTTTAAGCTCTTTATCTGCTCTAAAATCTTATTAGAGTTTTTGCTATCTTCCCAAAAATTTGGTTCAGCAGTTTTACTTTCTAATTCCTTTAACTGTTTTTCTAAATTTGAGATGTCAAAGTGAATCACCCAAATCTTTTAATTTATTTTTTATATTATTAACTATTCTTGCATTTTCTTCTAAATCTTGCATATACTCACTTCCTTACTTAATTAAAAACTTTATACACAAGATTATCATAGTTAATTTACTTTGTCAATGACTTGACTAAGCTTTTTAAACATGCTATATTTAAGTAAGTTACATTTTGTAAGTTAGAAACTGTTAATAAATTACCCTTAAGAAAGGATCAATTAAAAAATGAGTAAAACTGAACTAATCTCGCAAGAAAACGTACATGTCCCAAAATGGAATGAACTACCAAATGTAGATCTATATTTAGATCAAATTGTAACTTATATAAATTCTTCATTATCAGAATTCTTATTCATAAATTCTAATAATAAAAAGGAAAACCAAATTTTAACAAAAACTATGATAAACAATTATGTTAAAAATAATTTAATAGAAGCACCAGTAAAGAAAAAATACTCTAAAGTTCAATGTGCTAAAATTTTTGTAATATGTATTTTAAAACAAGTTTATAGTATGAATGATATTGGTAAATTAATTGATATTGCTTTAAAACATTCAAATATTGAGCAAGCATACAATAGCTTTTGTACTCAATTTGAAGAGGCTTTAATTTCGGCATATAATAAACAAGATTTTACAAGTGTAAAAGCGATTAATGATAATAAATATTTGTTAAAATCAGTTTTGCTTTCTTGTAGTTATAAAATCTATGTTCAACATGTTATAAATTTGAAATGATGCTTTTGGGAACGGAGGAAAGCGGTCAATGGGGACGTCCTTTTTTGACACAAAGACATTGGGTGATGATTTTGGGGACGGAGATAAAAATCATTACCCAATGTCTTTGTGTCAAAAAAGGACGTCCCCATTGACCGGTCTTCCTAATTTACCTTACTCTTAAAAGATTCAAAACTTGTATCATTAGATATCCTCACTCTTGGAAGCTCATATTTTGAAGCTCCTTTTTTTACTCTTCCTCCCTTAGTTGTGAAAGCTAATTTATATCCTGTATCTTTTAAAACTTGAATATCTAAATCATTATATTGTCCAAATGGATAGCAAAATATATACGCTCCTCCTAGTACTTCTTGAGATAATAGCACGTCTTCTTTCATTTTTTCATAATCCCAAGAAAGCATAACACCTTTACCACCTGCTCCTGCTTTATGCATATCATATGAATGAGATTGGTAATCAACATTTTTTTGTTTATCACTTGCTCTATTTCCATACCAATATGTTATAACAAATGATGTTGCTGTTATATCATATTTTTGTAAAACAGGTACTGCAAGTTCAAAGAACGAATCAGACCCATCGTCTACAGTAATTACAACACTTTTTTCTGGAAGTTCTTGTTTTCCATCTATATAATCTTCTACTTCTTGCCATGTTGGAAAATAAAAATCATTTTCAGATAAATATTTTATTTGCTCATCAAATTTTGAAATTTCTAAATCGTTTCCATCCTTCCCTTTTGAAACTGCCTTATCATAAAAGAAATGATACATAAGTACAGGAAGACCATCTTCACTTAAAAGTTTACCTGATTGTAATTTTTCTTCTAATTTTGCTTTATGCTTATCCTCTTCGGTTATATCAGCAACTGCTGTTTCTATTTCATTTACATCCTCTGTGTTTTTAATTTCTTCTGTAGGTGTATTTATTTGCTCTTCTTCATTTGAAGCAATTTCTGTGTTATCTTTTTTACTTGTAATAATACATATTATTGCAATCATTACAACTATAACTGCAATAACTGCCAGAATCCCTTTTGAATTTAATTTTCTTTTTTTCTTTTTCATATATTTTTCCCCCTTAAATTTATATATAATTTATATCATAAATGGAAAATTTTCTCAATAATTTTTTTAAATAGACATTAAAAATTCTATCTATTTTTTATGGATCCTTTCCAAGGCAAGCTTGAAATCTTTCCATAAAAAATGTGAGAATTTTTAGCTTCAAAGCATTCCAGCTCCTTTTACTCAAATTTTATTAATCGAGCTTTCAAAACATGAATAGTAACATTGACTTTTCATATTTAAAAATATATAATTAAATCAAATTTTAGACTTATGGAGGAATATATAGATGATTGAAAGAGAAGCAAATCCACCATTTTTAAATGACTTTTTAGATTATATGATAACAATTCAAAATAAATCACAAAACACTGTAAAAGAATATAATTATGATTTAGCAACTTTTTTAAAGTTTTTAAAAATACATTTTCATTTAAGCAAAGAAACCGATCTTAATAAAATTGAGTATAACGATTTAGACTTAAATACTATTTCAAAAGTAAAATTAGAAGATTTACATGCTTTTTTAGCATATCTTACAAATAACTATAATAGTAAACCTGCGACTCGTTCAAGAAAAATTTCTAGCTTAAGAGTTTTTTTTAATTATCTTTGTCTTAAAAATCACATAGCTATTAACCCAACTCAAAACCTAGAAACTCCAAAACTTGGAAAACGTCTTCCTAAATACTTATCTTTAGAGCAAAGCAAAAAGCTTTTAGAAGTATCAGATAATGAAGATAATAGAAATAATGAACGTGACCATGCAATTACAACTCTATTTTTAAACTGTGGCATGCGTTTGTCTGAACTTGTCGGAATTAATATAAAAGATATTAATTTTGATGAATGTCAATTAAATGTTATTGGTAAAGGAAATAAAGAAAGAACTATATATTTAAATAAAGCCTGCCTTAAAGCAATTACAGAATATATGACAGTTCGTCCAAAAGAAGGTGTAAAAAAAGATAATAAAGATTCTGACAAAGCACTTTTTTTAAGTGAAAGACGTCAGAGAATTGGTAAAAGAACTGTTCAAGATATAATTTACAAAGAACTTCGCTTAGCAGGAATTGACACAGATAAATACTCTGTTCACAAATTACGTCATACTGCTGCAACTCTTATGTATCAATATGGAGGTGTTGATATTAGAGCCCTTCAAGAATTACTTGGACATGAAAGTATTTCTACTACAGAAATTTATACTCATGTTAGCAATGAACAAGTTAGAAATGCAGTTGAAAGTAATCCTTTAGCTAATCTTTAAATATTACAATAAAAAATCATCACTCTAATTTAGTGATGATTTTTTTAAGTCCCCAAATTCATCATCATTCTTTGCTAAATTTATAATAATATGTTTTTATATCAGGATACAGATTTTTAATAAAAATAATATTACCACTTACATCTGTTACAGTTAACCTTGGAAAAGTTCTTAACATTTTTTCATTATCAAAAAATTTATTAATAACCCAAACTCTATGTTCATTATTGTAAATTTTTTCATAAGCTTTATCTACATATGCTTGGTTTTTAACTTCAATATTATTTTCTTTAATAGTTCTTATTGTAAAATATGATAGCGCTATAGCTGTTGAGACACAATCTATAAGCATTAATAATATAGAAATACTAACAATTGCTTTTAAAAACTTAATATTTAATTTTCGTTTTATAAAATTAATCAAATTATCTACTTTTGGATTTAAAGATATCATAAGATAAAGTCCTAAAAATCCCCAAAAAACAGCATATAACAAGCATATTCTACCATTAATGTTAAGTGGCATATTTGAGTAATCCCACCATTTTATGTGAAATAATTTTTCTCCTATAAAACTCACTGCATATTCTGTAATTGAACCTACTATGCATCCTCCAATAAATAATCTATTATAACTTTTCTTGAAACATTGAAGTGAAAGTATCATTATAATTGCACCTACTCCATATATTGCACAAAATGGACCATATAAAAAACTTTGCCTACTTTCTATTACACCATATCTTGCAATTCCAAATAAAGTTTCTACAATATAACCTATTATACTATATATTATAAAATATACAAATATTCTCCATATACTTATTCCCAGTATCTTAAAACTTTTTTCTTCATTTTTTACTTGTTCAAATTCTTCCAAATTAATCTCCTCTATCTCTCACTCTTATATTTTCTATAACATTATCAATATTTTTATTTGATGCTTTACAAAAAAATTCGTTTTTACATTTATATATAGGATATATTCTATATATGTTATTTATAGGTGTAAGTACTACTTGAATACTAGTTGTAGGATTTACAAATACATCTCTAAGGTGAAACACCTCATGTTTATTTTTAAGCGTATCCTTATCTCCTATAACTGTTGCATGAATATGACCTCTTCGTTCATATTGTCTACCACCGGTAAATTGTTTCCATTCTGGCTCATACCTATCATATTTTGTTCCAACACCATACATTATATCAGTGTTTTCAAGTTTGAATAATTGTTCTAACCCAATATCAGTAGCTTCTTGTAATACTTTAAAAGCTTTTTCAGGCATATGTTTTAAAACTCTTCCCTTAATTTTTGTACTATTTGTATTACTCTGAATACAAATTTGTATAGCATAAGAAGATAATTTTAATTCTGTTGCTAATTCATTTAAAATATCTAAAAAGCTAACTTCCTCTTTTTTAGGTTCTATTTTTATTAGTATACATTTTGAATTTTCTAATCCACAATCATCAAGAAACGCAGTGTGTGAATATACAATCCTTTCTTCTCTTAAAAATATTTTATCTCTATCATAAAGGCTGATACTTGTACTATATTCTTCTCCATTTGGTAAATATCCACTAACGTTCTGAGAGATACCGCTTCCATCCTCTCCACTAATCAATGAACTTTCATATACTTCCCCACCTGGATGAAAGTCATTTTCTCTTGCACCAGAACATCCAAATCTTAAATACTGTTTGTTCTTATCTAATAAATTTAATTTTAGCAATATTTTTCTTACTAAATCATCATTAAATACTTGAGAATTTGCAAATATAAAATTATCTATTCCATTCATATCTACAATAAATGATTCTGCACTTCCATATTTAACATTTAAATTTATATTTTCATTCAATTCACAAACTTTACATTTTGCATCGTTTAAATCAACTATTTTGTTTTTACATTCATCATAACTGTTTTTAAAATTTCTTTTTATAATCATATAATATTCATTTTGTACTTTAGCTATCCATACATCTTTTTTATACGATTTTATATCTACATCTTCTAAACTTTTTATTGCCCTTACTTTCAAAAGTTTGTTGTCCTGAATTAATTTCATAATTTATTATATCTCCTATTTCTATAATATGCTTTCTTCAATATATTTTGCAACTCCATCATTGTCATTTGTATCTGTTACAATATTTGCTATTTGTTTTATGTTCGCTTCTGCATTTCCCATTGCAACACCAATTCCAGCATTTTTTATCATATCAAAATCATTATAATCATCTCCAAAAGCAATTACATTTTCAGCTTTAATTCCTATTTTTTCTGTTATTGATTTTATACTCATCCATTTAGAAGATTCACTATTCATAATTTGGCAAAGAATTCCCTCATCTGTAATTATTCCCTTACACGAAGTTGGCAAAATTTCTAGTAATTCCTTTTTGATTGGGCTTTTATTACATATTATTACTTTATAGGCTTTTTCGAACTTCATTTCTTCCAAATCTACTATTTTGTTTGGAGCATTTCCAAAAAAATCTGATGTATCAAAATTAGAATATAAAGTATCATCTATTTCTATACTTATTTGATTATATCCAAATTTTTTTGCAATTTTCATTATTTCTAAGGTATCTTGCTTAGTCATTTGTTTTTTATATAATATTTGTTTCCCATCAAATATACATGCTCCATTATAACAAATAATTGGATTGTTTCTTAATGCTTCTGGTACATACTTATATGCATCTCTTGGTGGTCTTGCAGTTGCAAATAAAATTTTATTATCTTTCTCTTTGAATTTTAATAATGTATCTATTGTATATTGTGACACTGTCTTGTCTTTTCTTAAAAGTGTTCCATCTAAATCTAAAACAACTATTTTTTCCATTTCATTCTCCTTTATTTGTTACATTAATTTATTTTTTATTATCATAAAATATATTTTCATCTATTTGTTTTAAAAATTCTTTCCATTCTGCCATTTTTGTACTAGATTTTCTTATTTTTGCTTGATATACTTTACCTCTATATTTTATTTTTTGATATCTTTGTTTATTTGTTTCTATTTCAACTGTATTTTGTATATCAATTCCCTTTATCTTTATATTATATTTAGAAATTATTTTTAAATATTCTTCCATCTGATTAACTGTTGTATCATCTGCAATGATGATAGGAACATTATTATTTTCCATTACTTTTGCTAAATGTTTTAAAATTGACACTCTATCTATACTTTCTCTATAATTTTCTGAATATGTAATTAAATCTGGCTGATGTTTCGATAAATCTAAAAGAATATAGTCTGTTTTTGGATCCAATATATCGTTCATTTTCCAAAAATATTCTTTAAAATCTTTCTGGAACAATCCTATTGTTACTATTATATTTTTAGACAAATTTTCCTTTATTTTCTCAATATAATTTTTATCTGTTCTATGCTGAAGCTGTATATATATCTTTTCTTTAGGCAATTCGTATTTTTCACAAGTTTTTATCATATTTTTGATACTTAATGCTCTTTCAAAAAGTATTGCTTGTTTCATATTACTTGGAATAATTCTTTGTACATCCCTTATACTATTTAATTCTAATAGACCAATAGGTAAATCTTCTTCAATTTCAAAATCATTTTCTAAAGGAGCATATTTTAACTCATTTTTTAAATATTTAATTCTATCTGGATAAACTGCATGTATTCCTATCATATTTGCTCCATTTTGTACTGCAATTTTTAAATCTTGAACATTTTGTATTCTACAAATTTTAAATATATAATTTTTATTTTTTATTCCTATAGTTAGATTCTCTACTTCATGTATTTTATCTATATTATAATATATATCTTGTAATATTTTCGATTTTTTACTAGTATTCCATGTATTAAACGCAGTAATATACTCTTCTATCGGATAAAAATCTAATACTTGTCTCCAATTTGATATTAAAGTTTCACTTTTTTTATTAAATAAATTATTTACTATATTATCATAATTAATTGATGGAACTCCTGCATATACCATATTACCTAATTGTTTTACGAAATTCTTGCATAAATCTAATGTTTTAAAAGTTGTAACATTATTGTCTAAAAGTAATATTGTACTTTTACCCTTTTTTATTTCTTCTACATAATTTTTATAAATATTAGGAATAAATTTGAATATAGAAAAATCTATATCTCTTTGTATTTTATTTTCTCTTATTCCTTGCTTTGAACTGAAATGACTATTAAGTATTTGTGGAATCTTTTTCTTTTTTAACACTATTTTCATATAAGATACAGTAGCAAATCCTAAATCTATACCACCATATGGAAAAGATATAATATAGTTTGGAACTATATTTCTTTTTTCCATATCATCTACAATAGACTTTACAAATTTAAATATTGTAATATTATTATCTAGCTCTCTCATTGTTTTGTATGTTTTTATATATTGAGGTAATGTTTTAAGTATTTTTAATTGTTTTAATTCTAATAAAACTTTATCTACTAATTTAATTATTTCTGTATCTTGATAAATACAAGAATACAATAAATCACTTACATCTTGTGTTATTTGTAGTACACTTTTATGTTCTTTTTCATATAAATCATTATTGCTTAAATTATTTTGTTCTATTAAATTTAGAATAAATAACATCCCTTCTAACAAATGATCTATAAAAGAATAAATAATTACTTGTTCATAATAATTTAATGAATTGTTCAATATTTTTTCTTTACTGATTATATCTAAAGCATTTATAGATATATTCATTAATTCTTTCCACCTATCATTTAAAGGTCTATCATCTAAAAAAATATATTGTGGTAACCAATTATAATATAACTTTCCTCTTAAATAAACTATATCTTCTTTTTCAAATATAACGTTATTTATGCAATTTATGAATATTTCTTTGTTTTTACTATCTTTTATCTTTTCTATTAAATTATTTAATGTTATGTTATATATTTTTTTTGATATTGATGTAATACCAATTTCATTTGTATCTTTGGACATTTTATCCAAAAATATAGGCATTTTAATATGATTTTTATTTAATCCTACAAATGAATCATCATTTATTAAGCTCTCTTTTGTAGATTCTTCTGTTATACTATCTATATATTGATTCCAAGTTTCATTGGATGGCTGATTACATTTATGTTCAATATTTAAAGCTATTCCACCATTTTGTCTTACAATATCAAAAAGATAATTATTTTCTTTGGAATCATCAGCTAAAAATCTTATTTTTCCTCCCATTTTTATAATTGACTCAATAACTTTTTGTTTTTCAAATTGATCCATATGGAAAGTCTCTTTTATATTTCCTTTATTGAACTTAACTTTTGAACCAATAATAGAATAATTTAATTTACCCAAGTTAGTTTGGTTAATTATTTCATCTACAACACCTTGAATGAAAGGTTCATAACCAGCTGTTAAAAATATCACTTTTAAATTGCTTCCATAATAAACTGATAAATATTTTATATATTTTATTGCATTATCATAAATCTTTACTAACTTTCTTGCAGTGTATATACCTGCTATATAAAATCTCCAGCTGTTGGTATAATCTCCTTCTTTACAATATATATCTACATCTATAATTTGTTTTACTTTTTTTATATATTGGGAATCTATAACTCTTTCTATTAAACTTAGGGTATTGATTCTAAATTCCTCTAATTTCTCTTTTGTTGGATTTAAAAATGTTTTATCATTTATTTCTATAAATTTTTTTATATTTTCCTTTGATATAAGTAAATTTTCAGTTATACATGCTTGATACCATGAAGTAGTATTAATTATTGTTCTATCAACGTCCAATATTACTATATCACTATCCATATTAATTAGATTTTTAATTTCATTATTAATTTGCTTCATAAGTCATCTCCCCCATTTTTAATCTAATCATATGTATATTTTTATTTTGCAATCTTGCTTGCAATAACCACATTATACTATTTTTCTTGCTATTTGTAAATATTTTTATTAATTATTCCCTCATTACTTTTATCCTTTTATAATATTATAAAGTATTATTTTATATTTTTATTTCTTATATAGCTTTCACTAAATTCATTTTCTAAAATATCCATAGCTATAGTATCATAATATTTTCCATTAATAAATCTATTTTCACGAATCTTTCCTGTTTCTTTAAATCCACATTTTTTATAACATTTTAATGCTCTTTCATTAAAACTTATTAAGTGCAATTTAATACTATGTAAATTCATATAATTAAAAGCATAATCTAATAATAATCTTATAGCTTCTGTTCCATATCCTTTACTTAAATATTCTTTATCTCCAATAAAAATACCT
>CANRKM010000006.1 GCA_947631225.1 uncultured Clostridia bacterium
GTTTTTTAATAGCATTTTTTTATATTTTATGAGATTGTTTACTTTATTACGACCACTGCGCCAGCAGTTTAGTACTATCGTTACAACTAAAGCAATTAAGGTTATTCCTTTGTTTCTTGTGTTTTTCATAAACATATCCTCCATTTTTTATATAAAATTTTTCCATCACAAATAGACGGACTTAACTTGTGTTAAATGCCATCTCTTGCATTTTTATTTCACAAGTTTTTCCGTCTATTTTTTATATTATTTTTATTTCTTTTTTTATCTATTTGGTAAACATAAAGTGTGTGTGTGTGTGTGTGTGTGTACAGTCTCAAGGGTTTCAGTGTGTACTGATTTTAAATATTTTATTTTTCCTACTTCATGTTTATTTTTCATTTGTGTTCCTCCTAGTATTTTTATTTTCGCTTTTTATATTATTATAAAATTTAGCTTTTGTCAATTATTTTTTTACTATTTAATAAAATTAGAAACATGTTAAAAGTAAAATTTTAATACGCTTCAATAATTCTTTTTATTGAATATTATGCTTTATTTGAAGAGCCAAATACATCTCTTATTTTATGCTTAACAGTCTGTTTTATTAAATCTCTTGCTGGTGTTAAATATTTTCTTGGATCAAAACTTGATGGATCTTCTACAAATACTTTTCTTATTGCAGCTGTCATTGCAAGCCTTAAATCTGTATCTACATTTATTTTTGAAACTCCTGAGGTTGAAGCTTCTCTTAGCATTTCATCTGGAACACCTTTTGCTCCTGGAATATTAGCACCATATTTATTACATTGTTCAACTAATTCTGGTATAACCGTTGATGCCCCATGAAGTACTATTGGAGTATTTGGTATTCTTGATTTTACTTCTTTTAAAATATCAAAACGTAATTTTGCTTCACCTTTAAATTTGTATGCTCCATGGCTTGTTCCTATTGCTATTGCTAAAGAATCACAGCCTGTTTCTTTTACAAATCTTTCAGCATCTGCTGGATCTGTGTAAATTGCATCCGAATTTGATACATTTACATCATCTTCTATTCCTGCCAATTTTCCAATTTCAGCTTCAACTACTACTCCTTTTGAGTGTGCATATTCTACAACTTGTTTTGTTAAAGCTACGTTTTCTTCAAAACTATATTTTGAACCATCTATCATAACAGATGTAAATCCATTATCTATACACATCTTAGCTGTTTCAAAATCTGGTCCATGGTCTAAATGTATTGCAATTGGTATTTCTGGGTGTTCTTCAACTGCTGCCTCTACCATTTTCATTAAATAATTTATTCTCGCATATTTTATTGCACTAGAAGATGCTTGTAAAATGACTGGAGATTTTTCTTCTTCTGCTGCATCTACTATAGCTTGAACAATTTCCATATTATTTACATTAAATGCTCCTATTGCAAATTTTTCTTTCATTGACTTTTCAAACATTTCCTTTGTCGTAACTAACATAACCATTACCTCCTATTTTTTTCTTTTATTCTATTGCTAAAAATTGTTTCTGTCAAGTCTTTTCTCAAATGGACTGATGATTTTGGAGACGGAGAAAGCGGTCAATGGGGACGTCCTTTTTTGACATCTTTTATTTAATTTGAAATTATGTTTTAATTAGTTATAAAAAAGATGTCAAAAAAGGACGTCCCCATTGACCGCTTTCTCCGTCCCCAAAATCATCAGTCCCTCATTTGCTGTAACATTATATCAGCAAAAACAGCATATCCTTGTGTTGCATCATTTACTAAAACATTTGTTATAGCTCCGTACAAATTTGCCATTTTGAATAATCGGACTTCCACTCATTCCTTGAATTATTCCGCCAGTTTTTGCAAGCAGTGCATCATCTTTTACTTTTATTAGCATTGATTTATTGTCTGTATTATTATTTAAAAATATTTTTTCTATTTCTATTTTATATTCTTTTGGGCTTCCTTCATCCACACTACAATATAAAGTTGCTTCGCCGAGAGATATCTCATGTCTATGAGCTACTTTCATTTCTTTTGACAAATCTAAATTTATTGCAGATAAATTATTTACTGTTCCATAAATTCCCAAGTTTGTATTTTTATAAATTGTTCCAATATTTGTTTGCTCATCGAGTGTTCCCTGAATTTTTCCGAGGTGCCCCTTTTATTCCTTTTATAATTGATATTATTCGTGTTGTTAAAAATTCCCCATTTGAAATTTCTACTAATTCTCCTGTATCACTATCTGTTATTCCATGTCCTAATGCTGCAAAATTTCCCGTTGCTGGTTCATAAAATGTAAGTGTTCCTATTCCTGCCGCACTATCTCTTACCCAAAGTCCTATTTTATATGTTCCGTCTGAAAATTTTATAGGTGTTATACTGCAGTTACATTGTTCATTATTTTTTATATATTGAATTTCTAAACTTTGACCTTCTGATTGATTTACTACTTTAGTTAAAGTATTTGTATCAGGAACTTCTATATTATTTATTTTTACTATTCTGTCTCCTTCTTCTATTCCAGAGTCTTGATATGGTTTATATTTTTTATTGTCTTCACCTCTTATTTCACTCATCCCAACTACTAATACTCCATTTGTATATAGCTTTAAACCTGATACTTGTCCTACTGGAATAACTGTCGTTTCTTCTACTATGTTTGCAGCAACTTCTTTTGCTGAAAATTTATTAAATAATATTTTGCTAGCACAAATAAAAATACATAATAAAAAAGCAATAATAAAAATTTTTGTGATTTTTTTCATAATTAATCCCTTTCTTTCTTAAGGCATTAATTTTGTTGAAAATTTGAAATTACTTTTCAACCTTTCACCTTCAATTTTTATTATTGCTTTTTTTATATATTTTTATGCTTGCCTTCTTGCTTTTTCATCAAGGGAATCTAAATTGTCTAATGCTTTTCCTGTTCCAAGTGCAACACATGATACTGCATCTTGTGCAATCATAACATTTATTCCTGTTTGTTCTTGTAAAAGTTTGTCTAAACCATCTATTAAACATCCTCCACCTGTCATATATATTCCTTTATCACTTATGTCTGAAGCAAGCTCTGGTGGCGTTCTTTCTAAAACTGAATGTACGCTATCAACTATCATCATTGCTGGTTCGTTTAATGCTTTTACCATTTCATTTGAATGAATTGTTATTGTCGTTGGAAGCCCTGTTGTTAAATCTCTTCCTCTAACCTCCATTTCTATATCTTGAATTTTTGGAAATACACATCCTACATTTACCTTTATCTCTTCTGCTGTTCTTTCTCCTATTGCTAAATTGTATGTTTTTTTGATGTATTTTACTAAATATTCATCAAATTTATCTCCTGCTACTTTTAAAGATGTACTTACAACTGACCCTCCTAAAGAAATTACTGCAATATCTGTTGTTCCTCCTCCAATATCTACTACCATGTTTCCACATGGCTTTGAAATATCTATTCCAGCTCCTATTGCTGCTGCTATTGGCTCTTCTATTAAATAAACTTTTCTGGCTCCTGCATTTGTTGCAGCATCTATTACAGCCTTTTTTTCTACTTCTGTAACTCTTGAAGGTATACATATCATTATTCTTGGTGAAAATAAAGCCTTTCCCCCTATTTTTTTTATGAAATATTTTAACATCTTTTCAGTTACCGTGTAATCAGAAATTACACCTTCTCTTAATGGTCTTGTTGCAACTATATTTCCAGGTGTTCTTCCAAGCATTCTTCTCGCTTCACCACCTACTGCAAGTACTTCACCTGTGTTGTTATCAACTGCAACTACTGATGGCTCACGAAGTACTATTCCTCTACCTTTTACATAACCGATAACTGTAGCTGTACCCAAATCTATTCCTATGTCTTGTCCCCAACAAAATTTGAACATTATGCATCCTTCTCCTTTAATTTTTATTACATTATTATTACATTTTTTTTGCAATTATATTACAGTTTTTTAAAATTAGCAATAGATTTTAAAAAAGATTTTTATTTTTTGGACTGAAATTTTAAATAAATGTGTAAATTTTTATTTACACATTCATTTGAAAGATATTATATAATTTTTTTAAAAATGTTTTCCTTTTCTTCTTGCTCTTCTAGCTATTTCTTCATCAGTTATATCATCATTTTCTTCACTATCTACGTAATTATTTTCATCCATTATAGCATTTATAATTTTAGGCATTTCTCTTTTTTTAGAATTTTCAAATTCTTCTTTGTTTACATTTTGAAATATATGTTTTTGAAAATCATCTGGATCATCTTCATCATATTCATATTCATCATTATCTTCTTCATATTTTTTCTTTTTATAATTATATACTATTATAAATACTATTATTGCTATTATTATACATATAAGAGCTACTATTAATAAAAATTTTATCTTATTTGCTTTTATTATTGCTTCATTTAAAACACTTTTTATACTTTCTAAGTCAACAGTTATTTTATTTACAATAATTTGATAAGTTGCATTTTCGTCTGTTACCTCATTATAAACAAAAACCGTTATGACATTTTCTCCTTCTTGTAAAGAGTTATTTCCAACAACTTCTATTGTTATTTTATCATTTCGTCCTTCTGCTATAACTTCTAAATTATTAATATCTTCATTTATGTCTAATGTATATTCATATATAGATGGATCAAACTCTGGCTTAAATGTGTATCCTTTTACTTCTAATTTTAATAAATCTGAATTAGATACAGTAGTTTCATTAGAATTATTCGTTTCTTCTGATTTTTCTTCTTCTCTTGTGATGTTAATCGTATATGTTTTTTGATTACCATTTTCTGCAGTTACTATAACATTAACTGTATTTTCACCTATATCTAGTCTTTTATCTCCTGTTCCTGTAATTTGGGCTTTTGAATCTGAAGCAGTCGCATATACGTTTACATTTTCTACATTATTTGGAACAGTTACATTATATAAAGTTGTCCCTGGCTTAAAACCCTTGAAATCATTTGGCGTGATTCCCAAACTTTTTAAATTTGCATTGCTTGATTTTACACTTAGAGTACTTTTTTGAGTATTAGTATTCGTATTAGTATTTGTATTTGTGTTTGTTTTAGTAGTATCTTGAGTAGTATTTTGTGTTTTATTTTCGGTTGGAGTTGGTGTTGGTTCCGTATTTTCAGTACTACCTTCCTCATTTTTCTGTGTATTACTTTGTGTATTATTTAACTCACTATCTTTATCTGTTTCATTATATGACTTAACATTTCCCATTATGTTTAATAAAATGCATATAAATATAATAGTAAAAATTAATTTTGTAATTTTATGCTTAATTTTCATTTTAAATTACATTCCTTTCCTTATCTTCTTTCGTTATAATGTATAATTACATTTATGGAAATAGTATATCATTTTTTATTTTTATAAGTCAACAAATTTCTCCTTTTTTTGATAAAAAAATCAATTAATTTACTTTTTTAACTAAAAAACTCTCCTTTTATAAGGAGACTTATATTTAAATATATGCTTAAAATGAAATTTTATTAAATAAGTTTTCATTTTTTTTATCTATTTGATAAAATTTTTCTAAAAGCTCATTGTACATGCTTCTCGTTATCTTATTTATTAATGGTTTTACTTTCTTTAGTTCTTCTTTATCCATGTCATAATTTTTATAGTATTTTATTAATTCCAATTTTAAAATTTCATATTCATATTCCGTATAAGTTTTATCTTTTATTTCAATTCCAAGTCTTTCTAAAATTTTTATTTCCTTTTTTGTTAATTCTTCCTTTAATTTAATAATTTCTTTTTCATGATAATTTTTTTGCCATTCGTAAAAATTCATAATATTTTCATCCTTGTAGAATAAATTTAGGTTTTTAATATGGCCATACCTATAAACCATATATTATAGACTTTACATTATATTTTTATAAATACTTCTTTTAGATATTATACTTCTTTTTTACTTTTGTCAACCTCTTAGTAGTCAAAAAGTATTCTTTTAAGCTTTTTATATTAATATAAAAATAAAGTGAACTTTACTCATTATTTTTTTAATAATTTGCGTTCACTTCATTTTAAATATCTACATTTTTAACTTTTATTTACCACTATTTATTGCATTATAAATTGCAATGTTGGTTAATTTGTATAAAGATAACCCATATTTATCTCTTAACTTTTCCATTCCTTCATATGATGACTGTCTTATCGCAAAATTATGTGATTCTGATATCTCATTTTGAGGTCTTTCATATATTTTTACATTTTCTGTCTTTAGTAATTCTATAATTGCTATATTTACTAATTTGTTAACAGATGCATCATATATATTGGATAGATTCGATAATTTTTCATATAGTAAACTATCTATTTCTATCCTTCTTTTTAAAAGTTTATCTTTTTTTAATAAATATTTATCAAAAGTATTCATTTACGCCACCTCGTTTTATTATTATAATGTCTTAAAATGGTGTTTTTAATTCCCATTCAGTAGTATTTTCGACTACCGAATGGGTTGTGCGTTTTTCTTATTATCAACTTGTTATAAGAAAGATTTTTTTATTTTTAACAATATTGTATCTAAATTTATATATATTGCATCATCTTCTTTTCCATATCCATATACCAATGTTGTATTTATTTTAAAATTTCCATTCTTGCTATCTATATTTATATACCCCTTTTTTTCATCATATTTAACCACTGCTTCTTTAAGTTTTATTTTTCCCACTACATTTCTGTCAAATTCAATTTCTATTGTACTCTTTTCTTGAAATTCTTGCAAATTTTCATTTAAGTCAAATTCTCTAAATTTTTCCATAGTATTTCCCTTCTTTCTTTTTTTATTATTTACTTTTTAGATAATTTTTATTCTTGATAACTTAATAAGTATAATACTTCTTATCTTGAATAAATAAAAGTTTCCATCACCTCTATTCGCGAATTTTTTTAGATTTTTGCTTGAATTTTGACTAAATTTGAATTTGTGAATTTAATTTATTTATATATTAACATATTATTTTAATAAAATCTAGCGAACTAATTAATTTGTATAAAGTTTGTAAAAATAAAAAATAAAAAAAAATACAAGTTTCCTTGTATTTTGGTGGGCAAGGATGGATTCGAACCATCGTACGCTCTCGCGGCCAGATTTCTTACTACTATAGTTTTCACTACCATTTTCATGTTTGTAGTCTGGACTTTCTCTTTATCTTCTTCAAGATACCAGGTATAAAGTCTCTACACTTGGAATTTCTTCCTAGCTCGGGATTATCATCAGCTTAATCTGTTAAGACTTCCCCGAATTAGCCTAGTTGTCATCATATAATCACTTATATGAGCTGCAAATTTAGGTACTTGTTACCAAAGACCACAGTCTGGTGCCATTAACCACTCGACCACTTGCCCATTAATGTGCTTTTGTACAGCACTTTTTTATTATAAGCTTTATAAAAAGATTTGTCAATAGTTTTAGTAAAATTTTTTGAAATCAGTTATGATGTCATCCTCAATTACAGAAATTGTGTCAAAAAAGGACGTCCCCATTGACATCAATGGCACTTGCTCCAATTACACCTGCATCATTTCCAAGTTCTGCAGCTTCAATTATTATATCTTGTCTTGGGTTAAATAGTAAATTAGAATTTATTATTTTATCTTTAAGTGGTTCAAGAAGTATATAATCATATCTTGCAAAACCTCCACCTATTACAATACAATCAGGTTCAAAAATATTTACTAAATTAGATATTCCTAAAGCTAAATTATCAATATACTCTTCTTCAATATCTTGTATTTTATCTTCTGCCAATTTCATTTCATGCCTTAAATCTGGACCTGAAATCTCATAAGATAAATTTAATCTTTCTATTATTTTCTTTTTAAATGCCAAAATACTTGCATATTTTTCAAAACATCCTTTTTTACCACAATTACATAATAATCCATTTTCTTTTATTATCATATGCCCAAACTCAAAGCCTTCAAAAATAGAACCTTCCATCAAATTTCCTTGATAAATATAAGCTCCTCCAATGCCTGTTCCAAGTGTTAAAAATAGAACATTCTTGAAATCTTTACATTTTCCAAATTTATACTCTGCAATTGCTGCACACTTAGCATCATTTTTTACATTTACTTTTAAACCTGTTGCACTTTCTAGCTTGCTTGTAATATCATATTCCTTTATTCCTAAATTAACAGATTTTAAAACTTTACCTTTAGAAATTGAACCTGCCATACCTAGTCCAAATTTTGTAAAATCATATTTTTCTTTTAATTTATTTATTATTTCTACAATAAATCCGAATTGCAACTTCTATTAAATTTTCTTTTTCTTTAATTGTAAAATCTTTTTCAAATTGTTCTAATATTTTACCTTCATTATTAACTACCCCAATTGATACATGACTTCCTCCTAAATCTATTCCAATATTTACTTTCTCTTTCATAAAAAAATCTATTCCTTTCTTTATTTTCATTCCAAATACATATTTTCATCTTTTAACTGTTTTCAATTATAAAAAAGGATTGTCCTCATTTGTATATTTTATAAGTATGCATCGAATAAGAAATTTCCCATGTAAACTTGAACCATTGGAACAACTACAACTAATACGAAGAATATTAAAATAATTCCTACTATTGCATACATAACTTGTGGCAATGTTTTCATAATTTTTTCCATAGTATTATCTATATCTATTTTCATATATTCAACTAATTTGTCCATCATTTCAGCAAGATCTGTTTGCATACCTATTTTTAACATTTCTGTAACCATAGGAGAGGTCAACCCTGATCTTTCAAATGGCTCTATCCAAGATTGTCCTATAAGTAAGTTCTTTAATGAATTTTCTATTATTGATAGCATAACATAGTTATTTACAACATTTTTACTTACTTCTACAGCTTCTTGTATTCTCATTCCATTTCTTAAGTTTAAAAGCATGGCTTTCATAAGTCTTGAAAGGTCTATAGAAAATATTAGCTTACCAAAAATCGGCATTGTATATTTAAAATAATGGTATCTATATCTTCCTTTAGGTGTATGTATGTACCATATTATTGCAACTATTACTGCAGCAACAATAATTGCAGGAAGCTGCCAATGGCTAAGGCAAAAATTTACAAATCCTTGGAACCATATTGTTATTGCTGGAAGTGTTGATGAAGTCCCAACCTGTTCAAATACCTTTTCAATTTGAGGTAACGCATATAATGTACCAACCATTAACATTACAAATAATAATGCAAATTGAAGAAGGTTTGGTATTAGTATTCCTTTTAATTTTCTAGTTATTTTATCATTTTCTTCCAAATATTCTCTAGCTTGCAGCAATGCATTTTCTAGCGAACCTGATAATTCTCCAACTCTTATCATATTTATGTATATATATGGAAATACATCAGAGTAATATTCCATTGTTTTATACATATAATCTCCAGCTTCAACACCAGCTAAAATATCATCTAAAATTTCAGCTAAAGTTAAATTTTCTGTACTTTCTATAATAGTAGATAAAGCATGAACATTGTTGAAATTTGCCTTTTTCAAAAGATAAAAGTTTTGTGTAAAAATAGATATATCTCTTGAAGTTACTTTGTCTTCTGTTCCTAGATAGCTGTTTATTTTATCTTTAAGAGTTAATTTTCTTCTGTTATCATTTATATCTACTGTTGTATTAAGTTCTTCTATAACATTTTTTGCTGTGGAAACATTCCTTTTTTTCTTTTTAGTAATTATACGTCGTCTTCTATTAGTTGTTTGCATTACAGAAATAGGTTGTAAACCATTTGATTTTAATTTTTTTATTAAAATTAATCTATTTGCTTCCTCAACTCTATTAGTAACTATACGTCCATTATAAGTCATAGCTCTATAATAAAATGTTGCCATATTTTCCTTGCATGATATATTTAATAACTTAAATAACCATACACTCCTTTCTTTAAATTTTTATCTTCTTCCACCATTTTGTTGAATTTTTAATTGCATAATAGTTCTGTTTAATATTTCTATATTTTTTTCTTCAATTTGCGCCTTTGCTTGGTCTAATGTTATTCTTCCTTCTATAAATAATTTTGCCAAAGAATTTACTAAACCAATACTTCCTTTTTCACTACCACTTTGTATTGCATCTTCTATTTCAGATACACTTATTTTTTCTTTTCTTATTATACCTGAAACTATGTTATCAACTACCATAACTTCTGGTACTAATACTAATTTATTATTTTGATCTGGTAATAATCTTTGAGATATAACTAGTTTAAGAATTGAAGATAACATGTATTTTATTTGTGCTTGGTCTCTTACCTCATAGAAATTAATCATTCTATCTATTGTCTCTGCACAAGATTTTGTATGAAGAGTACCTAAAACTAAGTGTCCTGATTCTGCCATTTCTATTGCACCCTCCATTGTAATTTTATCTCTTATCTCTCCGAATTACCAGTATGTCGCAATCCTCTCTTAAAGAGTTTTTTACACCATCATGGTAACTTAATGTATCTCTGCCAAGTCCAACCTCTTTTTGCACAATTAATGATTTTTTAGAATGATGTTTATATTCTATTGGGTTTTCCAAAGATAAAATCTTTTTATTTTGATTTTCGTTTATCTCATTTATTAGCGCACTCAATGTTGTACTTTTACCAGAGTTTGTTTTTCCTGTAACTAACATTAATCCTTGCGTTTGAAATGTCATTCTTCTTACAACATCTGGAACTCCTAAAGATTCATAACTTGGTAATTCATTTTTTATAATTCTAAGTGTTACTGTAGGTACTCCCTCTGTTGATGAAATATTTACCCTAAAACGAAGTCCTGCATATTCACAAAGAGTATCTAAAAATCTTTTTTCTCTATATTCTTTATCAGCTTCAACATTTCCTTTTACTAAAAAGTCATATATCTCTGCCATATTTTCTTCTGTTAGAACCTCTCCATTGTCACTTGGAACTAAATTTCTGGCAATTCTAAGCATAGGTTTATTTTCTGGTATAAAATGAATATCAGATGCATCTTTTTCTATTGCTTCATCAAAAATCTTATTAATATTTATCATTTTCTTTTGTCCTCCTAAATATTATTATATATTATTAATTTTTTATTTAATTCACTAAGATTTGTGTCACCATTTAAGACTTTGTTTACACCATCTACAATTAATGGTCTATATTCTTTTTCCATTGCTACTTTTCTTATTTCTATACTTGATTTACCTTGTAAAATTAGTTCTCTTATATCATCATCTATATTCAATACTTCAAATATACCTATTCTCTCATAATATCCAGAACCGTTGCATTTATCGCATCCAACAGCATCATATGTTTTTATATCTTTTAAATTAAATTCTACATTATATTTTTTTGCAATTTTTTCTATAACTTCTTTTTCGAAATCTGAAAATTCTCTTTCTTTTCTACAATGTGGACATAACCTTCTTAATAATCTTTGAGATATTGCAGTTCCAAGAGTACTTGCTATATCATAGTCTGCTAATCCCATTTTTCTAAGTCTTGTTACAACTTCTACTGCATCTAAAGTGTGTATTGTAGATAATACATAGTGTCCTGTTTGAGAGGCTTGAGTTGCAATTTCAGCTGTTTCCTTATCTCTTATCTCTCCTAAAAGAATTATATCTGGGTCTTGTCTTAATATAGTCCTTAAACTCTCTGCAAATCTAACATTTTTTTCAATTTCTATTTGGTTTAAACCTGGTATTCTTATTTCAACAGGGTCTTCTATTGTTGTTATATTTACACTATCATTTTTTAAATAGTCTAATATACTATAAAGAGTTGTTGTTTTACCTTCTCCTGTTGGTGCAGCCATTATTGTTAAAGTATTTTTTTTGTTTACTGTCTTATTTAAATCCTGCTCAGTATATGGATAACCTAGTTGAAAAATATTTCTTATATTAGCAGTCTTTTTAAGCATTCTTAAAACGAATTTTTCACCATATATATTTTTTTGTGAAGAAACACGAATATTGTAATTATCGTATAATAAAATTCTACCATCTTGTGATTCTTGTTTTTCCTGATGCATATTTGATATCGCTTTTAATCTTCCTATTAATTGAGCTTGTTTTTCTTTTCCTATATTTGCCATTACAAATAATTCGCCATCTATTCTAAAACGTACCCTTACAGAGTCTGATTGTGGTTCTATATGTATATCTGAAGCTCTTTTATCAATAGCAAGTTTTATTATATTATCTAATAATTCTGTTACTGTGCCAGCTTCCTCTAAGTCTTCCATATTTTCTTCTAGTTTTCCACTAATTCTATCTAAAATCTCCAAAATATTAGTGTCAAATGCCATATATGGATCCAAAATTAACCCTCTATTTAAAACCAACATTTTTACACTTTTTATATTATCTTTATTATTTGCAATGTCTGCAAAGGCTATTTTAATTTTTCCTGATTCTATTTCAAAAGGTATTGCTTTATAGGACCTCATCATATCTAAAGGAAGATATTCTGTTGGATTAACTACAATTTTATCATTTGTTAAATAAATTGCCTTTTCTCCAATAATGTCTCCAATTTCTTTTATTAAAATTTCCGGATCAACTTCTTTTAATATGTATAAAATATCGCCAATTTTTTTGTTAGGATTATCTGCTTGGTATCTAAGAGCCCTTTCTATCGAATCCCCTGATACTATTCCTCTTTTTACCAATTCGATTCCTAATGGTTGTTTTTTCTTGGTATCCATAATTACATACTTCCTTTCTTTAGTTTTATTCAATTTTATTATAATATATTTTTTTATAAATGTCTTTCGTTTAAAAAAATTACATTAAATTACCAATTACACATTTACACTAAAAAAGCTATTAAAATTTTGGTCTTTTATTTTAAGATTAATGGTTATTTTGCCATTCAAATACTGAAATACTTTTTCAGTTCCATTTGTAACATTATTACACAATACTATTTTTACTTTATTACTTTCATCATCATTTATGTAATAAATACAGTCATCTTTATTTATATACTGATGTTCCATTCCATCTGCAAATTTTATAATTAGGCAATCAATTCCATTTACATCTGCCTTTACTTCTGTTATATTTTTATCATTAATATCTCTTGTTAAATATGATAGAATTCTTGAATATTGTTCTTCTGTATTATTTTTTAATATCATAGTGTTTACATTATTGAAAAAGTAACCTGAAAAGCTTCCTATCATACCTGTAACAATAATTAGTCCTATAATATAAATAATGAGTGATGTAAAAGTTACACCTTTATTAGATTTCACTTTAAAAATTTCCTTTCTTTATTTTTTAGTATTTTCTATATCTAATGCACATCTTCACTTTTTGTATTTTCTATAACTGTACTTATATCAATTGCTTTTTCTTCATTCCCCACTGGGTAAATAACTGTAACTTTTATTTTTTTGACTAAATTTTGTTGATTTGTTTCATCATTGTTTTTGAAAAGTCCTATTTGCATTTGGTAATGTTCTTTATCATTTCCTTCGCACATATAATATGTATATTCATAAAATTCTTCTTCTTTTTCTATATCTAACTTTGATGATTTAGTATAATTTTTATTTAATTCTTCTAAAAATAAACTATTTGAATTAAATGAAATTTCATCAAATTCTGTTAATTTTGCTGTTTCTATAATATCTGTTGCAATTTTTACAGCAGAAGCTTCTCTTCTTGCATAATTATTGTCTTTTGTTAAGTTGTAGGCTATTCCAAACATAGTTGGAACAGCTATTACAAGAATCATTACTGCAATAATAATATCTACTCCAACGACTCCTTTATTACTTTTAAAATTCATTTTTTCTAATTTCCTTTCTAAGTCGCAAAATATCAATAATAATTACTTATAAAAATTTAATAATTTGTAAAGTATAATTTACATATAAAAATTATAACATTTGATAAACAAAATAAATATCCAAATTTATAGATTTCCATCATGTTTTTATGTATTTTAAATGATTTATTTAAAGCATTTTTTAAACAGTAAAATAATTTTACAGAAAAAACTGCAATTAATGGAATTACTACAGAAAATAAGGTTACAAATTCACCAGTGTTTATTAACATTACAACAATTAACATTAATATTTGGAATAAATAACTTTGCTTTGCTTCTTTTATTTGTTTTTCTGAGTCTACAATTAACAATATTATTAATGCGACTAAATACATCACATATCTATATATACTAGTTTGCCCTATTATGCATAGATATATTATGTATGCAGAAGATACAGCAAAACTATAGTATAATACACCTTTTTCTATTTTTCTTTCTTCTTTATCTATACCAGCAATTAAAAATATTGCAACAAAATAAAGAACTATTAAACAAAATTTAATAATTGTGTTTATATCTAAATTATATACATTTAAATTTAAACTAATTGCAAGCAACACAAATGTTAAACCAGATAATATTTCTAATATAAAATACCTTGGTCTTATTGGTTGTTTACATTTCTTACATTTGCCACCTAAAAATATGTAACTTAAAACTGGAATTAGTTCAAAAAATCTAAGTTTATGTCCACAATTTGGGCAAAATGAATGGGTGTATACTATATCTATTTTTCTTGGTATTCTGTATACTGCTAAGGTATAAAAACTACCAAATAATGCTCCTATTATAAATATTATTATATAAAAATATATGTTCATTTCTATTCTTGTTAGTTTTTTTCTAACATTTTCTCCCTTTTTTATTATTTTTTTAATAAAAGCATATGCATATAGCATGCATATGCTTTTTTAACTAAATTCAATTCTTTTATGCACCTTTTGTTTTGTCAGCTGCACTGAAGTCGTCTGCTGTAGCACTCTCCATTGCACTCCAAGAAACAATTGATCCATTTAATGTTCCTTTAACTTTGTAATATTTAGCTTTTGCGTCTGCTCCAGATTTGTAAACTATATAAATAAAATCACCGTTTGCAAATTTTTTTGCCGCTGTTGTCTCACTATAAACATTGAAATTACTTCCTAACTCTGTCTCTGCAGCATCTAAAGCAGCATCAACCGCATCATCAGCACTGGTTGCATCAGTAGCTAGAGTAGAAGCTGTACTTGTATATTGTCCTCCCCAATAATCAGCTAAATAGTTACTTACTGTTAAAGAAACTATTCCTTCTGCATCAGCTAATTGAGTTTTCCATCCAGCTTCACTTGCTCTACCAAGTATACCACCTTCTCCTGTAATCATAGCTATTGATACACCAGCTAAGATTAAAAGAACGATTATAGTTACAACTAAAGCAATAAGTGTAATACCTTTTTGATTGTTTTTCATTGGTTTTCCCCCCTTTACAATAATTTTTTTATCTTTGTATTTATATTAGTATAAACTAATATAACGTTAATAACATAATTATTTAGTACCTGATTTATCAGAGTATACACTTGGTACTGTTCCTGTTTCTAAAGTATTTACAGGTTTATTATTTGTGTTATCATCTGAACTTCCATCTGAATTTGGATTTTCTTCACTTGTTGTTTTACCTGTATATGTTCCAAATGGATTTGCTTTTCCCGGAACGTAATCTTCTGTTGCTTGATAATTCTTTAAATCTGAAGAAGTTACTTCATATGTTAAAACTACATCTTCTGATTTATCTTTTGAGTCTACATTATCATCAATAAATTCTTGTACTTCTTCTGATGCAACATAAGTTGTAATTTCCGGCACAGCCTTTCTATTTGGTATATATTTATATAATAGAATTGCTAAAAGTAACATTATAGCTAAACAAACTAAAAGCATTATAATTATTTCTTTTATTATTTTGCTCATTAAAAACCTCCTTTAATCCTATTGTGTTTTTAATTTATATTTTAATTTTTTTCTTCTGTTTCATTTGCTGTATTAGATGTGTTAGTTGAATTTGTACTATTTGAACTACTATTTGTTGTATTAGTTGTATTACTTTCTGCATTTGAATCTGAACTATCTTGTCTTTCAACTTGAACTTCTGAAATTGGTATATCTTTGCAATCAAACGTTGCTGTTAAAGATTCTCCCGGTGAAGTTATTGCAAAGTTTTCTATTTTAAATCCGAATTTAGAATCATTTTCTATATCATATATAAAATCTGTAATTCCAGAATATGAACCTCCTACACTAAATTTTAAATTATACAAATTTTCATTTACTCCACCTGTTTTAGAAACATCTATTCTTAATGTGCAATTTTCATCTCTTGCAAAATGTCCTAGTCTTGTCCATAAATATTCTATATCATATTTTTCATTTTGTGATACATAACTTGAACTTTGGGAGCTAGAAAGTATAGCTTGGTTTTCATATTCAGTCTTTGTTTCTGCTAATGTATTAACTGTTGATTTAAGTCTAGTTTCAGTGCCTTTATAAACATCATTGATTTCATTAGATAATTCTACAATTTTCTGTTCTATTTCTTTGTCCTTTTTGTTTATATCCATAATTCCTTTTAGACCAATAGCACTTAATCCGTTTACCATAAAAAACCCAGTTAAAATTAACAATAAACATACTAATATAATTAATAATATTTTTCTCATGGTAACTCTCCTTCTATTGTAATTGTAACACTTCCCCCGCTTGATCGACTACTAGAAGTTATCATGTCATTTAGTATTCCTTCTAGTTTTAATTTTGCTACAAAATATCCTAATTTATCATATTCTGGAGCACTAGCTGTCATTATTATTTGTTTATCTGTTCTGTTTTCTAAAGATGTTAGTTGAACTTGCTCTGGTATAATATACATTAGCTGATTAAGTAAGTTCGGTATAGAATTCTTTCTTTCTGCAATATTACTTATTTTTTCATTTATGCTTTTCAATTCTTCTGTTAATGATTGATAAGCTGTTTTTTTCGAATTTAAAGAATCTATGTCTTTTTCCATATTGCTAATTTCTTGTTGCTCAGATGATATTAAAGTATTTATTTCATTTTCTTTATTTTCCATTTGCTTGTACAGTACTTTTGAAAATATTAAGAAAATAATATTTATTAAAATTATTGCAACAGCACATCTTAGCAATATTGTTTCTGATGTACTAAAATCTCCTTTTAAAGAAAAACGCTTACTTGATAGTGTTTCTTTAATGCTCTGTGTGTTAATTTCAAAATTTAATAATTCACTTAACTTGCTTACTGAACTATCTCTTCTAAAGTTAAATGCTTGAATTCCTTCTCCTAATCCTTGCATAGCAAGAGCAATGGCACTATTTACTTCTATATAATCTTTAATGTTTAACTGTGAAACTGTTTCTTCTACTATTTTTGGTCTTAAAATTCTACATTCTACAGCTGTTAAATATTCTTGAAAGTATAAGTCTATATTGTTTATTGTTGCAAGTGTTCCTGTTAAATATATTGTTGATATTTTTTGAGGTGTACTTGCTACTATTTCTTGAATTTTTTGACATACTTGATATAAAGTAGGCATTATATTTTCTAAATGTGGTTGTTCTTTTGTGTCTTCTAAAACATTTGATGTATAAATTGTAGTCTCTTTGCATATTTCATATGCTCTTTGTATGGAATTTTCCACATGATTTATTTTCTCCAATACTTCTTGGCTTCCAAATTCTAGAGTTTCAACATTGTAAATTTGATTATCTAAAATTGTTGTTATTGTAGTATTTGCTTCCATGTTTACAATTATTGCATTTTCATTTTTTTCAAATTTTGCAATATTTGCTATTGCAGTTCCTATTGGTGATATTTTAGTTAGCTTGTGCTTTTCTAAGTATTGCTTTTGCTTATTTAGTTCTATTTTATTTACAATTATTTGCATAGCTCTTATTTTTTCTTTGTCATTTACATTTGGAACTAAAGCATATCTTGTTTCAAAAGCCTTTTGATTGTATTTATTCTCATCACAATATTCTTCGAATTCTGTTTCAACCGCTTTTTCTATATCTTTTTTTGACAATAAAGAAAAAATATTATAGTACAAATATCTTTCGTTCATTAAATTAATACTAATAGGCGTGTTAAAACTGTAGGTTTCTTCTACAATTTGATTTATTGATTGGATTAAATTGTCGAAAAATTTGATACCGAAAGCTTCTACTTTAAATTCATTATTGTTGTTGTTTTTTTCTTTTGAAACTTTAGCATATTTTATTAAATTATCTTCTATATAAATTCCCAAACAATTTTGCATTTCAACGCTCCTTGCTTTTACTCTCTTGTTACTTAATAAATTAACTTTGTTCTTTTTTTATTTTAAACGTTTTTAAAATTAAAAGCAATACTTTTTAATTAAATGTAAAGGAAATGTAACATTTGTGTAATATTTGTTTTATTTTGTAATTTTGAGTCTTTTTTACTTTGTAATTAATTATGTTTGTATGTAAAAATGTATATTTTTTATAAAAATGGAAATTATATTTTTAGAAATTAAAGTTTAGAATCATTTATAAATAACTTATTTACATTCTAAGCAAAAAAAGAAAGGAATGAATTTTTATATGAATAGTCCAATTGATACTAAAAAAGATTATCAAGAATATGTAGATCAAAAATCACCTAATTCACCTATATGGAAGAACTGTTTAAATGCATTTTGGGTTGGCGGACTTATATGTTCTATAGGTCAAATTATTTTTTCATTTTGTATGTACAGAGGTTTAGATGAAACTGCTTCTGGAACCATTGTTTCAATTTTATTAATCGCTTTAAGTGCATTTTTAACAGGACTTAATATTTTTAACAAAATAGGAAAAATTGCCGGTGCTGGTTCACTTATCCCTATTACAGGTTTTGCAAATTCTATTGTTGCACCTGCTATGGAATATAAATCGGAGGGTTATGTAATGGGAGTTGGTGCTAAAATGTTCACTGTAGCAGGTCCAGTACTTGTTTATGGAATTTCAACTGCTATTGTTGTAGGTCTTGTTTATTTAATTTTTAATACTCAAGCTATATTAGTTTAGAAAGGAATGAATTTTTTTATGCAAAAATTAGGAAAACAAACTATAAAATTTGACACTCCCCCAACAATTTTAGAAACTGCATGTATTGCAGGTCCTAAGGAAGCTGAAGGACCACTTGCAAAATATTTCGACCAATGTTTAGATGATGAAATGTGGGGAGAAAAAAGCTGGGAAAAAGCTGAAAGTAAAATTGTAAAAGAAACTGTAAATACGTTAATTTCAAAATCTGGTATTCCGTCAGATAAAATTGAATATTGCTTTGCAGGAGATTTGCTTAATCAATGTATTTCTTCAAGTTTTGGTTTAAGAGAGCTTAATGTTCCATTTTATGGGATATTTGGTGCATGTTCTACTTTTGTAGAAGGTTTACAACTTGCATCTGTTTTTGTAGAAGGTGGCATAAATTACGCAATATGTAGTGCATCAAGTCACTTTTGTAGTTCAGAAAGGCAATTTAGATTTCCACTAGAACTTGGAAATCAAAGACCACCTACATCACAATGGACTGTCACAGCTGCAGGAGCTACAATGCTTTCCAAAGTAGGTCCTCGGTCCATATATAACACACATAACTACTGGAAAAATAGTAGATATGGGAATAAAAGATGCAAATAATATGGGAGCTGCTATGGCACCAGCCACTTTTGACACTTTAATGACACACTTTTCAGATACAGGCAGAAAGCCAACTTATTATGATGCTATTTTAACTGGAGATTTAGGTTACATTGGACGTGACATTCTAATAGATTTGGCACAAACCGCAGGTTACAATATTAAATCAGTTTATAATGATTGCGGAGTATTAATATTTGATAAATCAACTCAAGATACTCACTCAGGCGGAAGTCGGATGTGGTTGCTGTGCAAGTGTTTTTTCTGGCTATCTTTTTGAGCAATTAAAAACTCAAAAACTTAGAAGAATCTTATTAATTGCAACAGGAGCTTTAATGAATTCGATGAGCTCTCAACAAGGTGAGACTATACCAGGTATTGCTCAAGCTATTTCTATTGAAATATAATATGAAAGGATATGATATTATGGAATTTTGGCAAAGTTTTGATTGGATGCTTTTAATTCGCTGTTTTATTGTTGGTGGACTATTATGTGTCATTGGTCAAATATTAATAGATAAAACCAAACTTACACCTGCAAGAATTCTTGTTATTTATGTAACTCTTGGAACTATTTTAGGTGGACTTGGCATTTATAAATATTTAGTTGATTTTGCAGGTTGTGGTGCAACTGTTCCTCTTCTTGGCTTTGGAAACAATTTAGCTAAAGGTACTATTGAAGCTGTTAAAGAAACAGGTATTTTAGGCGCTTTTACAGGAGGTCTAAAAGCAAGCGCAGGTGGAATTGCCGCCGCAGTATTTTTTGGATATATTGCTTCACTTATTTCTAAGCCTAAGATGAAGAAACAATAATTGTAGCCTAGATTTTTATCTAGGCTAAATTTATATTTATGCAATTTTTGTTCCCAAAAGAACCGGTTCCTGTGGACCAAGGCCGGTTCTTTATGTATTATATTGTTTTGTTTTTATTTTTTCTTAAAAATGATGGTATGTCTAAATCATTTTGAGTTGAATTTATATCTTGATTTGATGGAATTGAACTTGTTTTCTTTTCCCATGGTTTTGGTGATGTTGATATTGAATCAATTCTTGGCGATTTTATATCATCTGGTTGATCAAAACCTGTTGCTATTACTGTTATTTTTATTTCATCTGTCATATTTGGATCTATAACTGTACCAAAGATTATATTTGCTTCTGGATCAACACTGCGTTGGATTAATTCTGCTGCTGTATTTACTTCTTGAAGTCCTAAGTCATCTCCACCTGTTATGTTTATTATTACTCCTCTAGCACCTTCTATTGAAGTTTCTAGTAATGGACTTTGTATAGCTTCTTTTGCAGCATCTTCTGCTTTGTTTTCTCCTGATGCATGTCCTGTTCCCATGTGTGCCATTCCTGTATTTAACATTATTGTTTTTACATCTGCAAAATCAAGGTTTACCGTTCCTGTAACTGTTATTAAATCTGATATTCCTTGTACACCTTGTCTTAATACGTCATCTGCCATTAGGAATGCTTCTGCCATTGAGGTTTTTCTGTCTATTATTTGAAGTAGTTTGTCATTTGGTATTACTATTAATGTATCAACTTTTGTTTTTAAGCTTTCTATTCCGCGTTCAGCTTGTGCTAGACGTTTTTTACCTTCAAATGTAAATGGTTTTGTTACAACTCCTATTGTTAAAATTCCCATTTCTTTTGCAATTTCTGCAACTATTGGTGCAGCTCCTGTACCTGTTCCGCCTCCCATTCCAGCTGTTACAAATACCATATCTGCTCCTCTTAATACTTCTGAAATTTCTGCTCTGCTTTCTTCTGCAGATTGTGCTCCAATATCTGGATTTGACCCAGCTCCAAGTCCTCTTGTTATTTTTTCTCCAATTTGAATTTTAGTATTTGCCTTAGATTTTTGTAAAGCTTGTCTATCTGTGTTTACAGCAATAAAGTCTACTGATTTTATTCCTAACTCTAACATTCTATTTACTGCGTTATTTCCAGCTCCTCCTACTCCTATTACTTTTATCGTAGCAGCACCATCCATCATTGGTAAATTGCTGTTGTCTTCATATTCCATCATAATTTTAATTCCTCCCTTAATATTTAAGTACCAACCCTTTTTGGGTTGTTTAAATTATTCTATTTATCTTAACTATAAAAAAATTCTTTAATTCTTGTAACTGCTGTTTTCCAAAAACTTTCTTTTGAATTCGTGTCTATTTTACTTGATACTGACTTTGTAAAAGGTCTTAGTGCTATATATCTAATTAATGCATAACTCGTTCTAAATTCAGGCTTTACCGTACTCACTGCTCTTCCTGTTGATATTTTTACTGGAATATTAAGTGCTATTTTTCCAGCCACATCACTTTTATTTATATTTGTTATGCCTTGCCCTGTTAGTATTACATTATTTATTTTTGATTTGAATCCTTGACTTGTTATGTCTTTATTTATAAGTGAAAACATTTCTTCTATTCTTGCTTCCATTATTTCTATTAATTCTGAGCTTTTTATAATTTTATTCTTTTCTTCGTCTTTGCAAGTATTTAACGTTATTTCATTGTCATTATCTATAAATGATTTTAAGGCTAAACCATATTGCCTTTTAAGTTTTTCTGCTTCTTCTTCTGATATGCTTAATACTAACGCTATATCATGTGTTATATTATCTCCTCCTAATGGAATTGTATTTGTATATTGAAATGTATCTCCCTCAAATACTCCAATATCAGTATTTTCAGCGCCAACATCTAAAAGCATTACATTATCATAAAGTTCATTTTTATCTAATACTAAGTTTCTTTCTGCAAGTGTTACTGGTATTATTCCATCTATTTCTATACCTGCTTTTCTAAATATGTTTGTTAATTTTCTTACATATTCTTTTTCTGCAAGTAACACTTCTGCTACTACCGTAAATGATGAAGAAAAACTTCCTACTGGATCTGTGACCGATTTGCCATTATCTAGTATAATTTGATTTATTGCCACATCTATTATCATCTTGTCTTCTGGTATTTCTATGTCTTTTACTTGCATTATTGCATTTTGAACGTCTTTTCCGAGAAATTCCTGCAAATTTGTCTTTTACTTCTTTTAATACACTATTTTGAACTATTGTTACATATCTTCCCGGAATAGTTACATATGCTGAATTTATTTTTAATTCTGTTTCTTCTTCAGCTTGCTTGATAGTTTTTGAAATACTTAAACTTATATCATCTTCATTAACTATCTTGCCTTTTTTTAATCCGTTACATTTATGTGAGGTACAACATATTACTTCTATTTGACCAAAATTGTTTACTTCGCCAGTTGATAAACATACTTTGGTAGTTCCAATGTCAATGCCCACTATGATATCACCTATTGCCAAGATAATTCCTCCATATTTCAATTTTAATTTTATAGGATATATATATTACATTTTTAGACAAATGTCAATAGAATTTGTAATATTTTCGTAATAAATTTGTAAAGTTTCTGTAAAGTTTTTTATCTCCTTTTTTTAGTTTTATGCTAGCTTTTTTCAAAAAATTATTTGTCTTTCAACCTTAGATTTTTCAGCTTTTCAGACCATTTATCTATATAATATTTTCTTATTATTGTTAAGTTTATAAACATCCTTCCAACAAATACTACAATTGCTGCTAAATATATATCTACATCAAGTTTATTTCCTAAATATGTTAATAATATTGAAAGTATACTATTGCAAAAAAATCCTGAAATAAATACTTTAATATCGAATTCTCTTTTTAAAACTCCTGTTATTCCTCCAAATACAGAATCAAGTGCAGCAATAATTGCTATTGCTAAATAACTCGAGTATGTATATGGTATTATTGGAACATTAATTCCAACTATCGCACCTAAAATACATCCTACTAATATTGCTATAAATATCATAATTTATTTTGCCTCCTCCATATAATTTACTTCATAATCTCCATTATATTTTGAAATTTGTACTTTATTAGATTTTTGAATTTCAGCTTTTATTCCTGAGGAATTTAATGTTTCACTATATCCACCTTTTCCAAAAATACTACTTTCTAAGTATGTGCTATTTCCTATTGCTTTTATCTCATATTTTTCTGTTCTTAAATATCTGCTATTTATTTTTATTGTATCTTCTACATCTACTATATATGTTGAATTAATTATTCTTTCACCATTTATAGAAATTGCTTCTGCTCCACTATCTTTTAAATAATTTACTATATATATTAAATCCTCAGCATTTATTGCAACTATTTCTTCGTCTTCAATAAGTTCGCTTTGTTTCTTTTCAGATAATGTAATTATTACTCCTTCTCCTTCTACATTAGTTTTTCCAAGAGCTCTTTCTAAACTTTGAAGCTCATCTTCTAGTGTTTGTTTTGTCTTGCTTTCTGCTGAACTTTCTTCTCTATATGATTTTAATGTTTCTACTGTTTTATCATATTTTTCTTTTGTCTCTTCATATTTTGTTTTCCAATTTGCAAGTTCTTGCCTTAATTCTGTTGCCTGTAATGTATCTATATTGGTTTCTTCTGATTCTTGAACTACTTTAAATTGCATAAAAATAATCATTACTAATAAAAAACACATTATACCTATTGTTATTATCATAATAACCTTGCCTTTTTTCTCCATTTGGCTTTACCTCCTATTTTTTTATTACTGTTTTGAATTTGCATATTTAAAATTCAATACTCCAGTAAATTTAGGTATTTGTATATTTTGAAGCTTTTTAAATTCTACTGTTTTTCCTAAACTTGTAAAATAATCTAATGTTCCCCCTGCTCTGTTTAAAGTTGCTAATTGTTCACTTAACCCTATTGCTGTAATTTCTATTGGTGAACTTATTTTTTCTCCATTAACTACTATTACATTTCCATCACAAGATATTGCCGTTGTAGTTACAATTCTATTACCATTTATCGAAATTGCTTCTGCACCAGCATTTTTTAATTCATTTACAACTGCTAATACATTTTCTGCATGGATAAGTAAACTTTCTGTATCTATTTGTGATGTTTCTTTTCCATCTATAAGCGTTATTTTAACTCCTGAACCTGTAACATCTGTGTTTCCAAGAATAAGGTTGTCTTTTTTTATTTTATTTTCTAATTCTTCTAGTTCCCCATTATTGCTTGTCGCCTGTTGCCTTGTTTCTTCAAGTTCCTTAGTTACTTTTTCAAGTTCTGCATATTGATTTTCATATTTTTCTTTCATTTTTAATACTTGGGTTTTTAAATTGCTTTCTTCTTGATTTGAGGAATTAGTTGTACCATTGTTATTAACTGTATTTATTTGTATTGCTATTGCAGTACCTAATATAAAACACATTACCATAAGAATAATTGCTTCTAACTTTTTGTCCATTGCATTACTCCTCTCTAAAATATGGTTTAAAACCTGAATTTATATCTCCATTTAAGAATACTATGCCTGATTTTCCTTCTTCATTTTCCAAAATCTTTTTTAAATACAGCATTTTATTTGTTAAATTTGTAGTATCTCCAATATATACCTTTTTATTTTTACTCTCTAAATATAAAATGTAGTTTTCTTCATTTTGAATGTCTATTTCTGTTATTAAGTCATCATTTTGTATTATTTTTATTGAATCTGTTATTTTTAAAACATCATTTAATTTTTCTAAATCTTCTATATTAAGTCTTTTTTGATTTAATAATTCCGTTTCATCTGTATTTAAACCGTGCTATAACTGGTACTTGTTTTTTTTCTGCTGAGTTTTCTAAAATATAACCATTTTTATCTATATATACATAACTATTTATTAAGTTTATTTGATATTTTATTTTTCTTTCTTCAACTTTAATATTTATTGTTCCTGGCAATTCTCTCGATATTTTTACACTTTGTATATATGCATTTTCTTTTATTTTTTCAATAATTGAATTGTTAAATTTAAATATATTTTCTCCTTTTTTTAAACCAGATAAACTTATAATTGTATCACTTGCAACTTTTTCATTTCCTTCTATTTTTATATTTGTTATATTAAATATTGGGGCTGTTAAAGAAAAAACTATAATTATTGCACTTAATATTATTATACTAAATACTGTGACCATAATTTTTTTAGATTTTTCCTTTTTATTTTTTTTCTTATTTTTATTAAGTTTCCTATTTTGTGGTTCAGTTTTCTCATAATGCTTTGGTTCTTTTCTTTTATTTTCTTTTATATTTTGTTTTTTTACTTCGTTATTTTTTAATGAAATTATTATTTCATTATTAGAATAATAGTCTTTTTTCTCTTCTATCTTTTCTTGTTTATTATTTGCTTTTGGAGTACTCTCTTTTACTTTTACATGACTTTCTTTACCATTTATTCTTTTTGTTACAAAAACCTTTTTTTGACCATTTGTTTCATTGTCTATTTCTTCATCTGAAAAATATAAAACTTTTCCATCTTTATTTATATTCAATATTCTCACCTTCTTTTGCTACAATATTTTATAATAAACTAAAAAAAATAGCAAGATTTTTTCTTACTATTTTAAAAAAAATATACTATCTATAGTTCAGAGCTTACACAGTTGAAATAATAAAATTTAAATAAAGAAACTTTGTCATTTGCTTTTGTTTAGAAATTCTAAATCTTTTTTATGGCACCCTTCCACTGCAAGAGTGAACGCTTTCCATAAAAAAAATTAAGAATTTCTGACAAAAAAGCATTCCAGCGTTCTTTATTTAAATTTTATTATTTCAACTGTGTAAGCTGTCAACTATAACATTATAATAATTTTTCTAATTCTTGAATTGTAGTTTTTGTTTTTTCTCCTGTTAAAATATTTTCTAGTTCTATTTCTTCACCTTTTTGTTTATCTCCTATTACAACCATAAAAGGTGTTCCAAGAATTTTTACATCTTTTATTTTTGCACCAATTGATAAATTTTGTCTATCATCTAAAATTACATTTATATTATTTTCTTGTAAATATTCATATAATTTATTTGCTAATTTTGCTTTTTCTTCATCTTCTTGTTTTACTACAATTTGTAACTTATATGGTGCAACTGCTTTTGGCAAAACAAATCCACAAGGTACTCCATTTTTGTCTTTTACTAAATTTTGTTCATAAATTGCTGCTAAAGTTCTACTTACACCTATTCCATAACATCCCATATAATACAATTCTTCTTTTCCATCTTTATTTATGTATTTTCCATTCATCATTTTTGAATATCTTGTACCAAGTTGGAAAATGTGTCCTAACTCCATTGTCCTTATTTCTTTAAATCCTGATATGTCTTCTATTTCATATTCATTTTTTAAATATTCTTCGTAATCTTCTCTTTCTAATATTTCTGTATTTAACCCTATTCCAGTTTTTTCATTATATAAAATTTTGTCTTCCCCTTGGTCTGATATAATCATAAATTCTTCTGATTTTTTTCCTCCCATTGCCCCATTGTCTGCAACTATTGGAATAGCTTTTAGTCCTAACTTTTCAAATATCTCTATAAATGCTTTTCTTACATTATCATATGATTTTACCATTGAGGCTTCATCTATATCAAAACTATATGCGTCCAGCATTGTAAATGCTTTTCCTCTAAGTAAATATCCTCTTGTTCTTATTTCGTTTCTAAATTTTTCCCCAATTTGGTAATATGTTACTGGCAAACTTTTATATGTTTTTAATTTTTCTCTTGCAAATTCAAGCATTGCCTCTTCACCTGTTGGTGCTAAGCAAAATGTTCCTTTGTTCGATTCTGTAATTAACATTGTCCCATCATTTACATATGAATCATATCTTCCAGAATTTTTCCATATTGTGTCTGGTTGTAATATTGGAAGTAATACTTCTATACATCCATATTTATTTAATGTTTTTACGATTATTTTTTCTATATTTCTTTTTACTAATAGTGGAATTGTATTATATCCAAATATCCCAGCACCATATTGTACTATTTGACCTGTTTGAATTAATATGCTTTGACCTGGATACATTTCATCTATGTTGTTTAATTTCATTCCACCATATCCTGTTTTAGATAATCTCATTTTTAGTCCTCCTCTTTTATTCATTTAAGTTTGACTGATTGTCTTCATTTTAATCTACTATTCTACTTTATTATTCTTCATTTAAATTTGTTTGTTCTTCATCTTCTATTAATTCATCAATTACTATTTGCTTGTTAGAGTCTAATTTATACCTCGGAAGTTCAGGCAAATCCTTTAAAGTTTTATAACCAAACATTTTTAAAAACTCATTGGTTGTTTTGTATGACATTGGCTTACCAGGTAAATCTGACTTTCCTGCTTCTTCAATTAACCCATATTCTAAAAGCTTATACATTGTTCCATCAACATTTACCCCGACGGATTGCTTCTATTTCTGCTCTTGATATTCTTGGATTATATGCAATTATGGAAAGTGTTTCTAATGCCGCATTTGAAAGTTTAGGCTTATTTCTTTTATCTATTATTTTACAAATATAATCATAATACTTTTTCTTTGTAGCAAGTTGGAAATTATCTTCTGCTTTTACTATTTCTATTCCTCTTTCTTTGTCTTCATACTCAAGATTCATCTGTTTTATTATTTCTTCTATTTCTTCTTTAGATTTTTCCAAACTTAAACACAATTCGTTTATATTTACTTCCCTTCCGGCAAGCAAAGAGTATTGCTTCTATTGTACCTTTTATATTTTCTTCCATTATAAGGTTCATTCCTTTCTAAAAATGCTTTTTTGTATATGTGATATTTTTTATTTTGTAATATATTTTATCTTTTTCCATATCTGTCTATTGAAGGTTGGTCATGCTCAAAATCTTTTGCATATTCTAAATCTTGACCTATTTGCTCTATAACTTCTTCATCACTCATTGTTTTATGATATTCATCTATTTTACTTAATATATCTCTTTCATTATAATATTCTTTCAAGTCTGGTAAAGTTTCATAACATTTTTCAAGCAAGCTATTTTCATGGCTTCGTGATTCATTTTTTGCTTCATTTGCATCTCTTGCTGCTAATTTTTCATCTTGTTTTCTTTCTTCTTCACGTCCAACACTTCTTTCTCCTTCACTTACTGGATCTAATTGATATTCTACAACATCTTCGCCTTGAACTAATTCCTCTCTATCATGATAAGATTTATCTCTTGATGCTTGTACAAAAGATATTTCTTTTCTATTTCCATTTTCCGGTATTCTAGATTCATTTACCCAAGCATTACTATAATCTACTCCTAAATACCAATTCTCGTTAACAGCATATCTTTCATTTACATTAGGTATTTGAAACAAAGATGTTCTTCTTGTATTAAGATTATTTGCTGGCTTTTTCGCTTCTTCTCCATCTTCATAACGTATTCTATCTTGCTCTGCTCTTTGTTTATCCTGACTACTTCCTAGGTCCATAGGTTTTATAATTGTTTCATCTAATTCTACCTTAACTTTTCCATCTAATGATGTTACAAGTAGAGTATCTTGTGTAGCCCTTGGCTTACCATCTTTTGCAGTAAGCGTTGCTGAATCAACTGCAGTTAAATATCCTGTTCTAAATATTTTTTCATTTATATTATCTGGCATTCTTCCTTTTAATTTTTCTTCTAAATTTAAAATATCCCATAAATAGGTACCATTTATAACTTCTTCTAAGCTTATTCTGAAATTATTATTAATACTAATTTCATTTGCTAAATTAGATACTATATTTGGAGAAACACCATCTTTGCCCTTGTCTTCTTTAGATTTTTCTTTTCCTTGTGTCTTTTCTTCATGTTCCTTTTCTGCTAAATCTCTTTCCTCTCCACCTTTTTGTGAACCTAAAGCCTCATCATCGTCATTTCGTACTTGTCTTTCATTTTTTCTTCTTTCTAGTTTTAATTGTTTATTTAATAATTCTTCATCTATTTTAATGTCTTTGGCTGTTTCAAGCTTCATTCCATTTTCTTCACTTTGAGATGCTAAAACATTTCCTCTTGCATCATAAATTATATTAAATAATTTTCCATCATGTATCTCGCTTATAAAAAAAATTGGACCATTCCATTTTTTCCCAGTGTCTTTTTCTGTATAAGCAAAATATCCTACTTGTCTACATTCACTCTCATTTACTATAATTTTTTTATTAACACTTTTTTTTGCATCATCTTTACATGACGCAATTAAAGCATATAATATTTGTTCATTAGTTATATTTCTATCCTTTGCCATAATAAATCACCTTCCTTTTTTACTATATTTTTAATTGTAATAACATATTTTACATTTTTTTCGGTAATATAGCTTTCTTTTTTATATAAATTACTGCATGCATTTTTCATATAGCTTATTGCACACAATTTTCATCTTTTATATAATATTTTGTTCCTTTCATTTTGTCTGGCAAATACTCTTGTTCTACAAAATGCCCTGGAAAGTCATGTGGATATAAATACCCTTTGCTATATCCTAAATTTTCCATACCTTTAACTGGTGCATTTCTTAGGTGCATTGGTATTTCTCCTGTATCCATATTTTGTACATCTTCTAAAGCTTTGTTTATTGCTAAATATGAAGCATTAGATTTTTTTGAAGTTGCAACATATACTGCTGCTTCTGCAAGAATAATTCTTGCCTCTGGCATACCTACCATATTTACTGCTTGCATTGCGGAATTTGCAACAACTAATGCATTTGGATTTGCCATACCAACATCTTCTGATGCTGCAATTACAATTCTTCTTGCTAAAAACATTGGGTCTTCTCCTGCATTTAATGCTCTTGCTAAATATAAAATTGCTGCATCTGGATTTGAACCTCTCATAGATTTTATAAATGCACTAATATTATCATAATGGGAATCTCCATTTTTGTCAAATACTTGCTTTCTTTCTTGAATACAATTTTTTATAACTTCATCTGTTATATTTATTGTACCTTTAGAATCCATCTGGGTAGTTAATACTGCAATTTCCAAAGCATTTAAAGATGTTCTTACATCTCCATTTGATATTATACTTAATTTTTTTAAAGTACTTTCTTCTATATTTATATTGTATTCTCCAAGCCCTTCTGGATTTTTAATTGCATTTTTTAAAATTTTAAATATGTCCTCTTCATTTAAAGGTTCTAGCTTTACTACCATAGAACGAGAAATTAAAGCTTTATTAACTTCAAAATATGGATTTTCAGTAGTTGCTCCTATCATAATTATTGTTCCATTTTCTACATATGGTAAAAGTGCATCTTGCTGAAGTTTATTAAATCTATGTATCTCATCTATAAATAGAATTGCTTTTCCAGTTGGATTAATCATAAAATTTTTGGTTTCTTCTATAACTGCCTTTATATCAGAAACTCCACTTGTTACTGCATTTATTTTATAAAATTTATATTTTGTAGTTTCACTTATAACTTTTGCTAAAGAAGTTTTACCACATCCAGGTGGACCAAACAAAACAAGGCTAGATAATCTATCTGCTTTTATTGTTCTATATAATAGTTTATCTTTTCCTAGAATATGTTCTTGTCCAACATATTCTTCTAATGTCTTTGGTCTTACTCTGTATGCCAATGGTTCATTTGGATTCATACAAAACTCCTTTCTTTTTTTCATCTGGAAATGGTTCTTAAATCTCCTTAATTTTTACGTTTTGGAACAGATCTTCATTTTAAAAAATATACCCTTTTCGAAGATCATTTTATAAACATTGCATCTCCAAAGCTGAAAAATCTATATTTTTCTTCTACTGCTTTTTTATATGCTTCTAAAACAAAATCTTTTCCTGCTAATGCTGAAACTAACATTAGTAATGTGGATTTTGGTAAATGAAAATTTGTAATTAGAGCATCTATACATTTAAATTTATAACCTGGATATATGTATATTCCAGTATCTCCTTCTTGAGGAATAACTAATCCTGTTTTTTCATCTGCTATTGTTTCTAATACTCTGCATGATGTTGTTCCTACTGCAATTACTCTTTTTCCATTTTGCTTTGCTTCATTTATTTTTTTTGCATCTTCTTCTTTTATATAAAAATGTTCTGTATGCATTTTATGGTCTTCTATGTTTTCTTCTTTTACAGGTCTAAATGTTCCTATTCCAACATGTAAAGTTACATTTGCAATATTTACTCCTTTTTTCTCTATCTTGCTTAATAATTCATCTGTAAAGTGTAACCCTGCTGTTGGTGCTGCAGCTGACCCATCATATTTTGCATATACTGTTTGGTATCTATTTTTTTCTTTTAATGTTTCGTGTATGTATGGTGGAAGTGGCATTAAACCTATTTTGTCTAATATTTCATTAAAAATTCCTTCATAACTAAATTTTACTTTTCTTGTTCCACCTTCCATTATGTCTAATATTTCTGCAATTAGCAGTCCTTCTCCAAATATTACTTTTGTACCTGGTTTTAATTTATTTCCTGGTTTTACAATTGTTTCCCATGTGTCTGCTTCTATTCTATTTAATAATACAAATTCTACATTTGCTCCTGTTTCTTTTTTGCCATATAGTCTTGCTGGAATTACTTTTGTGTTGTTTCTTACTAAGCAGTCCCCTGGCTCTAAATAGTCTATTATATCTTTAAATACTTTGTTTTCTATTTTTTGCTCTTTTTTATCTAATACCATTAGTCTTGACATATCTCTTTGCTTTATTGGTACTTGTGCTATTAATTCTTCTGGTAATAAATAGTCAAATTCTTCTAGTTTCATTTTTGTATAATGCGTATAAATCTCTTAGTTATATTATACGCTTTTCTCCCTTCTTTCTATAATATCTATATTTTACTACAAATTGTAAGAAATAGCAACTTTTACTAAAAGTTTTTATTTTCCCCCCTTTTTTCGACAAATTTTGCAACTTTTATGTAATATAATATAGATTAAGGTTTTTACCTTGGAAAGGAGGTGAAATTTATGAACTCCTCCAAACACAAGAGAAAAAGTACAAATAAAATTTCTAAACTATTACATAAATTTTTAGACTCTTTGAAAATTGTTTATGAAATTGTTAAAGTACTGAAATCTATCTTTGATGTTTTTCACGGGTAGAAAAAAATCCGACATGCCACAACATGTCGGATTTTTTGATAATTTTTAAATTATCTAGATTTATCACCTTGAGGTGAAATATATGAATTCCTCACTTATATTTTTATTATACTACAAATTTTAAATTTTGCAACATTATTTTCAATAATTTGTTACAATCTTTTCGACACAATTCGACAATTATTATATGAAGTAAAAAAGTTCAACCGAAATTCATACTAAATCCTAATTATAAATTAAAAATATATAACTGTTTTTCACCCGAGTCTTACTCATTATTTCTTTTTTCATTTTCTTTATTATTTTCTTTTCTAGTCTTGAAATATAGCTTTGTGAAATTCCGCAGTTCGTCTGCTACTTCTTTTTGAGTCTTTTCATTTCCTCCATTTTTTAAACCAAATCTCATTTCCATTATATCTCTTTCTCTAGCATTTAACTTATTTATCGAAGCTTTAAGCAAACTTTTATCTACCTCATCTTCAATATTTCTGGAAGTTACATCTCCTTCTGTACCTAATATATCTGAAAGGAGTAGTTCGTTTCCATCTGGATCTTTATTTAAAGGTTCATCTAATGAAACTTCTCCTTTTATTTTATTCGTTCTTCTTAAATACATTAAAATCTCATTTTCTATACATCTTGAAGCATATGTTGCAAGCTTTATATTTTTATCAGCTTTAAAAGTATTTACTCCCTTTGCTAAACCTATTGTTCCTATTGATATTAAGTCTTCTATTCCTATTCCTGTATTTTCAAATTTTTTTGCTATATATACAACAAGCCTTAAATTTCTCTCTACCAAAACTTGCCTTGCTTCTAAATTATCTTCATCAGCTAATTTTTCTATGTAATACTGTTCCTCTTCTTCTGGCAAAGGTGGCGGAAGGGTCTGTGCCCCTGCTATATAAAAAATGGGTTCTTCAAATACCTCCTCATTTTTTATATATTTTACATATAATGTATTTATATTATTTTTTAATACATCTACAATATTCATACTATTTCCTCCTTTTAATTGCTTACACCACATGTGTTCCACCAAGATCTATTCATTTGGAGTACACCGATAAAAATATGTCAAAAAAGGACGTCCCTATTGACACATATCTAATCCTAACAAAGCACTATATTCGTTTTTTCTACTTAATTTTTTGTTGTACATTCCAATTATTACTTTATCTACATCTTTTACTTCATTATCTTCTTCTACCATTAGTCCTTCCGCTTTTATACCAAGTAGCATCCCATTTTGTTTTCCTAAAGATGTAAATGGAATAACTTTAAGTTTTAGCATATATTCATTTTGTATTTCTTCAGGAATATTCTCAAAATTGCCTGCTAATATGTTATCTATGTTTTCTAAAATTTCTTTAGGTATAATTTCGTTTAATAAAGTATGTTCAACAACTACTACTGGTATATTGGTAATTGGCTCCTTAAGCAAATTTCCCGTATCTATCATTGCTTTAGTTTTTATTTGCTTTTCATTTATTTCTATTATGATGTTACAAAATAAATCTTTTTTAGATAACTTAGTTTTTACAAATTTGAATGCAAGAATTGTAACTACAAATGCTATTATTGCTCCTACAAATATTGTTTTTAATGTATAACTTCCAATAATTACTCCGTTTTGTATTGATATTTTTCCAGAGTTTATCATATATATTACACCTAATGCTGCTCCACCAAATACAAAAGATGTTAAATAAAATAAAATTATCATTTTTAACATTTCTTTTAGACTCTTTGGTGCAAAAGATATGTATACTATAACTATTGATAATATAAGCTTAAATAAAATATTTAAATATACTTTATTTTTTATAAGATATGTAATTATAACATAAACGGCTCCAAGTATGCTTCCTAAGCTTATTTTTAAAATTTTTATTTTGTTTTTCGAAATTAAGCCTGTTGCATATAAAATAATAAAATTCAAAATAAAATTTTCTAAAAATAATATATCAATATAAACTGTCATTATCTCACCTTGGTTTATATTTTAACAGCTTTAAGTTAAAAAGTTTGTCTTTTCTTATTGTAGAAAAAAAGAAATATTCTACAAATGTAGACTATTTCTTTTAATTTTAACAACTATTCTATTTTTTAGTTTTATTTATATCAATTATTTTTTTATTTTAATTATATTTAAGTTCTTCTTATTTTAATTATACTCGCTTTAATTATATTTAAGCTTTTCTTATTCTAATTGCTATTGATTTTTTTAATAATTTATTTAACTTATTCTTTTTATTATATCTTCACATTTTTTATAAATTTCTTCTGGACTAAATTTTAATAAAATTTTTTTGTTTTCCATTAATATCTTTCCATTTATAATTGTAGTTTCAACATTTTCCCCTTTTGTATTATAAACAAGTTCTGCTAAAATATTGTTATATGGCCTTGCATACGGTACATTTTCTAAGTTTACAATTATTAAATCTGCTAGTTTTCCTTCTTCTATAGATCCTATTTTATCTTCTAAACTTAATGCTTTTGCACTATTTATGGTAGCCATTTTTAAAACTTCGTATGCTGGCATTGCTTCTGGATTCTCCAATGTTCCTTTCTGCAAAAGTGCAGAAAATTTCATTTCTTCAAACATATCTAAATTGCTTCCACTTCCCTGTCCATCTGTTCCTAATGATACACAAATATTTTTTTCTAGCATTTTAGAAACTTTAGCAATTCCACAACCTAATTTTAGGTTACTTACTGGACAATGTGCGATAGAAACGTTTAGCTTTGAAAGTCTTTCAATTTCTTCATCTGTTAATTTTACAGAATGTGCTAAAATTAATGGCACATCTTTAAAATATTTTTCTAATGGATCTAACACACTTTTTACATTATACTTTTCTTTTATGTCTTCTACTTCTTGAGAGTTTTCGCAAAAATGCATATTTACTTTAAGATGGTTCTTTTTAGCTATTTCAATACCTTTTTTTATATATTCTTCACTATTTGTGTATAAACCATGAATTCCTACATTTAAAGAAATTAAATCATATTTATTTTTATATTTATCTATAAATTCTTCTAGTTCTTTAAGTTTTTGGTCACCCTTTCCGTCAGAATCCATAAGTGTTCTTGAAACTTCAAGTCTTATTCCTGTATCTAATGCTGCTTTTACTATTTCTTCTTGCATAAAATACATGTCATTTACTGTAGTACATCCTGTGTATATCATTTCTATATATGATAACATTGACGCATAATAAATATCTTCATTTGTTAATTTGTCCTCCATAGGCCATATTTTTTGTGTTAACCAGTCTTGAGTTGTTAGTCCATCTACTGTTTCTCTAAATATACTCATTGGTACATGGCAATGAGTATTAATTAATCCAGGCATTACAATTTTGTTTTTAGCATCAATTATTTTGTCTGCTTTTTCTTGAATACTTTTTTCTATTTTTTTTATTTTATTATTTTCTATTAATATATCTATATTTTTTTGCATTTTTTCTTTCTTTAAGTCCATTGATATTAAATTTGCATTTTTTATTAATATTTTCATTTTTACTATCATTCCTTTCTTGCCTTCGCTTCGCTACGTCTACGAAAGGCACAAATCTGTATGAAAA
>CANRKM010000007.1 GCA_947631225.1 uncultured Clostridia bacterium
TCTTACATTTAGCTCATTGTAAAAGTAAAATATATTGAGAAAGTGATAAACTATATTTTACTTTTACAATCTACTAATTTTTTCTTGATATAAAAAAATGACAAAATTGCTTGACTTTATATATTTTTTAGTATAAAATACAAACATCAGATATCATTAAGTAAATAACTTAAGGAAAATACAATGTTAATTTTGTGAAGTTTTTACATTATAGGGGAGGGCTGATAAAATAGATGGGAACAATATTTAGTTAAAAGATAACTTTTCAAAAATTAAAAAATAAAAAAAATTTTGCTAGAAGTGAATAGAGTACTACAATAAGTATATAAAGCAAAAATTTGAAGGAGGAAAAAAAATTTGAAAAAAATAAAAAACAAAGGAATAACCTTAATTGCATTAGTTGTAACAATTATAGTTTTGCTAATTCTCGCTCGGTGTAAGTATTTCAATGGTTGTAGGAGAAAATGGAATTTTAAATCGAGCAACAGATGCGAGTCAAAAAACAAATGAAGCAAAAACTGAGGAACAAAGGCAATTTTCAATGGCAGAAGCAGCAATGAATTTTGAAAATACAGAATATGAAGATAAAAATGGAGAAAAAGTAACGATACCATCTGGTTTTGCTGTAAGCCAAGTCGAAGGAGAAAATACAGTAGAAGATGGATTAGTAATTATTGATAGTGATGGAAATGAATTTGTTTGGATACCATGTGGAGAAAGTGATGTAATAAAATACGAAGATGTTTATTATGGTAATATTGGCATTAATGAAGAAAAAAAAGGTAATCCAGGAAAATACTGGAGAACTCAAAGTAACTATATTGAAAATCAATATCAATATGATAAAGATGGTTATGGTAAAGAAGGCAATGGAGATACTGGATGGATATGGATTGATGATGGGGGAAACATAGAGAGTGTAAAGCAAAATGGTGGGTTTTATGTAGCAAGATACGAGGCTGGATTGCCAGAAAGTGCACCTTTCTATCCTAATGAAAGTAACAATTATAAGTATGGTACTGATAGAGAAAATATAGAACTATATGTACCAGTAAGTAAAAGGAATAATGCGTGCTGGAATATGATAACACAAAAGTCAGCTGAAATATTGTCATCAAAAATGTATGAAACAAATATAAGTGTAAATAGTCAATTAATAGATAGTTATGCTTGGGACACAATAATAGAATGGGTAAAAGACGATAGTAATGTTGGTTTAAGACTAACAGATTCAACAACTTATGGAAATTATTTAAATTCAACAATAACGATTGATGGCTTATTTGCTGAACATAAATTTTCTGTAATAGATAATACTTTTAGTACTGTAAAAGCATCTACTTATATAAATGGAACGAAAAGAGTAGATAGTCGTGATGGAACTAAAACTTGTAATTTATATGAAATAGCATCTGGTGGTTCTGAAAATACTAGAATCAAAAATATATACGATTTGGCTGGAAACATGTGGGAATGGACAACTGAAGTTGGAAATCATAACAAAGATATTATTAAAGAATCTAGTGGTGCACAGTTTGGAGTTGTTCGTGGTGGAGGTTTTTATGACATGGGAAATTCTCGACAAATAATATACAGACGCGGTAGTGGAAAGCGAAATGAAGATATGAGTATTGATATTGGTTTTAGGGTTGTTCTTTATTTAAAATAAAGTGAGACTATAGAAAAAGTTGTGTAAATACACTAAAAAGGCTTAAGTGAAATATCGCTTAAGCCTTTTTCTCTATAAAATTATATTTTTAAGCTACTTTTATTCCAGTATTTTTTACTTCTACTACAAAAGGAGTTTCATCATTTTCATAGTCTGAAACAGTAATAATCATTATCTGATATAGCCAATATGTTTAATAGCAAAATACAAGGATGGATAAATTATTACACACATTATCACAAGTCAGAGGTTAATAAGATATTGGATTATTTTAATTCAATTCTTATCAAATGGGTTATGAGAAAATACAAAACTATAAGGTCAAAGAAAAGAGCTATAAAATGGCTAGCAGAAATTGCACAAAGGTTTTATTAGAAATCTATCTCAGACAGAGATTGTCTTCAGACAAGGTCTAAATTTTGCTACAAAAAATTTTTTCATAAAATAAGATACCAAATCATATAATATAGTAACCACAAATAAAAAAGAAAAAAAAGATAAAATTTTCCAAATTTGACAAAATCAAGAATGTATGCTATAATAGTAATTGTTGTTAAAGGAGGTATCAAATTTTTATGCAAAAAGGAAACAAAAGCAAATTTTCTTTGATAAAAATTATTATCATTTGCCTAATTTTAATCTTACTTTCAGGAGTAGGAGTTATGGCAGTAACAACTGGTATAAATACTGTGAAAATTGAGCTATCAAATGGCTATGAAATGACAGTACTTACTTCAAAAACGAGTGTTAAAGAAATATTAAACGATAACAATATTATATTAGAAGATAACGAAAAAGTAACTCCAGGTTTAAGCGAAGAAATTTCATCAAGTAAAACCATAAAAATTTCTGATAAATCAGAGCAAGAAGTAGAAGTCGCAAAAGTATCAGAAAGTGGAATTGAAATGACTTTAGATTCAATTTTAGATGCATATAGTACTATAACAGAAAAGATTGAAACAGTAGAAGAAGCTATTCCATTTGAAACAGTTACAAAAGATATATCAAATGGAAGTGAAGATACTAAAAATAAAGTTTTGCAAGAAGGTGTAGAAGGAAAAAAATTAGTTACTTACAAGGTAAAATACCAAAATGATATTGAGATAGAAAGAACTAAAATATCAGAAGAAATATTACAAGAACCAGTAAATAAAATTATACAAGTAAAATCAAAAACAGTATCTTCAAGATCAAGCATATCTTCAAGAACTGCAAGTACTTCACAAAATTCCGGTTCTGTAAAAGTATATAAAGTAACAGCATATTGTTCATGTAAAAAATGTTGTGGTTCACATGCAAATGGATATACAGCGTCAGGAACGAGAGCTATGGCAGGTAGGACAGTTGCTGCACCATCTAATTTGCCATATGGAACAAAATTAAATATTAATGGAAAAACATATGTAGTTGAAGACAGAGGTGGAGCAATAAAAGGAAACAGAATAGATGTTTATGTAAACTCTCATAGTGAAGCATTGGCATGGGGAGTAAAATATTTACCAGTTGAAATCCAATAAAAAAATAAATTTCATTTTACTTTTTCAAGTAAAATGAAATTTATTTTTTTATTGGATAATATAAACTTATTATTATTTTGGTAATATTTTTTGGTTTTATTGAATTTTAAAAAGTGCTATGTTATAATATTTTATAAATAATAGATTCGATAAAAATATAGTATATAACACATTTTAAAGAAAGGAAAAAAGCCTATAATGAAGCTTATATCATGGAATGTAAATGGAATAAGAGCATGTATGAAAAAAGGATTTGAGGACTTTTTTAGTAAAATAGATGCAGATATTTTTTGTTTGCAAGAAACAAAAATGCAAATAAATGAAAGCGAAGAAATAAAAGAAGTACAAGATACTATAAATTCACCAATATTTAATAATTATTTTTCATATTGGAACAGCGCAGAGAAAAAAGGATATTCAGGAACAGCAATATTTACGAAAAAAGAACCAGAATCAGTATCATATGGTATTGGAATTTCGGAGCATGACAAAGAAGGTAGAGTAATAACTCTTGAATTTGAGAAATTTTATATGGTAGATATATATACACCAAACTCAAAACGAGAATTAGAAAGGCTTGATTATAGACAAGTTTGGGAGGACGAAATAAGAAAATATCTATTAAACTTGAATAAGAAAAAACCAGTAATTATGTGTGGAGACTTAAACGTTGCTCATAAAGAAATAGATTTAAAAAATCCACAAAGCAATAAGCATAATGCAGGCTTTACAGATGAAGAAAGAAATAAAATGACAGAACTTTTAAATAGTGGATTTACAGATACATATAGATATTTATATCCTGAAAAAAGAGACACTTATAGTTGGTGGTCATATATGGGAAGAGCCAGAGAAAAAAATATTGGTTGGAGAATAGATTATTTTATAGTTTCTAAAGACATAGAAGGCAAAATTAATGAAGCTGAGATTTATTCAGATATTTTAGGAAGTGACCATTGCCCAGTAGGATTGGAAATCGATATATAGAAAATAAATATAGAAAGGATGAAAAACTTATGAGAAAAGAAATAAAGAATCATTGGCATACATGGATTTTTTTAGTAGCATTAGGAACAGTATTAATTGTAATATATAAAGCATTAGATAGTATAGGATATTTAGGGGGATTTATATCAAATTTTTTATCAGTAATCTCACCATTTTTAGCAGGATTATTAATAGCATATTTACTATATATACCTGAACATAAAATAGAGAAAGCATATCAAAAATCAAGAAAAAAAATTATTAGAAAAAATGCAAGAAGATGGGCAATCCTTACGACATATGTTATTACTATTCTAATTTTAATAATAATAATAAACTTTATTTTACCTGTTTTAATAGAAAGTGTAAATGAATTAATAAGTAATTTACAATCATATTATACTAAAACAATTGAAACATATAATAATTTACCAGATGATTCATTTTTTAAATCTGAAAAGGTTTATACAGCTTTAAAAGAAATACAAAATTTTGATTTCCAAAAATATTTAAGTGTTGATAGAATACTTGGATATGTAAAAAGTGTAGTAGGAGTTGCAAGAGGAATTTTCGATGTAATTGTTGCAATAGTTGCATCTGTATATATATTAGCAGAAAGAAATGAAATATTAAAATACTTTAAAAAATTACTTAAAGCAATACTTAAAGAAAATCAATATAAATATATAGAAAAATATTTTAACAATTCAAACGGAGTATTTTTTAAATTTATTTCAAGTCAATTTATTGATGCGATAATTGTTGGAGTATTAGCTACAATTGCATTACACATTTTACACGTAAAATATGCTTCGCTACTTGGATTTACAATAGGATTATTTAACATGATACCTTATTTTGGAGCAATATTTGCTGTAGGAATGGCAGCTTTAATTACTTTAATAACAGCTGGATTTTCAAAAGCAGTTATTTTGTTAATTGTTATAATTATATTACAACAAATAGATGCAAACATAATTAATCCAAAAATAATGGGAGATTCCTTAAAAATAAGTCCATTATTAGTAGTATTTGCAATAACAGTCGGTGGAGCTTATTTTGGAGTAATAGGAATGTTTCTAGCTGTGCCAGTTGCAGCAGTTTTGAAAATTTTGGTAAATGATTACATTGACAATAAAGCAGGATTATAGTATATTATATATGAGCAGGTAGATTTTAATAATTAAATTATAGTAATTGAGAATTTATACCTATATGTTTTTGTAAACAAAATAGGAAAGGATTGAAAAAATCAATGAATAAAACAGAAAAGGGAACAATAGTAATAAAATTTAGTATTGTATGGTTCTTCATAGTAATAGTGATAATTGGATTATTAATATCTTTCTTTAAAAATAATATATTTGCTACTAATGATAATAAAGAAAAAGATGAAACTGTAGTCGCTTTTGAAGAAAATCAAAAAGCAGTTGATGTAATCCAAATAATGTTAACAAATACAGGCTCAGACAAAAAAATGGTAAATGAGCAAAGAGATGTAGCTTTTAAAACAGAATATGAGGACAACCCTAATTTACCAAAAGATGAAGAACAAATAAAACAAGAAGGAAAGGTAGGAAAAATTCAAGTAACTGCACTTCAAGAATACGTAAACAACGAAATAGTAAATGAAGAAATAGTAGAAAGTATAACATTAGAAGAAGTAGTAAATCAAATTATATATAAAGGAACTTCTGAATTTTTAAAGAAATTTAATGTACATATAGATGACCAAATGTATTTATTAGAGGCAGAGGATTTAAAAGAAGACAAGACAGATGAATCTGCAACTATATGTCAGGTTCCAAGATATTTAAATGTAACAATAAAAGAAGCAGGAGACGAGTGGATAAAAGTAATATATAATGGACAAGAAGGATATTTAAAAACAACCTATATTACATCTGAGACAGTTACACCGTTAATTAAAGAACAAAATAGAATTGCAACACTTAAAAACAATGTAAATATTGATATGGACTTAAGTGTTCCAAGTGGATTAACATTAAGTGATTTTAAAACAGTATTATCAGGAAATTTAAGTGATAAAAACAAAATTTTTGAGCAAAATGCAGAAGTTTTTTACAATGCAGAGCAAAAATATAAAATAAATGGAATATTTTTAGCAGCTATAGGTATTCATGAAAGTGCATGGGGAACATCAAAACTTGCTATGGATAAAAGTAATTTATTTGGATTTAATGCAAATGACAGAGATCCATATAATTTAGCAACAACATTTAATGATTATGAAAATGCAATATATACAGTAGCTGAGGCTTTATCTACAAAATATTTACATACAGCTGGAACATTAATAAATGATTCAATTGTAGCAAGTGGAGCATATTACAATGGAACAACACTTAAAGCTGTTAATATAAGATATGCAAGTGATGAAGCATGGGCTGATAAAGTATTTAGTTATATTCAATACTTATATAATAAATTGTAAAAAAGGCTGAAAATTATAGAAAAGTAAAATTTCTAGTAGGAGTTTTACTTTTTTTATTCTAAATACTTCATAAAAATGGAGGATGTAATGAAATTAAAAATAATAGAAAAAAATAAAAAAGTAGTACTTATAGTTTTATTAATTTTAATGGTAATATTAACATTTATATATGGTTATTTTATACATGCACACATATTAAGAAATAATGTAGCAAAAAATTATGAAACCATTTATGAAAACAATAAAGAAACAACTTTTAGTATAGAAAAAATAATGCTTTGTAATAGTGCAAACGCAATAGATTACAGTCAAGAGAAAAATTTACAAGACCTTAGTATTTATCAATATACAGATATAGCTATATACATTAACAATGGAGAAGAACTATCAAATAAAAATACAATCAAAGAGCTTTATATAGACAATATAAGTTTTGATGATGAAGGAAATAGCGGAGAAAAAAGTTTAGTATATAAAAATGTACTAAATTTTGGTCTAAATCAGCCAGTTAATGAAAGTAGAACAACATCTGACCTTAAGTTTAATGTGGTGAAAACAAATCAGGAAGATGATGATGCAAATTATGATGAGCCAACATTTTATACAGACTGTACAAACCCTATATCTTTAGAATATGTAAATTATAATATACTAAATAATTATAAAATGGAAGAAAATAATAGTTTAGTATTTGATGGCTCAATTTTAGAAAAAGTAGGAATAAGTACAGAAAGTTTAAATTGCAAAATAAAGTTTAAAATAAATATAATAAATAATCAAGATGAAAGATATTCTTGTTGGATAAACTTTAGGTTGCCATTAGATGATATATATAAAGGAACGACAATGAAAACTATGACGGCTAAAGGAGACAAATATAAATTCTTTAGGCATTAAAAATTAAAATAATCAGTTCTATTTTTAATATTTTGTAATAAAATTTAAAGATTTTACAAAATATAAAATATAGGTGATTGAAATTTGGAGTTTGAAGAATATGTTAGTACTTTAAGAAGAAAAATAAAAGCAAATCAAAAACAAATTTTATTTGTATGTATTGGGACGAGTAAAGTATTGTGGGATAGTATTGGACCTTTAGTTGGAAGTTACTTGAAAGACAAGGTAGGAAATCAAAATGTGTTAGGAGATATTAATAATAATATTTGTGGTAAATGGGATTTAATTTACAATTATTCTAAAATAAAAAACAAATTTGTTATAGCAATTGATACAGCTATATCTTGCAAAGAATTATCAGGTCAAATCTTTATTAATGAAACTCCAATTACTATGGGATTAGCTTTAAGTAAAAATAAAGGAAAAATAGGAAATATTAGTATAAAAACGACTATTTATGATTTAAATATTGTTAATGAAAGATATGTAGATAAAGTATCAAAGTTTATTGGAAAAGGAATATATAAAGCTGTTTACAATAATAATATTATTTAATTGCAAAAAGAGTGTGTGTTTTAATTATAAAAACATAGCACTCTACTTTTTAATTACGATTTTTTTAGTTCTAAACAAAATTGACAAAAAAAGGAGGAATTATGTAAAATTCGTCGAATAATAATATTAATAGGAAATTAAAAAATAAACTGGAGAGAGGTAAAATGGTGCGTTATAGTGATGAAATTCTTAGCGAAATACGAGAAAGTAACGATATAGTAGATGTAATATCACAGTACGTGCATTTAAAAAGAAGTGGAAGAAATTATTTTGGGTTATGTCCATTTCACAATGAAAAATCTCCGTCTTTTTCAGTTTCACCAGACAGGCAAATATTCCATTGTTTTGGATGTGGAGTTCGGTGGAAATGTGATTACATTTATAAGCAAAATAGAGGGAATTGGTTTTAAAGAAGCAATTGAAACTTTGGCAGAAAGAGCCAATATAGAACTTCCAACTTTAACAAATGGAGAAGATTCACATAAAGAAGAATTAAAAGCAAAAATATATAAACTTAACTCATATGCAGCAGATTATTATCATAAAAGGTTATACAAGCCTGAATCTAAAGCAGGGCAAGAATATGTAAAACAAAGAAAATTAACAAATGAAACGTTGGAAAATTATAACTTGGGCTTTTCTGGAAATTATGACGAATTATATAAAGTACTAAAAAAAGAAGGGTTTGAAGATGAAGAAATATTGGAATCGGGATTAGTTAAGAAAAATGAAGACGGAAAATACATAGATTTTTATAGAGACAGATTTATGATTCCAATTTTAGATGTTAGAAACAGAGTAATAGCATTTGGAGGAAGAGTTTTAGGAGATGCCAAAAGGTTTAAATATTTAAATTCACCAGAAAACATTGTATATAGTAAAGGAAAGCATTTATTTGGTTTAAATGTAGCAAAGAAATATGAACATAAAAAGTTACTTATAGTTGAAGGATATATGGATGTTATATCTTTACATCAAAGAGGAGTGCAAAATGTTGTTGGAGCACTTGGAACAGCATTGACAACCAATCAAGGATGGTTACTTAGAAAAAATGCAGAACAAGTTATTTTAGGATTTGATTCAGATGGTGCAGGGCAAACAGCTATAATGCGTGCAATGGAAGTTATGCAAAATATGGGAACAGATATTAGGGTACTTCAAATGCTTGGTGCAAAAGACCCTGATGAATATATTATAAAATATGGTTCAGCAAGGTTTAAAAAGCTCATAGATGAAGCAATTTCTTTAATAGAATTTAGAGTAAAAATATTACAGCAAAGTTTAAATTTAGAAGTTGCAGGAGATAAAGTTAAATTTTTAAATGAAATTGCAAAATTAATTTCAAAAATTGATAATTCAATAGAGCAAGAAATATACATAGAAAAGATATCAAAAGGATATAATATATCAAAGGAAGCAATTTTTGGACAAGTAAACAAATTACAATATTCAGGAAAATCTAAACAAAACAATTTGGAAAAGTCAGTGCCTGTTAGAACGAAAATTAGAGAAAAAAATACATTAGATGAGGTATCAAAGGAAATAATTCAAAGAGAGAATACAATTATATCTATTTTGATAAACAGTCCAGAAAATTTCAAACTTATAAAAGAAAATATGAAAGAAGATGACTTTAAATATAGTTTAAACCATAAAATAGTAGCATATTTGTATGAAGAATTAGAAAAAGAAGATAATAATATTAGTTCTATATTAGATAAAGTAGAAGATGAAGATGTTCAAAGTCATTTAACAGCTATAATGGCAGAGGATTATGGAATTACAGATAATAAAAAGGCAATACAAGATATTTTGAAAAAATACGAAAAAGAAAAACTTGAAATTAGGCGTGATGAACTTATAAAAGAAACTTCTCTTGAACAAGATATTGAAAAGAAAAGGAAAATAGGAGAAGAATTAAATAACATAATTTTAAAATTAGCGAGATTAAGATAACAATTCAAGAGAAAGGAAGGAATTAAAAGTGAAAGAAGAAAATTTAAATAATGAGGAAAAAATAAAAAAAGAAAGAAATGAACAACCTGATGATATTGAAGTTTCTGAAAATATAAAGAATTCTGAAAGTGTTGAAGATAAAGCAAGAGAAAAAGTTGCCAAAATAATAAAAAAAGCAAAAGAAAAAGGAAAACTAACTTATGGAGAGCTTGCAACAGAATTAGACGAAACATCTCCAGATGAAATAGAAAAAGTATTTGATGCAATGGAAGAAATGGGAGTTGATGTTTTAAAAGATGATTTTGATGATGAACCTGATGAAGAAGATTTAAAAGAAGTTCAAGATTTAAAATTAGATGAAATAACACAAGATGATACATTTGAAGGAATTAATATAGATGATCCTGTAAGAATGTATTTAAGGGAAATTGGAAGAATCGATCTTTTAACATATGATCAGGAATTAGAATTAGCAAAAAAAATACTAAAGGGAGATGAAGAAGCAAAACAAAAACTTGCAGAAGCAAACCTAAGACTAGTTGTTAGTATTGCTAAAAAATATGTTGGAAGAGGGATGTTATTTTTAGATTTAATTCAAGAAGGCAATATGGGATTAATAAAAGCAGTAGAAAAATTTGACTATGAAAAAGGATTTAAATTTAGTACCTATGCTACATGGTGGATAAGACAATCAATAACAAGAGCTATTGCAGACCAAGCAAGAACTATAAGAATTCCAGTTCATATGGTAGAAACAATTAATAAATTAATTAGAACATCAAGACACTTATTACAAAGATTAGGTAGAGAGCCTACCCCAGAAGAGCTTTCAGAAGAACTTGAATTACCAATAGATAAAGTAATGGAAATTCAAAAAATAGCACAAGATCCAGTATCATTAGAAACTCCAATAGGAGAAGAAGACGACAGTCATTTAGGAGACTTTATTCAAGATGAAGACAGCCCTGCACCTCAAGATGCAGCTGCATATACACTTCTTAAAGAGCAGTTAGAAGAAGTAATGTCAACACTTACACCAAGAGAAGCAAAGGTTTTAAGACTAAGGTTTGGATTAAACGATGGTAAAGCCAGAACTCTTGAAGAAGTTGGTAGAGAGTTTGATGTAACAAGAGAAAGAATTCGTCAAATAGAAGCAAAAGCTCTAAGAAAATTAAGACATCCAAGTAGAAGTAAAAAATTAAAAGATTATATGACATAATTTAAAGAGCGGTTAAAAAATCGCTCTTTAAAAATATAAAACATTAATAATTCGCTTTTTAAAATAGATTAAATAGGGAGATTATAAATATGAATTTAATTTTAAATATTATAGAAAATTTTAGTAAAGAAATGGCAATTGATTTAATTATAGCAATATTAATTATAGCAGTTTTGGATATTTTTAGTCCTTTGCTTTCTTTTATTATAATAAAAATTTTTAACATAAAAAAGAATACAAATGAAATAAAAAATAGTGCCTTTTACACACCGTTAAAGATATTCTTTAAGCTTACAGGGATATATTTAGCAATATTATTTTTAAAAACAACATTTAACTTTGCAGAAAGCTTTATTAATGTAGTAACTAAAATATATAAAATAGCAGTAATAATTACACTAGCAAATAGTTTTGCAAATAGTATAACTAAAAAATCAAGATTTGTAAAAACTATTGAAGAAAAAAGTACAAAAGATTTTAACGATAATTCTATTAAAATGTTAGTTAGATTAATAAAAGTAATAATATATATTGTTGCTACATTTATTGTATTTCTTGAACTTGACTATGATTTAAGTGGTTTGATTACAGGTCTTGGATTAGGAAGTGTTGTGTTAACTTTAGCAGCACAAGACACTATAAAAAATTTACTTCGGTGGAATTATAATTTTTATGGATAAACCATTTAAAGTTGGAAATTATATTACAGTTTCAGATTATTCAGGTACAGTTGAAGATATAACATTTAGAAGCACTAAAATAAGAACTTTAGAAAATAGTATAGTACAAATTCCAAATTCAATAATGTCTTCAGTTGAAATAGAAAATTCTAGTGAAATAAGGAAAAGAAGATATTACTTAAATTTAGAATTAGTAAATGATACAAAAACAAGAAAAATTGAATTATTGAAAAATGAAATTTTAAGCTTATTAAATCAAAATGATAATGTTTTGAAAGACTCTATTAATGTTCATTTTACTGATGTTGTTGGAAATAGATTAAATTTGACTACAATATTTTATTTTAACACAGCAGATTATACAGAATTTTTAGATTTAAAAGAAGAAGTAAATAAAAGTATAATAGATTTAATAGACAGAAATAATATTACACTTGCAAATAATCTTCAAGCAATAGAAATAAAAAAATAATTTTAGAGAAGATTTAATAACATAAATAGTAACAAAAAATTCATAATATCTTCACAAATGAGTTGTATAATAATAGAGCATTACAAAGAGAGAAAGGAATAAAAAAGTGGAGAATATAACTATTTTAATAGTAGATGATGAACTTAGAATGAGAAAACTAATAAAGGATTTTTTATTAAAAGAAAATTATAATACATTAGAGGCAAAAGATGGTGAAGAAGCACTTAATATATTTAATGAAAATAAAGATAAAATAAATTTAATTTTATTAGATGTTATGATGCCAAAAAAAGATGGTTGGACAGTTTTAAGAGAAATAAGAAATGAGTCAAATGTACCAGTAATTATGCTAACTGCGAGAGGAGAAGAACAAGATGAATTATTTGGATTCGAATTAGGTGTTGACGAATATATTTCTAAACCATTTAGTCCAAAAATATTGGTCGCAAGAATAGAAGCAATACTTAAAAGGATAAATGGAGATAAAAAAGTTGTAAGAGATTATGATGGAATAGTAATAGACGAAAATGGAAGAACTGTAACAGTTGATGGAAAGCCTATAGAATTAAGTTTAAGAGAATATGAGCTTTTAAAATATCTGTTAGATAATGAAAAAATAGCTCTTTCAAGAGATAAAATTCTAAATAATGTATGGAATTATGATTATTATGGCGATTCCAGAACTATAGATAGTCATATAAAAAAGATTAGACATAAATTAGGAAAAAAAGGCAGATATATAGAAACAATTAGAGGTATAGGTTATAAATTTGAAATAAAATAGATTTTTAAAATATAAATTTATTGTATGTTTGAAGTATTTTTATATTTATTATATGTTTTCAAAATAAAGAAAGGAAGGAATGAATTTTTTTTATGAAAAACAAAATTGGATTGTTTAATTCTATAAGAACAAGATTATTTCTTTCTTTATGCATTATAGTTATAGTAATTGTACTTTCATTAATATTTTTAAATAATTTTGTATTAAGACAATTTTATGAATACAGTAAGGAGAATCGATTACAAAATGTTTATGAAACAATAAATAATTATTATAAAGATGGAAATGATGAAAGTAATTTAACAGAAGAACTAGATAAAATTGCAATTAATAATAATTTTGACATATTAATAAGAAATAATGAAAATGTAAGTGTTTACAGTTCAAATAAAGATTATTATGCAACATTAGGAGAAATAGTATTTTCTTTTTTCAAAGATGTAAATAAACAATATGACATATTAAAGAAAAATGAAAAATATACAATTAGTAAATTTAAAGATAACAAGACAAATATTAATTACATAATGCTTATAGCAAATTTGGATAATTATTATAAACTATATATTAGAATGCCAGTTGCCTCTATTGATGAAAGTGTAAAAATTTCAAATGAATTTTTATCAATAACAGCCTTTTTTATAATTATAATAGGTGGAATAGTTCTATCTTTTGTATCTAACAGATTTAGTGAACCTATTGTTGAATTAAATGAAATAGCAAAAAAAATGTCAAATTTAGATTTTAGTCGAAAATACAAACAATCTGATGCTAATGATGAAATAGATATGTTAGGAAGTAGTATAAATACACTTTCTAATAAGCTTCAATCAACAATAGAGCAATTAAAAAATACGAATATGGAATTAGAAAAGGATATAGAAGAAAAATCTAAGATAGATGAGATGAGGAGAAGTTTTATATCAGATGTATCACATGAACTAAAAACTCCGATTGCCTTGATACAAGGCTATAGTGAGGGATTAATAGAAAATGTAAATACAGATGAGGAATCTAGGAAATTTTATGCAGAAGTTATTTTAGATGAAGTAACCAAAATGGATAGACTTGTTAAACAGCTTTTAGAGCTTATGAAACTTGAATATGGGAAATCACAATTTAATAACAAAGAATTTAATATAGTTGAGTTGGAAAATGAGATAATTAGAAAATCTGGTGTAATGATAGAAAAGGAAAATGTGAAACTTGAAAATAAAGTAGAAGGAGAAATTATGGTATATTCAGACGATTTCTACATAGACCAAGTTTTAACAAACTATATTACAAATGCAATAAAATACGCAATTCCAATAAATGGGCAAAAAATAGTTAGAATAGAAAATGAAATTTTAAAGGATAAAAACAAATTAAGAGTCAAAATATTTAACACTTTTGAGCAATTTTCGGAAGAAGAAATGGTGCGTATTTGGAATAGATTTTACAAAATAGATGAATCAAGAAATAGGGAAAATGGAGGAAATGGTATAGGTTTGTCTTTAGTTAAAGCTATAATGAATAATTATGGCAATAGCTATGGTGTTAAAAATGTAGCAGGAGGAGTAGAATTCTATTTTGATTTGGATTTAAAAAGATGAATTTAGGATTGAAAGCGGTCAATGGGGACGTCCTTTTTTGACACGCTTTTATTTATTTTTTTAAATATATTAAATTAATAAAAAAGCGTGTCAAAAAAGGACGTCCCCATTGACCGCTTTCGTCTTAAATTCCTAAAATTTCTTTAGCTCTTGCTACATCGTCATCTGTTGCATCTCTTACACCTTCAAGTTCGTATTTTAATTTTAAATCTGCCCATTTGTATTTACCCATTGTATGGTAAGGCAAAAGCTCTACTTTTTGAACTGTTTTTAAACTTGAAATAAAATCTTTTAATTTTAGTAAATCTTCTTCATCATCAGTAAATCCGGGAATTATAACTTGTCTAAGCCACATTGATTTTCCAATGTCACTTAAATATTTTGCAAAATCTAATTCTTTTTCATTAGAGAAACCAACTAAATCCTTACATTTATTTGGGGCTATGTGTTTTATATCTAACAAAAATAAATCAGTTAAATCTATTAGTTCTTTAATTTGAGGTGTTAAAGCTACCATGCCAGAAGTGTCAATACATGTATGAATTTTTTTATTTTTTAATTTTTTAAATAATTCTATTAAAAATGGAAATTGCAAAAGAGGTTCACCTCCAGTACAAGTTACTCCACCATTTTTAATATAATTTTTATAATGCATAATTTTTTCAAATATTTCATCTAAAGATTTATATTCTCCTTTATTTATATCCCAGGTATCACGATTGTGACAGTATTTACACTGGAGATTACAACCTTGCAAAAAAAGCACAAATCTTATACCAGGTCCATCAACAGTTCCAAAAGATTCTATAGAGTGAACTTTAGCATAATAGCGTAAGTCTAAATCATTTTTATTCATCATATTGCTCCTAATATTTTATTTATAGTATATAGAATAATCTAGTAAAAAAATAACATATATTTTAGTTTAGAAAAGAATGGTTATATTGCTAGGCAAAATTTTGCATGAAAAGCGGAGTGTACGAGTGGTACATGAGCATTTTCATACAAAATTTTAACAACGCAAGATGACCATTATTTTTTAAACTAGATTTTCTCGTGGATAGTTCTGTTAATAACATCCAATTGCTGTTCTCTTGTTAGGCTAGTAAATCTAACAGCATAACCAGAAACACGAATAGTAAGTTGAGGATACTTTTCAGGGTGATCCATAGCATCTTGAAGAAGCTTTCTATCAAACACATTAACATTAATATGGTGACCAGTACTTGCAAAATATCCATCTAACATATTAACCAAATTAGTTATTTTATCTTCCTCAGTTTTTCCCAAAGTATTAGGAGTAATTGAGAAAGTATAAGAAATTCCGGTCTTCTGCTGAAGCAAATGGAAGTTTAGCAATAGAGTTCATTACAGCCAAGGCACCATTTGTATCACGTCCGTGAAGCGGATTTGCTCCTGGACCAAAAGGTTCTCCTGCCTTACGACCATCTGGAGTGCTTCCGTGTAGCTTTACCATAAACTACATTTGAAGTTATTGTAAGAATTGATAAAGTATGAGTCGAATGTTTATAAGTTGGGTGTTTGCGAAGTTTTTCCATAAATCTTTTAACTAAATCTACTGCAATTTCATCAACTTTTTTCTCATCATTTCCGAACTTTGGAAAATCTCCTTCTACTTCATAATCAACAGCTATTCCATTTTCATCACGAATAACTTTTACTTTTGCATATTTAATTGCAGAAAGTGAATCGGCAGCCACAGAAAGTCCTGCTATACCACATGCCATAGTTTGATAAACATCTTTATCATGAAGTGCCATTTCAATAGCTTCATAAGAGTATTTATCATGCATATAATGAATTGCATTTAATGCTTTTATATAAATTTTTGCAACATAATCCATCATTTGGTCATATTTTTCCATAACTTCGTCATAATCTAAATATTCTGAAGTAATTGGTGCAAATTTTGGTGCAACTTGTTTTTTAGAAACTTCATCGACACCACCATTTATTGCATATAATAAGGTTTTTGCAAGATTAGCACGAGCACCGAAAAATTGCATTTGTTTTCCTATTCTCATAGGGGATACACAACAAGCTATACCATAGTCATCCCCTAAAGTTACCCTCATTAAATCATCATTTTCATACTGAATACTTGATGTTTGAATAGAAAGAGAAGTTGCATAACGTTTGAATCCTTCGGGTAACCTTGTAGACCATAATACTGTCATATTTGGTTCTGGTGCAGGACCTAAGTTTACCAAAGAGTGTAAAAGTCTAAATGAGTTTTTAGTAACTAAAGTTCTTCCATCTATTCCCATACCACCAATACTTTCTGTAACCCAAACAGGGTCTCCTGAAAATAATTCATTATAATCTGGAGTACGCAAAAATCTTACTAATCTTAATTTCATAACAAAATGATCCATTAATTCTTGAGCTTGAGCCTCGCTTAAAGTTCCATTTTGTAAGTCTCTTTCTATATAAATATCTAAAAATGTAGAAGTTCTACCTAAGCTCATTGCAGCACCATTTTGGTCTTTTATTGCACCTAAATATCCAAAATATAGCCATTGTATAGCTTCTTTTGCGTTATTTGCAGGTTTAGAAATATCAAAACCATATTTCTCTGCCATAACTTTAAGTTCATTTAAAGCTTTTATTTGCTCAGCAATTTCTTCACGGTGACGAATAATGTCTTCTGTAAAGCAGTCTACATCTAATTCTTGAAGCTCATCTTTCTTTTCTTCTATTAAAACATCTACACCGTATAAAGCAACTCTTCTATAATCTCCAATAATTCTTCCACGTCCATAACCATCAGGTAATCCTGTTAATAATTTATTAGAACGAGCACGTCTAACATCAGGTGTATAAACATCAAAAACGCCGTCATTATGTGTTTTTCTACAATTTTTATTCCGCCAAAAGGCATAATAGCTCTTTTTAAAGGTTTGTCTGTTTGAAGCCCAACAATTTCTTCTAAATTTTTATCAATATAACCTGCATCATGAGCTGATACTGTTGAAATTGTTTTTGTATCTATATCTAAAACTCCACCAGGAGCTTCTTTTTCTTTTTTGTAAAGTTCTAAAACTTCATCCCATAATTTTTTAGTTTTTGGAGTTGGTCCACATAAAAAACTAGAATCTCCTTCATATGGAGTATAGTTTCTTTGAATAAAATCTCTAACATTTATTTCAGATTGCCATTCTCCTGATTCAAAACCATTCCATGCATCAAATTTCATATATATCATCCTTTCTTAATTTACTGTTACTTTTATTATTCACAAATTTGCCAAAAATATGATAGCATAATAAAAAATTTATTGCAATAGAAAAATAAAAAACTAAAGTCAAGCACTTGACAATCAGTATATTTATAGAGTATAATATAAAAGTATATCGGGTAAAGGTAGAAAAACCTATAAGAAATAATCCCACATACAGTTATGTATGACCGGAAGGGGGGAATAAATATAATGTCAGAGATTAAAGTTAATAATGGTAATATAGAAGACGCACTTAAAAGATTTAAAAGACAATGTGCAAGAAATGGCGTATTGCAAGAAGTGCGTAAAAGAGAACACTATGAAAAACCTAGTGTAAAAAGAAAGAAAAAATCAGAGGCTGCAAGAAAAAGAAAATTTTAAAAAATAAAAACGAAAAATAGGTTTTGCGACCTATTTTTTTTTGAATGAAGCGGTCAATGGGGACGTCCTTTTTTGACATCTTTTTTATAACTAATGAAAACATAATTTCAAATTAAAAGATGTCAAAAAAGGACGTCCCCATTGACCGCTTCATTCAAAAAAAGTACTTGAATAATAAAGCTGTTTTGTAGTATACTAAATAAGATAAAAAAATAGAGAGGAATGAGAAAAGTGGAATATAAAAAGCAAGAAATTAAAAAAGGTATAACAGTTCACAATTTAAATACAGACAAATTTAAAACTAATTTAATAGCAATATTTTTGAGTACTCCATTAAGTCGAGAGTATGTAACATTTAATGCTGTTGTTTCAGCAATTTTAAGGCGTGGCTCTAAAACTATGCCAACTCAAGAAGAAATAAGTAAGACCTTAGAGGAGATGTATGGAGCAAGTTTTGATAGTGGGTTAAATAAAACAGGAGACAACCATATATTAAAGTTCTATTTAGAAAGCATAAATGATGAGTTTCTTCCACAAAATACTAACAATATGTTCAAAATGAGTATAGAAAAATTAACAGATATAGTATTTAATCCATATTTAGAAGATGGAAAATTTAAAGAAGAATATGTTGCACAAGAAAAAGAAAATATAAGGCAAAAGATCAATTCTAAAGTGGATAATAAAGCTCAATATGCAAGAAATAGATGTATAGAAGAGATGTATAAAGATATGCCAGCAGGTTTGTATAGATTTGGATACACAGAGGATTTAGATAAAATAAATAGCCAAAATTTATATGACTATTATAAAAAACTTTTAAGTGAGTGTAAAATTGACATATTTGTATCTGGAAAAATTAATAAAGAAGATTGTGTAAAAATTATTCAAGAAGATGAGAATGTAAGCAAATTAAAGCCAAGAGATGCAAAATATATCATAAATGATATTGAGGTAAAGAAAGAAGTAGAAGAAAAAACAATAGAAGAAAAAATGGATGTAGTCCAAGGAAAAGTTGTAATTGGGTGTGATATTTTATTTAATGAAGAAGATTTAAAAGATAAAAATATAAAATATCAAGCAATGATGTATAACAATTTACTTCGGAGGAAGTGCAAATTCAAAACTATTCCAAAATGTAAGAGAAAAAGCAAGTTTAGCATATACTGCAAACTCAAATTATGTTCGCTATAAAAGCAATATTATAATAGGTGCAGGAATTGAAATAAATAATTTTGAAAAAGCTTTAAATATAATTAAAGAACAAATTGAAGAAATGAAAAAAGGAAACTTTACAGAAGAAGAAATAGAAAATTCAAAAAAAGGAATAATATCTCAAATAAATGCAATAGATGATGAACAAGATACTCAAATAATATATTATTTAGGACAAGAAATTACAAACTCTGATGAAACAATAGAAAAGTATAAAGAAAATGTACAAAATGTAACAAAAGAACAGATAGAAAATATTGCACAAAAAATAAAAATAAATACAATATACTTTTTAAGGAATTAATAGTTAAAGAAAGACAGTGTGTTAAAAAATAATAATTTGAAATTAAGAATTACATTGTGCAATGAAGAAATATGAAAGGAATGATTTTATAATGCAAACTATATATAATTCTAAAGTTAAAGAAACCTTATACACAGAAAAGCTAAAAAATGGGTTAACTGTGATGTGTATACCTAAAAAAGGAGTTCAAAAAAAATATATAATTTGGGGAACTCATTATGGTTCAATAGATAATAAATTTATAGTACCTGGAGAAAATGAACCAATAGAAGTTCCAAAAGGTGTAGCCCATTTTTTAGAGCATAAAATGTTTGAACAAGAAAACGGAAAAAATAGTTTAGATGTTTTAACATCTATTGGAGTATCTGCAAATGCATATACAACAAATGACCATACAGCATATTTATATGAATGTACAGACAATTTTTATGAGGCATTAGATGAATTTATGGATTATGTACAACATCCATATTTTACAGATGAAAATGTAGAAAAAGAAAAGGGAATAATAGGGCAAGAAATAAGTATGTACGATGATTACCCAGATTGGAAGGTATATTTAAACTGCTTAGAAGCAATGTACAATACTCATCCAGTAAAACTTGATATTACAGGTACAATAGAGACAATAAGCCATATAAATAAAGAAATTTTATATAAATGTTATAATACATTTTATAATCCATCAAATATGTGTTTAGTTGTGTGTGGAGATTTTGAACCAGAAAAAATAATTGAAGAGATTAAAAAAAGACTCATAGATAAAGAACAAAATGGTGAAATAAAAAGAATTTTTGAAAATGAACAAGAAGATATTGTAAAAGAAAGAGTAGAGCAGACTATGAATGTAAGTCAACCAATTTTAACAATAGGCATAAAATGTAAGGCACCTACTCCAAAAGAAAGAGTTAAAACACAACTTGCAATTGAGATTATTTTAAATATGATATTTGGAGAAAGTTCTAATTTATATAAAGAACTTTATCATGAAGGAAATATATTTGAAGTTCCAAGTTTATCTTATGAATTTGCAGAAAATTATGCACATATTTTAATTACGACAAATGCAAATAATCCAGAAGCGGTATATGAGAAATTTAAAGCAAATGTTCAAGAAATTAATGAAAAAGGTCTAAATAAAGAAGATTTTGAAAGAATTAAAAAAATGATTTATGGTGAATATATAAAACAATATAATGATGTTACAGATATTGCAAGAATGTTTTTATCAGATTTTATGAAAGGAATAAATTCGTTTGATTATTTAGAAGAAATTGAAGCTGTAGATTTAAACCTTGTAAATCAAGTTTTTAAAGACAATTTTAAACCTCAAAAAATGGTACTTTCTGTTGTTAAGTAGTTCAATTTGTCAAAATACGTAAAATAACTTAAAAATCAGTAGAATAAAGGATTACGAAATATCAAAAAAGTTCGAAAAAGTACTTGACGAAGTGAATTTTATGTGTTAATTTAGTAGTAAATGTAAGAGAAAAAAGAAAAAATAAATTTTGTGACTTAAAGGAGCGATAAATTAATGTTAGATGATAAAATTTGTAAATTAAGAAATAAATTAAACGAAAGTATCGAAAAAGGAGAAGATTACGAAAAAATTTATGAATTAAGTATACAATTAGATGAATTAATAGCAAAATTTTATAAAATAAAAATTAAATAATGTATATAAAGCCAGTTCTTTTAGGTAGTATTGTAACCATTTAGAGCTGGTTTTTTGATAATAAAGAGCTTTTCAAATATGTTATTATATGATATAATAATGTAATAAATTTGAAAAAATACGATAATAAAAATTTAACGTTTTATTTTGATATTTATAGAAAAAGAAAGGGACTTTTTATGAATTTATTAGAAGAAACAAAATATCTAATGAAAAAATATAAAATTAAAGCAAGTAAAAGTCTTGGGCAAAACTTTTTAATTGATGATGATGTAATTCAAGATATAGTAAATGGGGCAGATATTGAGCAAGATGATTTAATAATAGAAATAGGACCAGGACTTGGAAGTATGACAAAACTTTTATTAGAAAAAGCTAAAAAGGTTATATGTATAGAATTTGACATGAAAATGATAAAAATTTTAAATGATAGATTTATAGCATATGATAATATTGAACTTATAAATCAAGATGTACTTAAAGTTGACTTTAATGAATTAATTAAACAAGAAAAGGAAACAGGAGAAATAAAAAATGTAAAAGTTGTTGCAAATCTTCCTTACTATATAACAACTCCAATTATAATGAAATTATTAGAGAGTAATTTAGATTTAAAAAGTATAACTATAATGGTTCAAAAAGAAGTTGCAGATAGATTAATAGAAATCCCAAGTGGAAAAAATACAGGAGCTATAACATACACTGTATACTATTATTGTAAATCTAAAAAAATAAGAGAAGTTTCAAATAAGAGCTTTATACCAATGCCAGATGTGACATCAGAAGTAATAAATTTAGAATTGAGAGAAGAGCCTGCAGTTTATGCTAAAAATAAAGAAGCTTTTTTTAAAATAATAAAATTTGCTTATATGCAAAGAAGAAAGACTTTGCTAAATGCATTATTGAACTCTGGATTATTTAAAAGTAAAGAAGAAGGTGTAAAAATTTTAAAAATCTTAAACTTAAGAGAAGACATTAGAGCAGAAAATTTGAAAATAGAAGATTTCGCAAGATTAACAAACATATTATTCACAAAGTAAAAAAATAAAAAGATGGTTAATATTTAGGTATATAATTTAAATATTTACTAAAAACTATTCCAATTTAGCAAACAATGTGATATAATAATAAACGAGTATGAAAGAGGAGGAATATATGAATCAGATTCTTATTACAGAAAAAATATATGTAACTCCAGAATTAAGAAGAAAAAAGAAAATGTATAAATTTAATTTTATATTTTCAATAATAATAATAGTAATACTTTTTTCTATATATGTATATGCCTCATACGATAGAAATAAACAAGAGAACATATCACAAGACATATTAGAAAGTATGGGAGCAGAAGATGATACTACAATAAGCAAAGACGATAGTGTTTGGATTATTGCATTAGATGGCGAAGATGAAAGTAATTTATATACAGCAAGTGAGTTAGAAGAGTCAACGAATATTATAACAGATGAATATGTAGCATCAAATGGAAAAAAGTATAAAATGGTTGGAAAAATACAAATTCCAAAGATAAATGTTGATTATCCAATTTTATCTGAAACTACAGATAGTTTATTAAAAGTTTCAGTATGTAAATTCTGGGGAAGTAATCCTAATGAAGTAGGTAATTTATGTATAGCAGGACATAATTATAGAAACAAAAAATTTTTTAGTAAAGTGCCAACTTTGAAAATAGGAGATACAATAGATATAACAGATTTGACAAATCAAACATTAACATATTCAGTTTATGATATGTACACTGTAAGCCCAACAGATGTAAGTTGTACTACTCAACGTACGAATGGTAAAAAAATAATAACACTTATTACATGTACTAATGACAATAAACAAAGAGTAGTTGTAAAAGCAGAAGAAACATAAAAGACTTTTCAAAAATAATATATTTTTGAAAAGTTTTTTATTTGGAAAGATACCAAATTTATTAATTAGATAAATTTCTTAAAAATAATGAAAGATGTTTCAAAATTTTAATAGCTTCCATAAGTTCTTCTTCACTATATTCTTCTAAACATTCTCGAGTTTGTGATATGACATCATCATCAAGTCCATATAAAATATAGTCAGCTGAATGTCCACTCAAATTTCTAAGTAATTTGATACTTCTATAAACTAAATTACCTTTGCCTTCTTCAACTAATCCAAGAAATTGACTTGAAATTCCTATCTTTTTGGCTAAATCGGTTTTGTTAAGTCTAAGTTCATTTTCTCTTATTGATTTAATTCGATTACCCCTAGCTATTTGTTCTTCTTTTTCTGCGTTTTTATCAATATTTTTACTCATATAAATCATCCTTTCATATTATATTTAGTGTTACATAAGAACCTAGTTTTAATTTTATAAATATTTTAGAACAAATTAACAACAAAATTATAGAAAAAAATTATGTGTACTTGTGGTATTTTCTGAGATTTTATGGTATATTATGATAAACGGAGCAATAGGAGGAGTAATTATATGGAGCTTAAACCGATGAAAATATTAATTATAGAAGATGACATTAATGATTGTAATGCATTTATAAATTGTGTAAACAATAGAAAAGATATAGAGATAATAGGAATAACTGATTCAGATGCAGAAGCCATAAAATATGTTAAAACTAAACATCCAGAAGGAATAGTATTAGATTTAGAATTAAATAATGGTATGTCTGGAAGCACGGATTCTTTTGGCTTTTTGTCTAAATTAAAAGAATTAAATTTAAATTATGAACCTATAATTATAGTTACAACACATGTAAATTCAAAAAGAACATATGAAATATTACATAGATGTGGTGTAGAATTAATTTTATATAAAGACCATCCAAAATATTCAAGTGATCATGTGTTAAATAGTTTTATTAATTTAAGAAAAGCAAGTAATATTAGTAAGATTATTTCTATACAAGAAACTATAGAAACTGATGAAGAAAAGATTTCAAACATAATAAATAGTGAACTAGATCTAATAGGCGTGACTGCCAAGTTAAAAGGAAAAGAATATTTACATGATGCAATTTTGTATTTAATACAAAATAAAGATAATAATAATAAAATTAATGTAATTCAATATTTAACAAACAAATATAAAAAGTCTGGAACAACAATAACAAACGGTATTCAAAATGCGATAATACATGCGTGGAGAGTTATGCCTCCAGATGATTTAGAAAGATATTACACTGCAAGAATAAATTATGAAACAGGAATACCAACTCCTATGGAGTTTATATATTTTTATGTAGATAAGATAAGTAAAATGATTTAAATAAAATAAAGAGAGAACATCTAAAAGAGGTGTTCTCTTTTTTTACCATTTTTTTTCATTTTTGGCTATATTTTTCTATCACTAAAAACCACTGAAACAACTACGTTTGATGATATTTTTATACTAACAATTTGATTTAAACGTTTGTGAGATGGAAGGTGGTGATTTGTGATGGATTGGTTAGACGAATTAATAAAATGGTTCCAACGTTGGGGAAGATAATCAACAAAAAAAGAAGTAATATTAAGTAAAACTTATATTGCTTCTTTTTTTATTTTGATGTATAATTTATTACATAAAATAGAAATGGAGAAGCCAAAATGAATCTTGGATATATTGAATTGAAAATAGATTTACTAAAAACTTTATTTTTAGCAATTTGTACATTTTATACTTTTTTAAAAATAAGTAGCTATAAAGATTTAGATAAAAAAGTAACTATAAAATCTTTTATATTCATGTTTTTAATAGCTGTTGCTGTAATTGTAATTAAAAATATATCAAATCCTATTATTGCTGCAACATGTTTAATTTTTTTATTAAGTACATTGTTTTCAATAGTATTTAAAAGCAATTTTGGATATGCAACTTTAACAACTACAATTTCATTAAGTATCAATTATGTACTATTTTTTATAGCAATCATTATTAGCTATATTATAAATAAAATACACATTATAAAAAATGATTACATAAATTTATTATTAATTGTAATAATACAATCTTTATTATTATATAGGGTATTAAATATAAAAAGATTAAAACATGGAATTACATTTTTCAATAAAAATTCACAAGATGAATATTTTGATATAATAATATTAAATATTGCAGTTATTATCGTATTTTCATTTATTATTTGCACCACTGCAGATAGTATGAAGATAAGAAGCTTATTTTTAAGTTTTTTAATATTCGCAATAATAATGGTTATCACAATACAAAAATCAATACAACTATACTATAAGAAAAAACTCCTTGTAAGAGAATTAGAAGAAACAAAAACTGAATTAGATAATAAAACCCAAGAAGTAAAATCACTTGAAAAAGAAATATTAGATTTCAATAAAAGAAGTCATTCTATAGCTCACAAACAAAAGGCACTTGAATACAAATTAAATCAAATGATGTTAAAATCAGAAACAGCAGAAGAAATAGATATAAAAGATAGGCTAGAAAACATTTCAAATGAAATAAATGAGGGTACAACAAATGTTAAATTAGCAAAAACTGAAGTAATGGAAATAGACGATATGTTAAGCTTTATGCAATCAGAATGTGAAAAGAGCAATATCGAATTTAATTTACAAATTACAGGAAACATATTTACAATGATAAATCATCATATACCAAAAGAAGAATTAGAAATTTTAATAGCTGACCATGTAAAAGATGCAATTATAGCAATTAACCATTCAGACAATATAAATAAAAGTATTTTAGTAAAGCTAGGATTTGTAGATGAAAGTTATGGAATTTACATATATGATTCAGGTATAGAATTTGAAAAAGAAACTTTAGAAAATCTTGGCAAAGTACCATATACAACACATAAAGATGAAGGTGGTACTGGTATGGGATTTATGAATACTTTTGACACCTTAAGAAAACATAATGCAAGTTTAATTATTAATGAATTAGGAAAGCCAAGTAAAGAAAATTATACAAAAGTAATTATGATTAAATTTGATAATAAAAATGAATTTAAAATTATTTCATATAAAGATAGCGTAAATAGTGAAAAATAAGTATTTAAAAAAGAAAGTAAGAATAAATATAAAAAAATTTTATAAAAAACAAAATTCTGTTTGACAAAATTTATTTTGTGTGATATTATAATTTCAAATTTATTTTGGAGAGTGATGTATTATGCCAAGAAAAGCACAAGAGCTAAATAAAAGAGAAAAAGCAATATTAAAATTCATTGAAAAGAAAATAGGAGAAGATGGTTATCCACCATCTGTCAGAGAAATAGGAAGGGCAGTAGGATTAAGTTCAACAGCAACAGTTCATGGTTATTTAGCTAAACTAAGAGATAAAGGCTATATTAAAAAAGAAGATAAAAAAGGAAGAACATTAAAATTATTAAAAGGCGGAAATGGAAAGCTTGTTAATAATTCACAAAAAGATTTTTATGCACAAAAAGAATTGGTAGATGTTCCATTAGTAGGTAAAATAACAGCAGGAATGCCGATTTTAGCAGTAGAAAATGTAACAGACACATTTCCTATTCCAATAGATTTTGTTGGAAATTCAGATTGCTTTATGCTAACAGTTAGAGGAGAAAGCATGATAGAAGCTGGAATTTTAGATGGAGATTATATTTTAGTAAGGAAGCAAGCAGATGCAATAAATGGTGAAATAGTAGTAGCATTAATAGAAGATGAAGCTACAGTTAAAACATTCTATAAAGAAAAAGACCATATACGATTACAACCAGAAAATCAAACAATGGATCCAATAATAGTTCCAAATTGTAATATTCTAGGTAAAGTAATAGGTGTGTTTAGAAGAATGTAATTAAATAGGAAAGGAGTGTATAGTGTATTAAAAATATAAAATACACTATACAAAGGACTAATGGTAAAAAATAATTCTAAACATATAAAAAAAACAAATAAACCAAATAAAAGCCACCACAATAAAAGCTATAAAAAAATAGCTTTTGTTGTGGTGGTATTTATAATCATAATATTATTTATAAAATTAAAAGATAATAATAAATTTTTAAGTTATGAAAATACGCAAATTATTTTAAATAACGAAAATATAACTGATAAAATGAAAAATAGTCCAATTGTAGAAAATGGAAAAATATATATGAGTATGAAAGACATAAAAAGTTTTATTGATAAAACTATATATCAAGAGCCAGAAACAGGGCTTATTATAACAGCTTCAAATAAAAAAATTTCAACATTAAAGATGGAGTCTGAAAATATAACAATAAATGGGTCAAATAAAAACATAAAAGATTCTGTAATAGAAAAAGATGGAGAATATTACTTAGCTATATCTGAACTTGAAAGTGTATATAATTATGAATTTAACTATATTGAAAAAAGTAATATTGTAACTATGGATAGTTTAAGTAATGAATTAATAAAAGCAAATGCTAAAAAAAATATAAAAGTAAAAGAGGAAAATAAATCTTTTTCTAAGGTAATAGAAAATGTAAAAAAAGGAAATTGGATTATATACATAGGAGAAGAAAATGATAAAGCAAAAATTAGAACACAAAACGGAAATATTGGATATGTTAAAAAAAGTTCATTAAATAATTATGTAACGGAAAGAGAAAACTTTATTGAAGATACAGTATCTGTGAATAATGAAAATGTTTTAGAGTATGATATAACGGGAAAAGACATCTCTACATTTCAAAAAAGAGAAGAAATTATAAATATAATATTGCAACAAGCGATAAAAAATGATAAGATGTATGTCAATATAATATACAATGGAGAAAGTAATTCAAATTTTGAAAGATTTAAAATAGAAGTATGCCCTATGCTAGATGAATGTGGAATAAAAGTTAATATATAAGAAAGGATATACAAATGTCAAAAAAAATAAAAATAATAATTGGAATAATAATTTTATTAATAATAATAACACTAACATCTTTATTTGTATGGTATAACCTAGGTTTAAAAGCACCTAAAAATAATAATACAGAAAAAATTATTGAAATACAAAGTGGAACAAGTACAGCAAATATATTAAATAATTTAAAACAAAATAATATAATTAAAAATGAATTAACAGCAAAAATTTATATAAAATTAAATAATGTAACAAGTCTTAAAGCAGGAAAATATAAATTTTTAGGTAATGAATCATTGCCCGAAGTATTAAATATACTAACAGAAGGAAAAGTAATGGATGAAACTGTTACGATTACTTTTTTAGAAGGTAAAAATATACGTTATATTGCAAAACAAATAGCAGATAATACAAATAATACGGCAAATGATGTATATAATTTATTAGAAAACGAAACTTATATACAATCAATTATATCTAAATATTGGTTTTTAACAGAGGATATAAAGCAAACAGGAATATATTATCCACTAGAAGGATATTTATATCCAGATACATATAGTTTTGAAAATGCAGATGTAAAGGTACAAACTATTTTTGAAAAAATGTTAAATAAGATGGATGAAATTTTAACGAAATACAAGCAAAATATCGAAAGTAGTAATATTTCGATTCACAACATATTAACAATGTCATCTATTGTAGAGCTAGAAGGAAACAATAGTGAGAACAGAGCAAAAATTGCAAGTGTAATTTATAATAGACTATCTAAAAAAATGTCACTTGGAAGTGATGTAACTACATATTATGGAATAAAAGTTGATATTGGAGAAAGAGACTTATATGCAAAAGAAATAAATACTTATAATCAATATAATACAAGAGGTCCAAATATGGCAGGAAAATTGCCAATAGGTCCAATTTCCAATGTATCTGAGGAATCAATAAATGCAGTTCTAAATCCAGATAATGGAAGTTACCTATATTTTGTAGCAGATAAAAATGGAGAAATATATTTTTCTAATACAAATGAAGAACATGAACAAACAATTCAAACTTTAAAGAAAAAAGGTTTATGGTATGAATATGAATAGAAGCTAAATGCTTCTATTTTTTTTACCTATATTTAAAGGTACAAAAAATTATTTAATACATATTATTAATATAAATAATAGTAGAAAATAAAAGAAGGAGCGTGAAAGCACCATGAAAAAAATTTTATTTAAAGGTTGTGGAACAGCAATAGCCACACCATTTAATGAAGATGGTGTAAACTTTGATGAATTTGCTAAACTTATAGAATCTCAAATTCAAAACAATGTAGATAGCATTATAGTATGTGGAACAACTGGAGAATCTGCCACAATGACAGAAGAAGAAAGATTAAAAACTATTGAATGTGCGGTCAAAGTATCTGATGGTAGAATACCTATTATTGCAGGAACAGGTTCAAATAATACAAAAGCTGTAATAGAAATGAATAAAAAAGTAAAAGATTTAGGAGTAGATGGAGTTTTAATTGTAACACCATATTACAACAAAACAACAGACAAAGGATTAATTGAGCATTACACAGAAATTGCAAAAAATACTGATTTACCAATTATTTTATATAATGTACCAAGTAGGACAGGAGTAAATATAAAGCCAGAAGTAGCTTTAGAACTTTCTAAAATTTCTAACATAGTTGCAATTAAAGAAGCAAGTGGAGATTTATCTCAAATAGCAAAAACTGCTAATTTATGTAGGGAAAATCTAAATATTTATTCTGGAAATGATGATCAAATTTTACCAATATTATCATTAGGTGGAATTGGTGTAATATCAGTTCTTTCAAATGTAAGACCCAAATACACTCATGATATTTGTTATAACTTTTTTGAAGGAAATATCGAAAAAGGGACACAAATGCAATTAGATGCAATTCCTTTAATAAACGCTCTATTTTCAGAGGTTAATCCAATTCCTGTAAAAGAAGCATTAAATATGTGTGGGTATAATTTTGGAAAGCCAAGACTTCCTTTAATTTCAATGGAAGTAAGTAAAAAAGAAGTATTAAGAAAATGTTTAGACGAATTAAAATAAATAAGAAAGCCATATGTTATGGTGAATTATTTGGGATTCACAATAATATATGGCTTTTTTTATATCAATAAAAATTAATTTCCATTTTGAGTAAGTAAATTCAAAATTTGGGGATAAATACTATTGGCGTTATTTTTCCAGTTATCTGCAATTAGTTTTGCATGTTCGTTTGAACCTGCAAAGGTACGAACTTCAAAAATAGTTTTATTGTTTTCAATAATTTTACATTTTACAGTATAAGAATTTTCATTTTCTGGTACAAATTCTGTTACAATAGAATTTTCATCAATTATATTTGAAATTTCGTTTTTAAATATTGTATCTGCATTTAATTTAACAAGTCCTGGTAAAACATCTATTGTTAAATCTAAAGAATTTTTACCTTGAGATGTAATTGTATATAAAGTTATATTGTTTTCATTTTCCTCATCTTTAGTGTAAGTACCTACAAGTTTGGAATCTACAAGATCTGATAAAATTTGTTTAAAATAAAAATAGTTCATATTGTTTATTGGAGAAATTAATTTAAACAAATCACTATCTGTAATATCGCGTTTTAAGGTATTTAAAATGTATAATATTAAAACTTTATCTTGTGCCAAACTACTATTTGTTTTTTCATCCATAATAGTAACTCCTTACAATAAATTTGAGTAAATTATATCATAAAGAAAACATAATGTAAACACATATTTATTGATATTTTGTTAACTTTATAGTAAAATATATAATATTAGTTGAAATTTTATAGGTGAAAGATAGTTAGTATATAAGAATTTTATATATAAAGCGAAAAGAAATTAGATTAATTATAAAGAAAGGGTATAAAAAATGGTTAAAGATAAAAAGCATGGAAAAATGCTTATTATTCTAATTATAGCGACTCTAGTTCTCGACCAAATTACAAAAATATGGTTATATAAAAAGCAAATAGCAACAATTTCAGATTCTGGAAATAACAATGTATATTATATTATGATTTCAATAATAATAGTTTTAATGATAATTAGATATATTTCAAGTGATAATACTTTTATAAAGCTTGGGACAAAAATAATTTTAAGTTTTGGAATAGCAGGAGCCATAGGTAATGTAATAGATAGAATATGGAATAAAAATATAATTGTATTTATAAAAATAGGAGATTATATTAACCTAAATTTAGCTTATATTTATATATTAATAGCATGGGTTGGTATGGCAGTAATACTTACAAAAAATTCAATAAAATTTATGAAGGAAAGAAACTATGAAAGTAGAAGATAGAAGGTGAAAAAATGGATTATAAAAAAATAACTGTAAATGAAGAAAATGTGGGAAAAAGGTTAGATGTTTATATTTCAGAAATAGAAAAAGATATTTCTAGAAGTATGGTACAAAAATTAATTGAAGAAGAAAATATAAAAGTAAATAATAAAAAACAAAAGGCATCATATAAAATACAGTTAGAAGATATAATAGAAATTAATATTCCAGAAGCAAAAGAAGTAAATATAAAAGCACAAGACATTGCATTAGATATTATTTACGAAGATGAAGACATAATAGTTATAAATAAGCCTAAAGGTATGGTAGTTCACCCAGCAAATGGAAACTTAGATGGAACTCTTGTAAATGCGGTAATGTCAATATGCAAAGATTCATTATCAGGAATAGGCGGAGAGATAAGACCAGGAATAGTTCATAGGTTAGATAAAGATACATCAGGTGCAATAATAGTTGCTAAAAATGATAAAGCACACATAAATTTAAGTAATCAGCTAAAAGAACATAAAATAAAAAAGACGTATATTGCTTTAGTTAGAGGAATAATAAAAGAAAATGAAGCAACAATAAACATGCCAATTTCAAGAAGTACAAAAGACAGAAAAAAAATGGCAGTAAACAAAGATGGAAAAAATGCAATTACACATTTTAAGGTGCTTCGGAAGATATGAAAATAAATACACGCTCTTAGAAATAAATATAGAAACAGGAAGAACCCATCAAATTAGAGTACATTTATCACATATAGGCTATCCAATAATAGGAGATGAAGTATATTCAAATGGCAAAAATGAATGGCAAATAAAAGGGCAATGCTTGCATGCTTGGAAATTAGAATTTACTCATCCGACAACAGGAAAGAAAATGGAATTAGAAGCTAAATTACCAGAATATTTTGAAAAAATAATAAAAGACTTAAAATCTAGCAAGTAAAATGTACAAAAAAGAACCGGTCCCTGTTGAACAAGAAAGGAAATTTTATGGAGGAAATGAGATTACAAAAATATTTAGCTTTAGCAGGAGTAGCATCTAGAAGAAAGTGTGAAGAACTAATTTTAGATGAAAA
>CANRKM010000008.1 GCA_947631225.1 uncultured Clostridia bacterium
CTTTTTAATCCTTCGGATATGTCAAAAGTTGAAACATCTAATAAAGACAAAATTAAATATACAAAAAATAATTTTATTCAGTCTACAAAACAATTAATTTCTCTTGGAATAACTATTGATGAGTTGCAATCATTTATTACATCTAAAATATCAGAATCTACTCCCGTTATATAATTAATTTCTGGGGGTAAGGGGGAACTATGCCTTTTTTTCTTATTTTGGTTTTATTTTTATAAATTTTTCTTTCAAACTAATCTCTTCCTTTCCTTTGTACTCTATTTTTTCATTTAAAAAATAGCAAATATAGTAGTACCAATAATTATATTGATTTTTATACTTATCATTAACTAAATAAGTTAATGATGAGCATAAAATCTCTTATTTTCTTTATATATCAATCATTTCAAACTTTTTTTACCTAAAAAAAAATAATAATTATATACTAAAATATTCAAAAAAAAAATTTCAAATTTTATTGCATTTTTCAAACTTTATTGCTATAATGAGTTTAGATTTTATATCTCGTTAACTTATTTATTTTACGACATTTTATAATTTCTTGAGGTATTTCTTTTTTATTTTATCGGAAGAATGAACATAAATATCTAACGTTACAGTGAAATTTATAATGTTTTATTTTACTGTTCTTTAAAAATATTTGGTTTATCTACTATAAATTTCCCCTCTTTTATTTTTTATCATCCAATTCAAATAGACGGACTTAACTTGTATCATACATTAATGTTTTTATAATACAAGTTCTTCCGTCTATTTTTTATAATATTTTATTTTGTAAATTATTATGTCCCTGTGGGACATTACCACAAATCTTCAATCTTATATTCTTTTTCTAACTTCTCGTTAAAATAAACCGTACTTAATAATTTAAGTTCTCGTAAACTCTCATCTTTTAAATTAAAATTAAAAAGTTTTTTAGAAGGCGCAGAAGTTATATATTTTAGAGCCATCCATGTACTTTGTGTTATAGATATTGCACTTTTATCCTGAGTGGCACAATTATTACATTTTACTCCATTATCTTTTATGCTAAAATGAGTTATATCTTCTTTTTTCTTGCAATTTATACACTCTTCTAGTCTTGGCTTAAATCCTAAAAAAGTAAGTAATTTTACTTTAAATATGCATAAAATAAAATCCATATCTTTATCAGTTTCTGAAATTACATAAAGAGTATTCAAAAACAGTTGTAAAATTTTATAACTGTTTTCGTTTTCATTTGTTACATCTTGAATTATTCTAGTAATGTGCATCGCATATTTTAATTTGTCTAAATCTGTTCTTATATTGTAAAACATTTCTATTGTGTCACATGAATTCATTGAATATGTATCTTGAGATTTGTATAAAATATACTCTCCAAAAGCCAAAAATTGTGTGCCTGCTAAAAGGCTACTAGTTTGACGTCTAGAGCCTTTTGCTGCACACGATATTTTTCCGGAAACCAGGTGTTAAAATTGTAAGCATTTTATCATAGTCTCCCATATTACTTTCTGAAATTATTATTCCCTTTGTTTTTATAATCCCCATTTTGTTCCACCTTTTGTTGATTTTCTAAATTGTTTTGTATATTTTCTATTTGTTTTAATTCAAGAAATGTATCTACATTTCCAGTTGATTTAAACATATTCCATGCGATATCTTTTATCATAATGTTCACTTCCTTCTTGTGTTATTCTCTCCATAGTTTTTGTTTTTTATTCTTTTGTTTTGCATGCCTTTTAACTTATTTCAATATTCTTAACTCCAAATATATTGAAAACATTAATGTTTTACATATTTTGATTTGAGTTTAGAAATTTTTCATTATTTATCCAGTCTTCTTTTACTTTAACCCATGTTTTTAAATTTATTTTCAACCCAAAATTTTTTTCCATATCTTTTCTTGCATATGTTCCTATCTTTTTTAGCATCTCTCCATTTTTTCCTATTATTATACCTTTATGCGAATCTCTTAAGCAATAAATTACAGCTTCTATGTTGTATATTGGTTCTTTATTTTGAGTTTTGGTAAGTTTCATCTTTTGAACTTCTACAAATATTCCATGTGGCACTTCATCTCTTAAAAGTATTAAAGCTTTTTCTCTAATAGTTTCTTCTGCTAATTGCCTTAAAGTTTGATCTGTATATTCTTCCTTATCATAATATTTTGGACCCTTATTTAAGTTTTTTTCTATTTCTGATAAAATTTCTTCCTTACATTTTGGTTTTGTAGCTGAAATTGGAATAACAGCTGAAAAGTCGTACTCATTTTTGTATAAATCTATTATTTTAGCTATTTCTTCTTTGTTTACTAAATCTATTTTGTTTATTATTAAAATACATTTTTTATTTGATTCTTTTATTTTTTCTAGTATCTTTTTGTCTCCCCTACCAATTTCTTTGCTGTCAGCTTCTATCAAAAATAAAATAATATCACTATTTTGAATAGCATCCCATGAAAGTTCTACCATATTTTCATTTAATTTTGTTTTTGGCTTGTGAATTCCTGGTGTGTCTATAAAAATTATTTGTGAATTTTCTCTGTTTACTATTCCTCTTATTTGAGTTCTCGTGGTTTGCACCTTATTTGCTATTGCTGCTATTTTTTCTCCAACAAGTAAATTTATTAATGTAGATTTTCCTACATTTGTTCTTCCACAAATGGTTACAAACCCTGATTTAAATTCTTTTTCCATTTAATATTGGTTTATGTTAGCTTTAGCACTAACACAAATTCCTCCTTTTTAATAGCATTTTTATATAGTTGAATTTATGATTTTTTTACCTTCAACTTATTTAAAAACTCTCACAATATCATTATATGTTACAAATATTGAAAGTGCAATAAGTATTGAAAAACCTAAAAGTTGAATCTGAATTTCTGTATTTTCTTTTAATGGCTTTTTACGTACCCATTCAATAATTAATAATAAAATTTTTCCTCCATCTAAAGCAGGTATTGGCAATAAATTAGTAATTCCAAGTGATACTGATATCATTGAGAGCATATATAAATATTCTATTATTCCAGATGTTCCGCGAAACTAAACTTGATATGCCAACAGGTCCTGTTAAATCATCTAAGCTTACTCCTCCAGTAAAAAGCATTTTTATGCTTTCTATAAGTGCCAAAGAAAAGTTTCCTGTTGCTTTTATTGCTGACATAAGATTGCCTGACAAAATAACAACTATTATAAAATAAACAATTAATCCAAATATAATATTTACAAAAGCCCCTGCGACTACTATTGCAATTCTTTTTGGTATACTTGCCTTATTAAATGCTCCTTCTGCGTCTGATGCCTCATCTTCTCCCTCCAAGCTTACAAACCCACCTAAAGGAATTAATCGTAAAGCATATTTTGTTTCTTTTCCTTGCTTTGAGAAAATTTGTGGTCCAAATCCTATTGCAAATTGATTTACTTTTACTTTGCAAAGTTTAGCTACAATAAAATGTCCTCCTTCGTGTATTAATATTAAAAATCCTAGTAAAAATATAATCTTTATTGCTGAAATAATAAAACCTACCAAATTTGCCTCCTTAACTAAAATTTAATTTTACAATTATGAAAATTTTTATCTATTATTTCTTCTCAAGGTATACTATATCTCAATTATTATAGCCATATTGAAAAAATTATATATGCAAAAGGTGTTAAAAATATTAAACTATCTATTCTATCTAACATTCCACCATGACCTGGTAGTAAATTACCATAATCTTTTATATCTACAAATCTTTTAATAGTTGATGCTACAAAATCTCCTATCTGACTTATTATACTTAAAACTATACTTATTATGCTAATTGATAAATATGAATATTCTATTCCCCAAAATTTATTTGCAATAAATAAATAAATAAGTGATATAATAATTGATGCTGTAATTCCTGCAACTGAACCTTCTATTGTTTTTTTAGGACTTATTTTACTAAATGTATGCTTTCCAAAAAATTTTCCAATTAAATATGCAAATATATCAGTTGCCCATGCTATCACAAAACACAATGCTAAAAGCGTTTTTCCATGTTCCATACATCTTATTAGTTCTAAAAACATTAAGAAAAATGGAATATATAAAATTCCAAGTAAAGTATATGATACATCTTTAAAAGTAGTTTTCATTTCTGTTAGGATTACTTGTAAAAACAAAAATAACATAATAAAAGGTATTGTAAATACTAATAATTTAATTAAAACATCATACTCTAAAAAAGTAGCCCATATTATAAAAATATTACTTAAATACCCTATCCATTCTACAGGTTTTGAAACTTTTTTTATTGCATTAAAGTATTCATACATACATATAATGCTTGCAATTAATATTACTCCACCTATTATGTATTTATTACAAAATAAAAATACTAGTATGACAATTGGTATTCCTAATACTGTTGTTAAAATTCTTTTTAAATCCATTTTTAATCCCATTCTTTCTAAAGTTCAACTTGGGTCGAAAAATATTTTTTAACTTCATTTTAAGTTTCTCAAAAATTCTTTCAACCTTTTGCCCTTTTAATTCGCTCCAAATTTTCTTGTTCTTTTTTGATATTCTATTATTGCTTTATCTAAATCCTCTTCCGTAAAATCTGGCCAATATTTATCAACAAATAAAAACTCTGAATATACAAGTTGCCATGGTAAGAAATTACTTAATCTCATCTCTCCACTTGTTCTTATTAATAAATCAGGATCTGGTTGCCCTTTAGTATAAAGCTTATTTGAAACAGTATTTTCATCTATATCTTGGATTTTAATTTTTTTATCTTCTACATCTTTTGCTATTTCTTTTACTGCTTTTACAATTTCTGCTCTTCCTCCATAATTTAATGCTATATTAAAAGTTACTCCCGTATTATTTTTAGTCCTTTGAATACAATTTGCTATTCCTTTTTGCATTCTTGGTTTGAAAGCAGTCGTATCACCTAAAAATTGGACTTTTATATTTTCTGAATCTGCTCTTTTTGAATAATCTTCTATGTAATTTTGAAGTAATATCATTAAGCTATTAACTTCATCTTCTGCTCTTTTCCAGTTTTCAGTTGAAAATGCATATACTGTTATGTATTTTAATCCTATCTTATTTGCATATCTTACTATTTTTTCAAGTGTTTTGGCACCTTCTTTATGCCCAAATGCAACAGGTTTTCCTTTTGATTTTGCCCAACGTCTATTGCCATCCATAATGATTGCAATATGGTCTGGTAAATCTTCTTTATTAAAATTCACTTTAAAAAACATCCTTTCAAGTTATATAAATCTAAAACAAAATTATAATTGTCTTTTGTTTATAAATTTAACAAAACTTCCTTAGTCCTATCATTTAGAATAAAATTTACTTATTTCTATCTTTTATATATTCAGCTAAATTTGTTAAAAATTCAGCTTTTTCTCCAAAATCATTTGTAATTTTAATTGCATCTTTAGTTATTTCTTCTAATATTGATTTTGCTTTTTCTAATCCATATTTAGAAACATAAGTGCATTTACCTTTTTGCTCATCATTTCCAACAGGTTTTCCAGTAATTAATTCATTTCCTTCAACAGATAAAATATCATCTTTTATTTGAAAAGCTAATCCAATTTTCTCTGCATATTCTGTTAATTTTTCCAAATCTTTTTCATTACAATCTGCTAAAATCGCTCCCATTCTAACACATAGTTTAAGAAGTTCACCTGTTTTGTTTTTATGGGTGTATTCTAAATATTCACTAGATATTTGTTTTCCTTCATATTCAGTATCTACGTATTCTCCTGCAATCATTCTATCAACAGCTAATGAAAATTCATTAAATATTTTTAATTTTTTATTTAATTCACTTGGATTTTTGGTATTTAATAGATCTTCACTTATTACCATATATCCATTATTTAAAAGACCATCTCCTGCAAGAATTGCTGTTGATTCATTAAATTTTTTATGGTTTGTTAATTTTCCATGCCTAAAATTGTCATTATCTATCGCAGGTAAGTCATCATGAATTAATGAAAAATTATGTACCATTTCTATTGCTACAGCATATGGCATACATTTTTCTATATCTTCTTTAAATAATTTATATGTTGCCAAAACTAAAATCGGTCTTAACCTCTTGCCACCTGCCATTAAGCTATATTCCATAGAACTATTTAAAATTCTTTCAGGACAAGCTCCATTTCTTATATATTTTTCTAGTTCTTCTTCTATTTGTATTTGATATTTTTTTAATTCAGTTTTAAAGTCCATTTTGAAGCATTCCTTTCTATTGCTATTATTTACTAGTATATATTGTTGATTCATTTCATAAATAATTATTATATTGAAAGTATATCATTTTCTTTATTTGATAAGATTTTATCAATTTCTTCTATTGATTTATCTGTTAATTCTTGAATTTTATTTTCTGCCTGCTTTACTTCATCTTCTGTCATTTCTCCATCTTTACCTATTTTTTTAGCTAAATCTATTCCATCACGTCTTGAATTCCTTACTGATATTTTTGCTTCTTCTGCTAATTTTTTAATATCTTTTACAAGTTCTTTTCTTCTTTCTTCGGTTAATTCTGGAAATGTAAGTCTAATTACTTTTCCATCATTATTTGGATTAATCCCAATATCTGATGCAAGTATTGCTTTTTCTATTTCTTTTAGTATTGATACATCCCAAGGTTGAATTACTATCATTCTTGCCTCTGGAACTGAAATTCCTGCAACTTGATTTATTGGTGTTGGAGTTCCATAATAGTCTATTTTTACTTTATTTAATATTGCAGGATTTGCTCTTCCTGCCCTAACTTCTGCAAATTTTTCTTTTAAATTTTCTATTGATTTATCCATTTTTTCTTTAATAATATTATAATCCATAATTTTTAACTTATGTGAAATTTTCGATCACATAATCCTCCTTTTTATTTATTTTACTATTGTTCCTACTTTTTCGCCTTTTACTGCTCTTACTATGTTTTCTGGATCAGCTATTCCAAAGACTACAAGTGGAATATTATTATCTTTACATAGTGCAGTTGCTGTTGAATCCATAACTTTTAAATCTTTTTCTAAAACCTCTTGGTATGTTATTTCATCATATTTAAAAGCTTTTGGATCTACTTTTGGATCTGCCGAATATACTCCATCTATTGATTTTCCAAGTAGAATTGCATCTGCCTCTATTTCTGCCGCACGAAGTGCTGCCCCAGTATCTGTTGTAAAGAATGGATTTCCTGTACCGCAAGCAAATATAACAACTCTTTCTCTATTTAAATGTTTAATTGCTTTCCTTTTTATAAATGGTTCTGCAACTTCTCTCATTTCTATTGCTGTTTGTACTCTAGTATAAATTCCTCTAGCTTCTATTGCATCTTGAAGTGCTAAAGCATTCATTGCTGTTGCAAGCATTCCCATGTAGTCTGCTGTTGTTTTTTCCATCTGTTCTCCATTTCTTCTTCCTCTCCAGAAGTTTCCTCCTCCAACTACTATTGCAACTTGAACTCCCATTTGTACTATTTCTTTTACTTTATCACATATTGCTCCCACAACTGGTATGTTAATTCCTGTTTTATCGTCTCCTGCTAGTGCTTCTCCACTTAATTTTAAAAGCACTCTTTTATATTTTGCTTCTGACATTTTAAATCGTTCCTTTCTTTATACATTTAATTTTTCTTATTTTATCACAAATAAATAAATTAAACAATACTTCACTAAAAATTTCTCATTACTTAGTGATTAGTTATTTATATAGTTTATATTTTCTTTTATTCACATTTTTCGACATTTTTCATACTATAATATTAAAGCAACTGATTGCTAATTTATGCCCTAAATAAATTTAGTCTAAAATTATTTAATTTTTAAATAAATAATTTTTGGTAAAATTTTACATGGGGAAATATGGAGGATATATATGGAAGATAAAAATATGGATTTTGATATGAAAAGACCTGGACCTCACTGTCCAGTAATTGATGTTAATGGTTTAATTTCTAATGGTAAACAATTTGACTTAGAAATTAATTTACCTGAAGACAATAGAGATGTAATATATGGTACAGTTAAAAATATGTTTAAAGAACCAATAAAAGATGCAGTTGTTAAATTAATAGAAATTGATTTTTGCAAAGAAGGAAGAAAAAAGAGAATCCCTGTATCTCATACTTTTACAGATGAATATGGTGAATTTGTCTTTGGTCCTTTATGTCCAGGAAAAGAATATGCTATAGATATTTGGGTAAATGATGTTCGTCACTACAAATTAGATGTTAAAGGACATCGTGATTTAAAATGCTTAAGAGCAGAAAACCCAGAACATTGCGGATGCAAAGATGAAAAATAATTTTTATAAAAAATTTTAAAGTTATTTTGTTAGAGCCTATAAACAAATAGGCTCTCTTTTTTTACTTTTTTTCCAATAAATACAAGATCAAAAATTGTATACCAATAGGTCTTTGGAACAAATTACTTATTAAATATTTTTTAAATATCGTATTTTGGTTTTGGAGAATAAGTTGTATGTAAATATTTATGAGCCTTATGGCTTCCCGGTTTTTCTAAATATTCTTCATATATTTTCTTAATAGTTGGATTTTCATGTGATTTTCTAACTGTGCTTTTTTCATCTATTGAATATAGGCTGTCAGCTCTACGTTTTCTTACATCTACATTCATTCTTGTTTTAGCACTTTTTATAGGTTGACCTCCACCCATTACACATCCTCCTGGACATGCCATTATTTCTACAAAATGGTATGGAGATTTTTTTTCTTTAATTTGATCCATTATTTTTCTTGCATTTGCTAAGCCACTTGCAACAGCTATTTTAATTTCTTTTCCAGCAATATTTAAGCAAGCTTCTTTTATTCCTTTTTCTCCTCTTACTTCTTTATATTCTATTTTGTCCATAGATTTATTTTCTAAAGTATCTACTGCTGTTCTTATAGCAGCTTCCATAACTCCACCTGTTGTTCCAAAAATTGCTCCTGCTCCACTTGCTTCTCCCATAGGGTCATCAAAATTACTATCTTCTAGTTCTACAAAATCTATATTTGCTTGTTTTATCATTTTTGCAAGTTCTCTTGTAGTTAATACATAATCTACATCACGAACTCCATCAACTTCCATTTCTGGTCTTGAAGCTTCATATTTTTTTGCAATACATGGCATAATAGAAACTGTACAAATTTTGTTTTTATCTATTCCATATTTTTCAGCAAAATATGATTTTATAATTGCTCCAAACATTTGATGTGGAGATTTACAGCTTGATAAATGATCTAACTGATCTCCATAGTTTTTTTCTGCAAATCTTACCCAACCTGGACTGCAAGATGTAATCATAGGTAATGTTCCTTTTCCACTAAGTCTTTCTATAAATTCATTTGCCTCTTCCATAATTGTAAAATCTGCACCTGTATTTGTGTCAAATACTTTATCAAAACCTATTCTTTTTAAAGCTGTTACCATTTTTCCTTTTGCATTTTCTCCAATAGGCATACCAAATTCTTCTCCAATAGCTACTCTCACAGCTGGAGCTGTTTGAACTACAACAAAAGTATCTTTGTCTTTTATTTTTTCCCATACATCTTCTATATATTCTTTTTCATGCAATGCCCCTGTTGGACAACTTATAATGCACTGACCACAAAAAGTACAATCAACATCATTTAAACTTTCATTATATGTTGTAGAAATACATGACTCAAAACCTCTCCCCGTACTTGCTATTGCACCTATTTCTTGTACATTTTTACATGTTGCTGTACATCTTCTACATAAAATACATTTATTAGATTCTCTAACAATCGCAGGAGATTTATCATCTATTGGGTGATTTTGCATTTCTCCTTCATATTCAATGTCTCTCATATTAAATTTTTCTGCCAAACTTTGCAATTCACAATTTCCAGAACGTACACACGTTAAGCAATCTTTAGGGTGATTAGATAATATTAAATCAAGTATTACTTTTCTTGCTTCTACTATACTTGGTGTGTTTGTATGTACTACCATACCTTCTTCAACTTTTTGTATACACGAAGCTACAAAACCTCTTCTTCCCTCTATTTCTACTATGCACATTCTACAGTCTCCAACTTCATTTATTCCCTTTAAAAAGCATAATGTTGGTATATCAATTCCAATGGATTTTGCAACTTGTAAAATAGTATCACCTTTTTTTGCTTTAACTTGAATTCCGTCTATTGTTAAATTTACTATTTCTTCGCTCATATCATTTTTTTCCTTTCTTTCCCCTATTTTTTGGTTTGAACAAGAATTAGTATATTGTGCAATTTGGATTTAATTAAAAGGCAAGGGAGCATATATTTTATATGTGACCGCGTTTTAATTAAAACAAATTGTGCAAGATGCTGATTATTGTTCAAACTAACCAATTGCGTGGAATGGGCAAGTGCTAATACAAGTTCCACACTTAATACACTTATCTTGATTAATCTTTCTTTTTTCTCTAGCCTCTCCCTCAATAGCATTAACTGGACAAGACCTTTGACATAATCCACAACTTTTGCACTTCTCCTCATCTATTGTAATTTTAGCAATAGCTTTACACTCATTAGTTCTACATTTTTTATCGATTGCATGCTCTCTAAATTCTTCTCTAAAATATTTTAAAGTACTAAGTACTGGGTTTGGAGCTGTTTGACCAAGACCGCATACACTTGCTTTTTTAATATTATTAGCTAATTTTTCTAATTTTTGAATATCTTCTTCCGTTCCTTTTCCTGAGCATAATTTATCTAATATTTCATGCATTCTTTTCGTTCCAATTCTGCAAGGAGTACATTTTCCGCAACTTTCTTTTACAGTAAATTCCAGATAGAATTTTGCTAAATTTACCATACATTTTGTATCATCCATAACAATTAATCCACCAGAACCCATCATTGAACCTATTTCAGCTAATGATTCATAATCTATTGGTGTATCTAAATGTTCTTTTGGTATACAACCTCCTGATGGACCTCCTGTTTGAGCTGCTTTAAACTCTCTACCATTTGGAATTCCACCACCTATGTCATATACTATTTCTCTTAAAGTTGTTCCCATAGGAACTTCTACTAGACCTACATTATTTACGTTTCCACCTAATGCAAATACTTTTGTTCCTTTTGATGTTTCTGTTCCAATACTTGCGTACCAATCAGCTCCATTTAATATTATTTTTGTGATATTTGCATATGTTTCAACATTGTTTATAAGAGTTGGTTTTCCAAATAAGCCTTCATTTGCAGGAAATGGTGGTTTTTGTCTTGGTTGTCCTCTTTTTCCTTCTATTGATTCTAAAAGTGCTGTTTCTTCGCCACATACAAATGCTCCAGCCCCAAGCCTTATATCTATATCAAATTTAAATCCTGTATCAAAAATATTACTCCCAAGTAATCCATATTCTCTGGATTGTTTAATTGCAATTTTAAGTCTTTGTACTGCTATAGGATATTCCGCCCTTACATATATATAGCCTTGATTTGCACCTACTGCGTAACCTGCAATAGCCATCGCTTCTAATACTGCGTGAGGGTCTCCTTCTAGTATGCTTCTATCCATAAAAGCTCCTGGGTCTCCCTCGTCTGCATTACAAACTACATATTTTTGTTCACCTTGAGCCATTTTAGTGAAGCTCCACTTTTTTCCTGTTGGGAATCCTGCTCCACCACGACCTCTTAAGCCAGATGCAGAAACTACATTTATTACTTCATCTGGTGTCATTTTAGTTAATACTTGTTCTAATGCTTTATATCCATCAAATGCAATGTATTCATCTATATTTTCTGGATCTATTACTCCACAGTTTTTTAGGGCAATTCTCTTCTGTTTTTTGTAAAATGTAAGTTCATCAAGCCTATTTACCATTGTTCCATCAATGTCTTTGCATAAAAGTCTTTCTACTTTTGTTCCATTTGCGATAGATTCAATTATTTCTTCACAGTCTTCTGGTTTTACATGTGCATAAAATGTTTCTTCTGGTCTTATTATAACTATTGGTCCTTTAGCACAAAGTCCAAAACACCCTGTTTGTATTACACGGATATTTTCTAATCCTTTTTCTTCTATTATTTTTCTTAAATTTTCTATAATTTTAGGTGATTTTGATGATGTACATCCTGTTCCATGACATACCAATATATGCTTTTCTCTAGTTGATGAATTTGTGTTTACTCTTAAATCTAATTCTTGTCTTTTTTTACTTCTGATTTCTTCTATTTCTTGAATTGTTTTCATAGACTTCCTCCCTATTACTACTTTTAGATAGTTTCTTATTACATATTTATTTTTAATATATATTCTTAAACTATATGTAACTTGTTATATATTACTTTATTCCATCTTTAATTTTTTATTATTCTTCGTTCATATACTTATCTAACACTTCATCTAATTTTTTTACTGTTGCATTTCCATATACTTCGTCATTTACCATAAAAACAGGTGCTAAGCCACATGCTCCAACACATCTTACATCATCTATTGAAAATTTTCCGATCTTTTGTTACTTCTCCTGGTTCAATTTTTAATCTTTCTTTTGCTCTATCTAGTAGTTTTTGAGAACCTTTTACATAACATGCTGTTCCTAAACATATAGAAATATTATATTTTCCTTTGGGTGTTAATGTAAATCTTGAATAAAATGTTATAACCCCATAGATTTCTGCCATTGGGATTGATAAATATTTTGAAATAACTTCTTGGGCTTTTTTCGGAATATATCCAAATTTTTCTTGAACATCATTTAAAATCATTATTAGTATATCTTTTTCTTTAGGATATTTTTCTAGTATTTTTTCTGTATCTTGTTTTACCTTTTCATCTACACAATTTTCCTCCATTTCTTCCTCCTATATTTTTTATTATTTAATTACATCCTATCACATCTTATTTCTTTTTTCAATAAATATGACAAATATTTACACAACTTAAAATATATTTCTTACTATTTCAGAAATTTCATCTGCGTTTTGCTCTAGTACTTCATCTACATGTTTTATTAGATTTTTTTCTTGTTCTTTAAATTTTTCATCAACATAATCCATTATTTTTTCTTCTTGTATTATGTTGTGACTTTCGTCTATTTTTTTTGATAGTCCTTTTATTTCTTTTTTTAATTCTATTTTGATCTCATCCATTTTATTTGATAAATTTATTAATTGTTCTAAAATTAATTTTTCCATATATAATTTCATTCCTTTCTTATTTTTCTTGAAAAGCATATATAAATTACTTCTTTTTATGATTTAGCATCACTCCCTTTTACTTAGTGGATTATTTAATAAAAAATTAAACTTGTACTTAAATTATAATTTGATGTTAATTGTAACTTGATAAAATTTCTTTTGAAATTAATAATAAAATTATAACATATTCTCAAATATTGTCAATAAAATTTATACATAAATTAAAGTGGAACCTTTTATTTTTTTTATCATATTATTAAATGTTAGAGGTGGTTTTATGGCTTATTCAGATAGAGAGTTGCTTGCTAGAATTGTTCAGTGCGAAGCTCGGACGGTGAAGGTGATAATCGGCATGAAAGCCGTTGCAACTGTTACTATGAATAGAGTAAATAGTTCTGAGGGAGAATATGCAAGAGTCTCACAAGGACGGAAATATAAGAAATATTATATTTCAACAAGGACAGTTTGATTGTGCTGCTGAAACTTTGGGAAATAGATATAATTCGCAAAATATTTATAATATGAACCCTACTGATATTCATTATTATATTGCTGACTGGGCTTTAGCTGGAAATAAGTTAAATGAAATTGGAAATTGCTTATGGTATTTGAATCCCTTTAAACCAAATTGCAATTCAACTTTTCCAAGTAATGGATCAGGAACTTTTCATACAAGGCTTGGCAAACATTGTTTTTATCGTCCTACTAGTAAATATGCAGACACATAATTTTAAAAAGCTATTATTTAAAATATTTTAATTATAAGGAGGTACATATCTATGGCAAATTTAGATGATATTGTAGATACTAAAGATTCAAGGCAAGTGGATATAAATCAAGATTCTCCAGAAATTTTAAGAAATCCTATTTATACCCCTGCCTTTTTAAGAGAACAAATAGGTAGACTTATGAGAGTTGAATTTTTAATTGGAACAAATAACATGGTAGATAGAATTGGTATTTTAGCAGATGTTGGTGCAAGTTATATTTTGCTTCGTTCATTTGAAAATGATAGTTTGATTTATTGTGATATATATTCTATCAAGTTTATTACCATCTCAACCACTGGCATTTATGGTTCTATGCCAAATATCAATCCTTATTATTACTAAAAATAAACTTTTTAAAGAACAATGTTTAACTAAAGTAAACCCCATAATAGTGTCCACTATATGGGGTTCATTTCATAAATCTACTTTTTTTATTTATTAGTTTCACAAATTCTAATTGCATAATTATAGTTGTTTACAAAAATTATGTATTCCTCCTCTTCTTTTATATTTTTATATTTTTCATTATAAATTTTTGTTAGCTGATTTTTGGTTTCTTGAAATTCATCTATATTTATTTGAGCAATTTTTTTCATCCAGTCATTATATCTTGGATTATTCTTGTCTTCTAACATTGATAGTATTGCAGTAATATAATTACTTTTTTCCGTAATTTTTTCTTCATTATGCAACCATTTATTTTTTACCGTTACCATTTTTTCATAATAATTTTGTAACATAGCATCTAGTTCTTCTTCCCCGCTTTTTATATATGCTTCTATTTTTTTACTTTCATATATAATAATCGTCGAATCTGTTCTTTCATGTTTTATGATATTATTGCTTAAATCTATAATTTTTTGATTATATTCTTTAAATTTATCTGACTTTTCATCTAATTTTACTATTTCTTTTTCTAATTTTTCTATATTAATACTCTTATCATATATTTCTGGTACTAAATTTAAAGTTATTGTGCTTATAGTTATAATTAATAATATCATATTTGATATAATAGTATTTCTTTTTATTTCGTATTTTTCAAGTACATTTGCTAATATACCCAAACATAAAAATATAATTAACCTAATAGCTAAAATGTACATATCCCAATCTAATGTCGAACGTAATAATACTGCTAATATAGCAAATTTAATTCCTTTATATGTTGCATTTTGTTCTTCATCTTTATATTTAAAACTAATTACAATGTACGTAATTCCAATTACACTTATAAGTCCTAAAATTCCAAATTCTAGCCATATTTGTATATAATAGTTATGTGGATCTATCGCAATATAGTCACGTTCTTGTACTTCACCATATTTTTGAAACCATCCACCTCCTCCTATTCCTGTCAAAAAATTCTGAGAAATTAGGTTTAAACCATCACATATAAAATCAAATCTTATTTTTGCAGTTTTATATTGTATATTTGTATCTTTTATTTTTTCTATTAATTTTGTAGGCAAATGTTTATATTCTAATATTACTTCTTTTCCATTTAATTTTAAATTATTAACTACCCAATATTTTTGAGTTTCTTCACTTTTTGTTCTAAATTCTATTTTTATTTCAGAAGTATCAGAAGTTGTATATAGCTCTAGTTCCTTTATTCCTGAAAAATTCCCAAAAGTATACTCTTGACTTGTTATTTCGTCTAAACCTTTTTCTCCTCTTTCAATCAATTTTATTTCAAAAAAATTTTCTACATTTTCTTCTGAAAAAAATTCAGCATACATATCAAAACTTAAAATATATTTTTCGTTAGGTTTGATATTTCTTATTATTTTGGCATTATAGTCTGATTGTGTATTTTCATAAAATACTACATACTCTTTTCCATTTCGCAATTCAAAACCAAACCAAATCGCAAATATTACAATAAATGTTATTGAAATTACTATAATTTTTTTTAATCTCATATTTTCAAAATATTTAATAGATTTTATAATGCCACTATTAGATAAAATTACAATAGCTATCCATACAAAAGTAAATATCCAAATACCAATATAATACTCATGTTTTAAAAAATCCTGAAATATTAATACATATATTAATGCATATATTAAAGATATTAAAATATTTTGTATAATGTGTATTTTTTGAGATTTTTGTTTTACTCTAATTATATAAATTAATAATAAAATTGGAAAAATTAAAAAAGTTAATTTTGAATATGTTAATATTATTCCAAGAATAAATATTGTATTGCATGTACCATAAATTGCTTTTTTTATTGGAACATTTATATTTATCATTTCATTAATACAAATAAAAAATGACAACATTATTAATGAGCTAAAAACATTTGGATTTCCAAATACACTTACTAATCTGTTTTCTCCGTTGTTTCCAATACTTATATTAAGTAATTCAAAAATTTTATTAGATGATATATTTTCTATTCCAACAAATATAAGTATTACAGTAAAAAATATAAAAAAGTTTTTTATAAACTTAATATTTTGGGTATCTTTTTGACATATTTCTCTTGTTAACAAATATATCCATAACATAGTACTATAATCTAATGCTACATATATAGATGAAGATAAACTAATATATGTATTAAAAACAATCGGTATTATAGTTGAAACAACCAGTAATATCACAAAAATATCTAATTTTGATTTTATAATTTTTATTTTATTTTGTGCTAATTTTATTACAACATATAATATCATAATAAAATTAATTGCAATTTCTATTTTTTTTAAAATTTCTGTATTTCTAGTATACAAATTTGATGCTATTAATATTATAATTAATAGCATCAAATTTACATGTTCTTTTTTATTTTTCACTTATAACCTCTTAACTTTTAAATGTTTTTATATTTGTTCATATTTATATAAAATACTATTCCACATATAGAAACTATTATTAATACTACAAGTAAAGTTTTTAAACCTGTATCTGGTAGTATATTAGGAGAGGTAGTCTTGTCTTCTTTTGCAGGAATTTTTTCATCTTCTTTTCCATCTGTCTCTTTTCCGTCTTGAGCACCATCTCCGTCTCCTTTTGAATTGTCTTCGTCTTCGTCTCCTTCATCATAGCTACCCATTTCAAGATTTTTCCATGAAAAATCACTAGACATAAAATCAATAAGGACTTTTCCTTCATATAATCTGCCACCACAGCCTTCTGCTTGTTTTTTATTAGCTGCTTGATACAAACATACATCTTCTATATCTCTATACATACCATTATTTGTATTTAACTGTATATATACATAATAATAATCTCCAACATCAAGATCTAACTTTTCATCAATTCTTCCTTGCGTTTTTCCATTAAGTGAACATTCCTGTTCAAAAGTTGCTGTTGTTTCTTTTGCATATGATAATAATCCATCTAAATTTTTGTTTTCATCATCTTTTATTGCTACTAGTACGTTTTTATCTTTAACTTTTCCTATTTTTAAATTTGCCTTATTATATTGTCCTGTTACTTCATTTGAAATTATATCATAATATGTTATATTAAAATTAACTTTTATTCTTGAGCCTACTTTATTTAATTCAGGTTTACTTATATCATTTGTAGCTGCTAAAGCCTCTTTAAACTCGGCCCCTTGGCATTCTACTATCCAAAAAGATATGTCACCATTTTTAGCAATAAATTCATTGATATCCTCAATTATTATTTTTCCTTCCTCAATCTTTACTGTTTTTGTTGCATTTGTCTTTATTTGCTCAACATCACTTCCAAAGTTTGGTTTTTGAGAAGAACCATTTTGGATAAATGCATAATACGTACTTTGTTCTTTTACTGTAACATTACTAATTTCAATATAATATTTTTTACTTTCTTCTTCATTTTCTTTGTATTTTACTTGAATATTAGCCTCCGAAAAATCTGTCCATTCTGTGGCTGCTAAAACAAATGTGTTAATTGTTAATATTATTGTAAAAAATACGGTAAATAAAATTAATTTCTTTAGTGTTCTCATTTTTTTCCCTCACATAATATGTCTGCAAACATATTCTTTCTTCTTTATTTTTTGTTTTTCAACAAAATCTTCTATTTTTAGTATAACATTTCTTTCTAAGCTCGTCAATACTTTTTTTTTTATAAATTTTATTTTTAACTTACATTTTAAATATATGTTTTAATTATTATAATTGTAGTAATTTCATGTCTTCTGGTAATTCACTTTCAAATATTAATTTTTTTTTAGTTACTGGATGAATACACATAATTTTAAAACTATGTAAAGCTTGCCTTGAAATCAAATTTGATTTTTCTCCATATAAAGTATCTCCTATTATTGGATGTCCAAATTCTTTCATATGTACACGAATTTGATGTGTTCTTCCCGTTTCTAATCGGCATTTTATTAGACTGTAATTTTTTAATTCTTTTATAACTTCATAATGAGTAATTGAAGGCTGTCCATTTTCTTTGTCTACACATCTTTCTATAATACTATTTCTCTTTCTTGCTATTGGATATGTAAGTTCTCCTTTTTTATTTTCTAAACTTCCTTCTACTATACAGATGTATTCTTTTATAAAATCTCTTTTTTTCATTTGTTTTATAAAAATTTCTTGTATGTATTCACATTTTGCAAAAATTACTATTCCAGATGTATCTAGATCTAAACGGTTTACAGGTCTTATTTTTTTATGTAATGAAATTTTATCATAATAGTATTTTATTCCATTTGAAATAGAATCTGTAAAATGTGCACGTGACGGATGTATTGGAATTCCTGCTGGTTTGTTTACTACTAACATCCATTCGTCTTCATAAATAATATCTAAATTTATTTTAGTTGGAATAATATTTGAGTTATCCTCTAAATAGTCAAAATCTATTTGTATTATATCTCCTAAATTTACTGTTTGTCTTGTATCACATTGATTTTTATTTAATAAAATTTTATTATTTTTTATTAACCTTGCTAAAAGCCTTGCAGATATATTAAATTTATCTATTAAAATCTTATTTATACTTTTTTTATCATATAATTTTTCGACTTTGTATTCTATTTTCACTTTAAAATTCCTCTCTATAATTGTACTTTTGGATTTGTTTATCAATTTTTTCTTATTACAAACTTTTCCCTATATTATAGTATAAAATCCTTTAATAAGCAAACTTATGCTTAATTATAATAAATATATTTACTTTTTATTAATTATTTGTTATATTATAAAAAATAAAGGATATGGTGATTTTATGATAGATAATTTTATAGAAAAAATAGCTAAATGGTTTAATCATGATAGAAAATTCATATTTTTTACAATATTTATATTAGGTCTTATGGTTCATTTTGCATTATATTCAAATCAACTTTTGGCTTATGACGGATATTGGCATTATGGCTCTTTTTTGGCTAAAGGATGGGAAGTATCACTTGGAAGATTTCTTATTCCTTTTATAGATATGTTAAGAGGAACTGTTGTATCATCTTCGTTAACAGCTATAATTGCAATAGCTACCGCTTCATTTGCTAATCTAATATTAACCGACATACTTAAAGTAAAGAAAAATTATATAAAAATTCTAATGGGACTTTTGCTTGTTGTCACTCCATCATTTTCTTTAACTCTTATGTACCCTTATACTGCTGATAGCTACACTTTTGCTTTATTGTTTTCCGTACTTTCTGTTTATTTTCTTAATAAAAAAATAAATGCAAAAAATATTATATTATCACTAATTTGTATTGTTCTTACTTTAGGCTTTTATCAAGCATATTTAGGTGTAATTTTAACTTTGCTTGCAATAGTATTTTTAATTGATATATGTACTAAAAAAGAACTTGAAATTAAGGAAATAATCAAAAAAATTGTATTAAATATTGTAGTTTTACTTGCAGGAATAATTATTTATTATATTCTATTTACTATAATTGTTAAAATTTTAAACTTAAATATTACTGAATATAATGGCGGAAACAAAGTTCTAAGTTTTGAAACTTTAAAAAATTTATTGCCTTCAATAAAAAATGCCTATATTACTTTTTATAATTTCTACTTCACAAATTCAATAATTGAAAGTACTAAATTTACTTTTAGGCACATCTTTAATATGTTAATGTTATTACTTATAGTAATTAATTTTATAATTTTAATAGTAAATAATAAAACTTACAAAACACCTTTAAAATTATCATTTATGGCTATTACATTATTGATGTTTCCTATTTTTACATGTATTATAGAAGTAATTGTTCAAGAAAGACAAATAGATTTATTAATGTCTTCTAGTTTATATTTACCAATTATTTTATTATTAAAGCAAATTGAATTGGTAAAATTTGATAAGTTAAATGTTATATCAATTTTAATTGTTGTAATTTCTTTATGGACATTTATTTTAACTGATACAGCAACATATGTTGCAACTTCTTTATATAATAAACAAATGTCTGCAGTTCGGAAATAGAATTATAGAAAGAATTGAAAATACTGAGGGGATTACAAATGAAACTCCAATTTGCATTATGGGAAAAATGGACTTTAGCTTGCACAATCCAAGGTTATTAAATTTAACATATTTTGATGTAAGTAAAGTAAATATATGGACATGGCAAGTATTTTTACAAGATAACTTAGGCTTAGGTAGAGATATTTATACAACTCAAAATTATGAAAATATTTCAAATAGTGAAGAATATCTACAAATGGATATCTTCCCAAGTAAAGATTCTATTAAAATGATTGATGATACTTTAGTCGTAAAAGTTGGATACTAAAAAAATACTTGTTACAATTCACAGTTTACAATCTTTAAAATTAATAAAATTTTCATAAAAAGCTTTGTCCTTTACTTTTTCACAGAAATTCTACACATTTTTTATGGCTCCTTTCCAAGGCAAGCTTGAACTCTTTCCATAAAAAATGTAAGAATTTCTAGTTCAAAGCACTCCAGCGCTTTTACTCAAATTTTATTAATTTTAAAGATTGTAAGCTGTGAAAAGTAACAAATTTATTCCAATATATTATTATTACTAAGTTTAACAACAATAATGTTATCAATTATTTTTACAGAATTTTCTTTTGGGAAAATTTCCATCTCTTTAAATTCGTCGCTATTAATTATATTTTCATATTCTTCTTGAGTACATAGATTTATATCTATTCCAAAATATCTTTTATAAAAATGTTTATTTGTTAAAATTCCTTGAAAGTTATCCCATGTTTCATAGTCATTTGATTTAAATCCGTTTGCATATTGCTTAAGAGAAGCATCAAATCTGATTGTATCACTAAACATTATTTTCATGTCTGGGTTGTATTCTTCTAAATTTTGTATTTTTGTTAAAATTCCAAGTTGTGTTACATAATAATTTCGATATGTTTCTTCCCTACACATATATGATGCATTATTAGAAAATATATAAGTTATACATAGAATTGAAACCATTCCTAATATGAAATATTTTAATATAATTTCTAAATTACTTTGTTTTAATAATTCATATATTTTTAATATTGCCAAATATACCAATAATAGCGATGTTGCCATTATTAAGTTAATTCCCCTCTCAGGTGCTATAAGGCAAATTATATTAGTTCCAACAGGTATTAGTACTAATAAAATAATTAATAATGCAATTTTTGTTTTATTTTTATATATTTTATTTTTTATTATAACTAAAATTCCTGAAATAGCTGTTACTATGAATATTATTAAATTAATAATATTTCTTTTCCAATATGAATTATATAATATTTTGTCTGTAAAGAAATATTTTATAAAAGTTTTATACGTTCCCAAAATACTTAGATGAAGATTTTTTATTGTGTTTAATATTCCAATATTATCTGCACCACTATAACTTGCAAACGAAACTCCTGTTATTTTTAGTATAACTACTGTAATTGTGTAGTATAGCAATATTCCTAAAATTTCTATAATTATATATCTAAGTCCATTTTTTAAAATGTCTTTATTTTCTTTTTGTTCAAAAATATCAAATATAGAAAGAAATATTGTTAATCCAACTGTAATTCCAATATATGTTTGATAAATACTACATGTAATAATTATCATAAGTGCTGAAATTATATTATAAACTCTCTTATTTTCTTTTCTCATAAAGTAAACAGAAAGTAAAGATGTTAGCATTGCTAAACAATATGCATCAGCACAATATATATACATAAATGACTCTGCAAATTGTGGAGCTGTTGCAATTAAAGCTGAAATTAAAAAAATAATTGCTTTACTTTTTATATTTAAAATTTTTACAGCAACTGTGCTACTTAATGCAAGCAATATTAAACAAATTAATATGTTTAAAAATTCATTTACAATTCCACCTTTTAAGATGTTTAAAAAAGCTATGCCCCATCTTCCAAGACTTAGCTCCCAAGTACCTGCTATATAGTAATTTCCTGCTTGCAATGCATCTGTTGATATAACATTATGAGTGTATAAATAAAAATGTGTAATAAGTCCTATAATGATTACTGTTAGTAGCGGTAATTTATTATTTATAAGAAATGTCTTTAATTTGTATATTAAAGTTTTAGGTTCTATTAATTGTATATTTTTATAACTGTTAGATGTTTGATTTGAATTCATCTTATTTATTTTCTCCTAATATATTTAATATATTCTATATTACTATTTTTACTCCTTTCGACCATTTTATTATACACCCTATCTCTTAAATCCTGCTTTTGATCTTGTTTGTTTAAATTTTTATTTGGAAAAAATGGTCCATCTATATAGGTTACAATTTGTACTTTGCCATTTTTTCTTTTTTGGTATGTATTTGTCATACAAAATGTTGGAACATCTAAATTTATTGGATAATTAAAAGATACTGCTTTAAATGGTCTTATTTTTGTATAATATGGCCATATATGAGCTTCTGGGTATATTGTTATACTTGCTTTTTCTTTTATTCTTGTGTTTATTGCATTTAAAAAATTTTTCATTGCTTTTTTATTACTCGGAATTGGCAATGCACCTGCCATCTGAACTATTTTTTCTAAGCCTTTCATAGATACATTTTCTGGGTTTACTATTAAATAGTTCTTTTTTGGAAAAATTGGGTTACTTGGTATAAATGTATCTGCAAAAGGCTGAGTATGATTTGCATATACAAAATAACCTGTATTTTTGTATTGTTTTAGCTTTTCTTTTCCAACATATTTTATTCTAAACTTTAGTTTTGGATATATAATTTTTATAAAAAACAATATTACATTTACAATTAAACTACAAATTTTCCAAATTAAATTTTTATGAATATATACATAATTTTCATCAATATCTATTGGAGTAATTTTTGCTTCAGAAAATTCATCATTTAGCTCATCTTCGTAATATATAACTCTATTTTTATCCATATATTTTTTCCTTTAATATATCGTTATCACATAAATATTCAAGTGGCACTTGATAGAAGTCTTCATATATTTTTTTCCATATTTCATAATTTTTATTTTTCATTATTTCAGAATTTTCTTTTTCTGTTAGATTTTCGTCTTTGTATATTGGTTTTTCTATATGTACGTAATATTCCATAATAGGAAAACCATCATCTCCTATTATGTCTGTTTCTTTCATTGTTATAAATATTGGAACAATAGGCACATTATTTTTAGATGCAAATCTAAATGCTCCACTTTTTAGTGGCTTTGGTTTTTTATAATTCCACCATAGGCTTTGCTCAGGATAAATTAATATAAAATCACCATTTGCTAATATTTCATCTACTGATTTTAGAAGTTTTATCATTGTTTGCTTGTTAGTACTTAAAGGTAAAGTATGACAGTTTCTAAATAAAAATCCATAAAAGCCTGGAAAGTTTGTATAATTTCCCTCCCTTATTATTTTATAAAGTGTTTTTTTCTTGCTATGCTCAGTCATTCTAAATACCTTTTCTACTGTAAAGCAGTCAAAAGGATTAAAGTGGTTACATGTAATTATTGCTCCACCTTCTATATTTTTTAAGTTTTCTAATCCTACTACATCTTTTATTATTAATTTGTTTTTTCTAACCAGATTATTTACATATTTTTCTGCAATCCATGTTGCTCCATTTGCCTTTAATTTATCTCTTCTTTTATTTTTTACAAATTCTATTTCATCTGGCTCTAGTGGCACTGTAGGTGGATCCTCTTCTGCATCTATGTCAAATTTTCCTTGCATTTCTAATTCTTTTATTTTTTCTAATACTCGTAATCTATCAGGCGATTTTTCCATTTTATTTTGCTCTCTCTCCTATTTTATATTTCTATCGTCTCCTACACAGTCCGACTCTTTTTGGGCAAGTTCTATAAGTTTTTTTGTAGTTTCTAAATCGTTAAATTTTTGATCCTCCGTATAGTTGTCTTTAATGTTTTTTATAACTTGATAATATTCTGTTTTTTTAGCATAATCCCAAAAGAAGTCTTTATATAAAATATTATCAAAATGCCATGGTTTATAATTTAGATTATAATGTATTAATTTTATATTTTCAAGGTTTACTTTTAAGTGGTCTATTGGCATTACATTCCATGATTCATTTATTATTTTAACTCTACCTTTACATAGCCTATTTAAGTAATCTTGGTCCTGTGCAACAGAGTATTTTATTGTGTCTAATAAATACAAAAATTTTTCCTGAAATTTGAACTTTCTAAGCTCGTCTAAATTCATTACTAAAATTCCTGCATTAAAGTATTTTTTATAACTTGCAACTCCAACTACTTTTTCAACATATTCTTGGAATTCTGGTACAGTTTGAACTGCTTTGTCTGGAATTGCACCAAGTAAGTTATTTCCTATATCTATATTATATAAATTTGCTATATCATCTAATATTAATGTATCAGAATCTAAATATAAGGCTTTATTGTATTGTGGATATAGATCTGGTATAAATAACCTAAAATATGTTGATTTTTGGTAGTAGTCCCTAGTATATAGTTTTCCTTTTATTTTGTCTATATAATAGTTTAAATCAACAAATTCTATACTTATATTTTCTTTTTCGTATTTTTTTATTTTTTCTTGATTTTCTTCACTTATATCTATATATAATATTTTTATTACATATATATTGTCTTGACTTGCATGGTCAGATAATGATTTTAATGTTACTGATAAAAATGGTATATAGTAATTATCTACTGCAAAAAATATTGGTAGTACTTTTTCTTTATTCATATATTTATTTCCTTTTCCATTTTACTTTTTTAATTCTTTTATAATGCATTTATTTTACTTTTGGCTTTTTCTTTTGCTTCACTTTTTTATTGCATATTCTTTTATTTCACTTTTTTCTTTTGTTTCATACTCTTGTTTTAATTTTAAATATTCTTCTAAATCTTTGTCAAAATAATGACATTTTAAAATTTTATGTACCTCTTCTACATTCCACTGTTTAAAGTTTTCTGTGTGTGGATATGGGAAAAGTAATAGTCTTTTACAAAAATGACAAATTATTGTTTTTGGGTTATTAAATCTTGATTGCTCATTATATTTTCTTGGTAATATTTTCTTTTTTGTTGTTGACCAAAATAAAGCATCTTGATCTGCAAAAAGTAATTTTCTTTCTCTTATCATGTTTCTTGCTTTTTCTAGTAATTTTGTTTTTTTTATTTTTTTCATATTTAGTAAAAGCATTCCAGCATTTATATAGTCTGGCCTTATTGCCCAACATCCGTATTTTTCTTTTACTGCTGCATATTCATAATCTTCTATATCTATGCTAAATAGTTCTAAAAGATTTCCTCCAACCATTATATCTATATCTAAATATAATATTTTTTCTGGCATATTTGGAACTAAGTCTGTAAGAAGCCTTAATAATGTATATGGTGTACAGTATGCTGTTTCATTTTTACAATTTCCAAATTCTTTTTCATATAAATTTGTTACATCAACTTTTTTTACATTACTTTTGGGACTTTTTTTCTTAACTACTTCATTTAAGAATTCCACTTGCTCATCTGTTATTTGAACGTATTCTGGATTTACTCTGGTTAATCCCATTGTGAATATATAACAGTTAACTTGCTCTTCCGTTCTATTTAAAATTGATATTAACTGTGATAACGCCCCATCAAATACTTTTTTATTACCACATAATAGTAAATTAATCATATTTCCCCTTAATTTAATTTGTTATTTTTTAACTTCCCATATTATAACTTATTTTGAAATTTATTTCAACTTTTATTAATAATAAAAATATTAAAAAAATCCCACTTTTATCAAGTGCGATTTTTTTATTTTTATACTAACATTAAAACAGCCATTGGAGCATTATCTCCCTTACGAGCTTCTGCTTTTACTATTCTTGTATATCCTCCTACTCTATCTGTATATTTTGGAGCTATTTCATTAAATAGTTTTGCTGGTAAATCAATATTTTTTCCATCACTATCTTTTACTTTGTTTATTTTTGTCATTATTTTTCTTCTTGCATTTAATCTTGATGGCATATCTTTTTGTCTAGATTCTGTTGTTTCTTCTTTAACAACTTTTAGATATTCTTTACCATTTTTGCTTTTTACAAGCTCTGTCATTTTATTTCCTTTAGAATCTAATTTTGCTTTAACAACTTTAACATCAACCATTTCGAAGTTATCTTTTTCTTTAACTGCTAATGCAATTACAGAATCTGCTATTTTTTTTACTTCTTTGCACCTAGCTTCTGTTGTTGTTATTTTTCCATACATTATTAAATCTGTAGTTAATGACTTTAGCATTGCCATTCTAATATCTGTTGTTCTTCCTAATTTTCTGTTAGCCAATTTGTCCAACCTCCTTGTCTAATTTTAAGGGCTTTATCCCCTTTTTTATATTCTTATTTTATTCTTCTTCTGACGCGAAATCTAATCCTAGAGCATGTAATTTATTTACTACCTCATCTAATGATTTTTTACCTAGGTTTCTAACCTTCATCATATCTGATTCAGTTTTGTTTGCTAAATCCTCAACCGTTGAAATTCCTGCTCTTTTTAGGCAATTGAATGACCTTACTGATAATTCCAATTCTTCAATTGATTTTTCTAATATTCTTCCTTTTTTGTTTTCCTCTTTTTCTATCATTATTTTAGTATTTTTTGTAGCTTCTGATAAGTCTATAAATAATTCTAAATGTCCTGTTAAAATCTTGGCTGCTAAACTTAAAGCTTCATAAGGTTTTAAACTTCCATCTGTCCATACTTCTATAATTAATCTATCTAAGTCAACCATTTGACCAACTCTAGTATTTTCAATTTGATAATTCACTTTTTTTACAGGAGTATATATTGCATCTATTGGTAGTACTGATATATTTTGGTTATCTTCTTTACTTTTATCTGCTGAAACATATCCTCTACCTCTATTTGCTGTTAATTCCATTATTAAATGTCCACCTTCGCTAACTGTTGCAATATGTAAATCTGGGTTAAGTATTTCAACAGTACCATCTGTTTGAAGATCTCCTGCTTTAACTTCACCCTCTCCTTTAAAATCTAAATGTAAAACTTTTTCTTCCTGTCCGTCGAATTTTAATCTTACATTTTTTAAATTAACTATTATTTCTGGTACATCTTCTACTACATTTGGAACACTAGAAAACTCATGTAAAACTCCGTTTATTTTTACACTTGTTAAGCTACATCCTGGAAGTGACGAAAGTAATATACGCCTTAAAGAGTTTCCAATTGTTACTCCATAACCTCTTTCTAATGGCTCACATACAAATTTTGAATAATTGTTTTCATCATCAATTTTTATACATTCAATATTTGGCCTTTCGAATTCTATCATTATTTAACCTCCTAATTATTTAGAGTATAGCTCTACTATTAAGTGCTCTTCTATTGGAATATCTATGTCTTCCCTTGTTGCTAATCTTATAACTTTTCCACTTATTTCCTTACTGTCTTTTTCAAGCCATGCTGGAACAGGTCTTTTTTCATTTGCCTCAGCATTTGCTTTTATTGTACTATTATCTTTTTTAATTTCTCTAACAGTAATAACATCTCCTACTTTTATTAAATATGAAGGAATGCTAACCTTTTTTCCGTTTACTTCAAATTGTCCATGGTTTACCATTTGTCTAGCTTCGGCACGTGATACACCATATCCTAATCTGTAAACAACATTATCTAATCTACTTTCTAATATTTGTAATAAGTTTTCACCTGTTACACCTTTTTTATTTGAAGCCATTTCGAAGTATTTTCTGAATTGTCTTTCTCCTACTCCATAATAAGCTTTTGTTTTTTGTTTTTCTCTTAATTGTGTACCATATTCAGAAAGTTTTGCTCTTTTTTGACCATGATCTCCTGGAGCATAGTTTCTTCTAGATATACTACACTTATCTGTATAACATCTGTCGCCTTTTAAGAATAATTTGCATCCTTCTCTACGGCAAACACGACATTGTGCGTCTTTATATCTTGACATTTTTATTTCACCTCTTTATAATTAATTAATTTCAATTTTGTATAGAATAATAATTTTATTATACTCTACGTCTTTTTGGTGGTCTACAACCATTGTGTGGTATTGGTGTTACATCTTTGATTGAGCTAATTTCTAATCCTGCTGTTTGTAAAGCTCTTATTGCAGATTCTCTTCCTGAACCAGGACCTTTAACAAATACCTCAACAGTTTTTAAACCATGCTCCATAGCTTTTTTGGCTGCTGTTTCAGCAACTTCTCCAGCTGCAAATGGTGTACTTTTTCTTGAACCTTTAAATCCAAGTGCTCCACTACTTCCCCAAGCTATAACATTACCTTGTATATCTGTTAAAGATACTATTGTGTTATTAAAGCTTGAATGAATATGTGCAGAACCTCTTTCAATGTTTTTTCTATTTCTTCTTGCAACTGTTTTTCTTGTTACATTTTTAGCCATTGTTTTAACTTACCTCCTATTTTATTTTTCTTTCTTGCTTCTGCTTACAACTTTTCTTGGACCTTTTCTTGTACGAGCATTTGTTTTTGTTCTTTGTCCTCTAACAGGAAGTCCACGTCTATGTCTTAACCCTCTATAGCATCCAATTTCTGTAAGTCTTTTTATGTTTAAAGCAATTTCTCTTCTTAAATCTCCCTCTACTTTGTAGTTTGCGTCAATTTCTTTTCTTATTAAATTTACTTGGTCATCTGTTAAATCTTTTACTCTAGTATCTGGGTTTATTTTAGCTTTTTCTAAGATTTTTTGAGAACTTGTTAAACCTATTCCATATATATATGTTAGTCCAATTTCTACCCTTTTTTCTTTAGGTAAATCTACTCCTGATATACGAGCCATTTTTTTACACCTCCATGTTTTTTACTGTCTTAATATTTTTTCTTATGTAGTTATCAATTCTACTTAAAGGTGAAATGCATTTAATAAAATATATTGCAATTTATATTTTATTAAATCTTTAAGTTTTTTGATAATATCTATATATACACAAATAGAAAATTTCAGCCGCTTGCCTATTTGTGTTATAAACTTATAAAAATGAAAATACTGTATATGCATTTTTTAGCATACACATTTTTTTATTATTTTTTTTATTTATCCTTGTCTTTGTTTGTGTTTAGGGTTTTCACAGATTACTCTTATTACACCTTTTCTTTTGATAACTTTGCATTTGTCACACATTTTTTTTACTGATGGTCTTACCTTCATTTCACTCATTCCTTTCTATATTTATTGTTATTTAGCTCTCCAAGTTATTCTGCCACGGTTTAAGTCATATGGTGACATTTCAACTTTTACTTTATCACCTGTAAGAATTTTTATATAATTCATTCTTAATTTTCCAGAAATAGTTGCTAAAATTTGATGTCCGTTTTCAAGTTCAACTTTAAATGTTGTATTTGGTAACGTTTCTACAACTTTTCCTTCTAATTCTATTAAATCCTCCTTAGACAAACTCTCGCCTCCTTCTTAAAGAGCTATTTTTTATAAAAATTAAGGTAAAGCTTTTGTAATTTGAAGCTTTTATGTAACTTTAAAAAATTACATATTCCCCCTATTATTCACAATAGCTTTACCATTATACACCATTATTATATTATTGTCAATATTTTTGGCTCATTTTCTGTAATTAAAATTGTATTTTCATAATGTGC
>CANRKM010000009.1 GCA_947631225.1 uncultured Clostridia bacterium
ATCAATCTATCAACTTGCCTTACAGTTATTCCTAATTTCAAAGCAATACGCTTTTTGTTACCACCATGATCAACTAAATCTTTAATCTTTTCGTATTTTTCTTGTTCTTTCATTCTTAATATTACCTTTCTCATCTATACCTCCAATTGATATAATATATTAATTATACCATTTTTGGAACTATAGGTTTATTTTTTATATTTGAGACATTTTCAAAAAATATATATTAAGACATTATCATAAAATAATCATATAGTTTGATAAAGTTGAGCATTTTTGCTTGACTTTTTTTTAATATTGTTATAAAAATAATAAGTAAAATTAGTTATAATTATATTTTAAATTATATTAAGAAGCACGAAAGTTGAATTTAATTTTTACAACTATTTGTGCTAAAGAAAGGAATGTGATAAATAATGGGAAAAGTTAGAGGATTTGAAATAGCAAGAGGATTTGAGGAAAAAAATATTAATTTACCAGAAAGAAAAACAAGAACATCTGCAGGATATGATATAGAAGTTGCAGAAGATACTGTTGTTCCAAAATTTGAATTAGGGCAAAAACCAACATTAATAAGTACTGGCATAAAAGCATATATGCAAGAAGATGAAGTATTATATTTATATAATAGAAGTTCAAACTTTAAAAAGAAAGGTCTAATGCTTGCAAACAATGTAGGAGTTGTAGATAGTGATTACTATGGAAACGAAGATAACGATGGACATATAATGTTTTCAGTAATAAATTTTAGAAATGAAGATGTTTTAATAAAAAAAGGAGAAGTTATTGGGCAAGGAGTATTTGGAAAATATTTAGTAACAGATAATGATGATGCTAAAGGAACAAGAGTAGGAGGTTTTGGTTCTACAAATAAATAAAAATAGAAAAACTAGGGTTTATGGGTGTAGCCTAACTAAAAAATCCAAATTATTTTACAAGGAATGAAAATTTTCTTATGAATTTTTTTAAAAAACATAAAGAAATAATTTTTGAATTAATAATAATAATTTTAATTGCCATTTATAGTTTTAGCTTAGCACCTAAAACATTGCAAAATGACACATTTTATACTGTATCGATAGGAGATTTAATTAGAGAAAATGGAATAGATAACAAAGACCATTTTTCATGGCATGAGGACTTGCCATACACATATCCACATTGGCTATATGATGTTATAATGAGTATAATATATAACCAAGGAGGATGGGATGCAATATACATTTCTGTGTGTGTATTAACTATATTGCTTGGTTTTTCAATATATAAAATAAACAAAAAAATTGTCAAAAATCAAGTAATATCTTTTGCAATTACAATAGGATCAATGTATCTTTTAAAAGATTATATTACTGCAAGAGCACAACTTGTAACATTTATATTATTCATTTGGGTTTATTATTTAATAGAAAAATTTATAGAAAGCCCTAAAAAAATACATTATGCTATAGGGATAATACTGTCTTCGTTACTAATTGCAAATCTTCATGTTGCAGTATGGCCATTTATATTTGTATTATCTTTGCCATATATTGCAGAATATGTAATAAGTATTTTTGGGGATTTTATAATATATAGAAAAATAGAAATTTTATATAAAAAAATTTTATTAAAAATTTCAAAGAAAAACAAACAAAAAATAAGTGAAGAGCTAGAAAAAATATATGCTTCAAATGAAAAAATAAGACAAGTAAGAGAAAAAGAAGAACCATATAAAATAAAAATTGTTAGAAATAAAAATGTTAAATGGTTAATACTTGTAATGTTAATATGTGTTTTAACAGGATTTTTAACTCCACTTGGAACAACGCCTTTCACATATTTATATAAGACAATGCAAGGAAATACAATGCAAAATATAAATGAACATTTACCTTTGACGCTTATAAAAAACATACCAATAATGTGTACGATAATAATATTTATAGCTATTATAACCTTTACTAAAGTAAAAATAAGATTATCAGATTTATTTATGATAGGTGGACTTACGTATTTAATGTTCTCTTCAAAAAGACAGTCAACTATGTTTATACTAATAGGTTCAGTGATTTTGAATAGAATGATATGGGAATCAATAAAAATATATAAATTAAGTCAAATAAAAGGTTTCTTTAAAGAAGTAATAAAAAATATAGTAATTGTGGGATTTTTTATATTGATTGTGTTATGTAGTTTTGTAAAAATACAAGACAAAAAGAATGATGAATATATAAATAAAAAATCATACCCAGTAGAGGCTGCTAATTGGATATTAGAGAATTTAGATATAAATAATATAAAATTATTTAATGAATATAATTATGGAAGTTACTTATTATTTAGAGGCATACCAGTATTTATTGATTCAAGAGCAGATTTATATGCACCAGAGTTTAATGGTTTAGATAATGATATATTTATGGATTTTATAAATACATCAAATATTAGTAAATATTATGGTTCAACTTTTGAAAAATATGGAATAACTCATGTTATTTTATATAAGGATGCGAAAGTAAGTATGTTAATAGATAAAGCAGATTTTGAAAAATATAACAAAATATATTCAGACGATAATTTTGTAATTTATGAAGTTTTAAATAATAAATAATCTTAAATTTAATTTTACTATAAGGAGGTATGGCAAAAAAAATGGATACAAGACCAATAGGAATATTTGACTCGGGAGTAGGAGGGTTAACGGTTTTAAAAGAATTACAAAAAGAATTTATTAATGAAGATTTTATATATTTGGGAGATACTTTAAATTTTCCATATGGAGAAAAAACAAAAAAGGAAATTACCAAATTTTCAAAAAATAACATAAAATATTTAATTAAACAAAATGTAAAATTAATTATAATAGCATGTGGAACAGCGACCAGTCAATGCATAGATGAAGTAAAAAAGAGTTTTAATATTCCAATTATAGGTATAATAGATCCAACAGTAGAGTATGTAAAAAAATCAAAAATAAAAGAAATAGGAGTTATGGCTACAAATGGAACAATAAGAAGCGGTGCATGGGAAATTAATTTAAAACGAAAAATACCAGATATTAAAGTTATAAGTAAGGCATGTCCTTTACTTGCAAATATTGTAGAAGAAGGGAAAATAGCATCTAAAGAAAGTTTAGATGCTATACATAATTATGTACAAATTTTTAAAGAAAACAATATTAATCATATAATTTTAGGATGTACTCATTATTCACTTTATGACAAAATAATAAAGAAAGAATTTAATTATGATGTAAATTTAATTAGTACAGCAAAAGGAGTTACAACATATTTAAAAGAATTTTTAAAAGAGTTACAAATAGAAAATAGTAAAAGAACATTTGCATCCAAAATTGTAATAACTAAGCAAGAAAAGGATTTTGAAAAAAAGGCTAAAAATATTTTGGAAGTAAATAAATGTGAGATATTTATACAAAATTATTAGTAGAAAAATATTTAATTTTTTTATATCAAAATATTCTAAAAAGCTTGACACTACTAATTTTTATTAATATAATAACAATATAATAAAATTACAGTTTAAAAGGAGCAATAGATGTCGGATCTTGGTCTAAGCGATTTTGAAAAAAAATATAATCAATTGTCAGATGAAAATTTAATACAAGAAATAACCCAAAATAAAAGTTCAACGGCTTTAGAGTGCTTATTAGATAGATACAAAGACATGGTTAGTATTAAAGCTAATAAATTTTTTATGATTGGTTCTGAAAAGGAAGATATGTTGCAAGAAGGATATATTGGTTTATACAAAGCTGTAAAATCATATAACGATAAAAAACAAAATTCTTTCAAAACCTTTGCAGGATTATGCATAGAAAGACAAATGATAACAGCTGTAAAAAATTCAAATCGTCAAAAACATATACCATTAAATTCTTCATTATCATTAAATGCTGAAGCATATGACGAAGACAATGAAACTCAAGTAATAGAAATTCTAGACACAAGAAGAACAGGAGAAGATCCATTAAATATAATAGAACAGAAAGAATATGTTGATGTAATTGAAAAGGAAATAAATAAAAATCTAAGTAATTTTGAAAAAGAGGTATTAACCCATTATAAAAACGGAGAAAGCTATGCAGAAATAGCTAACAATCTTAAAAGTAAGGTGAAATCGGTAGATACAGCAATTCAAAGAATAAGAAAAAAAGCAAACAAAATAAAAACAAGACTAGAAAGGGAAATTTAGAAAAATAGAAAATGCTATAAAAAAAGCAAAATAGAAAATTAAAAATACTATAAAAAAAGCAAAAAACAAAATAGAAAATTAAAAGATGTAAAAAAAAGCAAGAAGAAGAAAAAAGGAGATACTAAAAAATGAAAGAAGAATTTTTAAAATTATTAAGAAACACAAACAGAGAAAACATAGAAGAACTAATAGATTTTATAGAAAAAACAGATTTTTTTGATGCACCAGCAAGCACACGCTTTCATGGAAGTAGAGAGCATGGATTATTAGAACATAGTTTAAAAGTATATGAAATATTAAAAGAAAAAGCAAAAAATTCATGCATAGAAATAAAGACTCCAGAAGATTCAATAATTATAATAGCTCTACTACATGATATATGTAAAGCAAATTACTACAAAATAGACTATCGTAATGCAAAAAATGCATTAGGAGTATGGGAAAAAGTACCATATTATACAATAGATGATACTATTCCATATGGACATGGAGAAAAGTCAGTAATGATGATAACAGAATATATAAAGCTAACTCCAGAAGAGAAATATGCAATAAGGTGGCATATGGGATATACTGAACCAAAAGAACTATATACAACAATAGGTTTAGCTTACGAAAAATACCCAATAGCTTTATTAACACATGAAGCAGATTTAGAAGCAACTTACTTTTTTGATACATAAAATAGATAAAAATTTGAAAATAAATTGCTTTTAATATATGTGTGCTTTCCAAATAAAGAAAGAAAGGAATGAAAAATAAAATGAATAAAGTAGAACCACGTACACTTCCCGGATTTATGGAATTGTTGCCACAAGAGCAAATTTTATTTAATCAAATAAAAGATAAAATTCAAAATACATATGAAAAATTTGGTTTTTTACCATTAAACACACCAATTATAGAAGATTCAAAAGTTATATTAGCAAAAGCAGGAGGGGAGACAGAAAAACAAATATATCGTTTCAGTAAAGGAGAAAATGACTTAAGTTTAAGATTTGATTTAACAGTTCCACTTGCGAAATATGTTGCTAAAAATTATGGAAGCCTAGCATTTCCATTTAGAAGATACCAAATTGGAAAAGTATTTAGAGGAGAAAAACCACAAAAAGGAAGATACCGCGAACTTTATCAATGTGATATAGACATAATAGGAGATGGAGAGTTAAGTATTATAAATGATGCAGAACTTCCAATAGTAATCTATGAAACATTTAAAGAATTAAGATTTGGAGAATTTACAATTTATATAAATAATAGAAAAATATTAAATGGATTATTTGAACAATTAGAGCTTTCTAATATGGCTCCAGATATCTTAAGAATAATAGACAAAATAGAAAAAATAGGAAAAGAAAAAGTTATTAAAGAGCTAACAGATTTAGGAATAGAAAAAGAAAAAGTAAGTAACATAATTAATTTCATAGAAATAGAAGGAACAAATGATGAAAAATTAAAAAAATTAAAAGAATTAAATTTTAAAAATGAAGTATTTGCAAAAGGATTAGAAGAACTTGAAGAAGTTGTAAAATATATAAGAATATTTGGAATGCCAGAAAACAACTTTAAAATAGAATTAACAATAGCAAGAGGTTTAGATTACTACACTGGTACGGTATATGAAACATTTTTAGATGAATACAAAAGCCTAGGTAGTATATGTTCAGGAGGAAGATATGAAAATTTAGCAGAATATTACACAGACAAAAAGCTTCCTGGTGTTGGAATATCAATAGGATTAACTAGATTATTTTATCAATTAAATGAAGTAAATTTAATAAAATCAGAAAAAAAATCAATAGCAGATATTTTAGTAGTATCTATGACAGAAGACTTTAAGTATGTTTCAAAAGTTGCAAATAAATTTAGACAAGAAGGAAAAAAAGTTCAAATATATTTTGAAAACAAAAAGATAAAAAATCAATTTAAGTATGCAGACAAACTCCAAATTCCATATACTGTGGTTATAGGAGATGATGAAGTTAAATCAAATACATATACTATAAAAAATATGGAAACAGGAGAGCAAGAAACGAAAAGTATTTAATTTTAGATTAAACATATTGTTACTATTTACGATTTACAAGTTCGAAATTAATAAATTTTTCATAAAGAAGCTTTGTCATTTGCTTTTTCGCAGAAATTCTAACCATTTTTTATGGCGCCTTTCCACGATTACCGTGAACTCTTTCCATAAAAAATGTAAGAATTTCTTGCTCAAAGCATTTCATCGCTCTTTACTCAAAATTTATTAATTTCGAACTTTATTAATTGTGAATTGTAATAATTAGTAATTTTTAGAAAAATTAATTACCAAAAACACTTGACATAATTGCAAAAATATTATAAGATATATCCATATTAAATCATATTCATTTATTTATTTTATTTAAAGAAAGTTTTTTATAATTCTCAAGTTTAAAAATCAAAAAAGCTCAAAATAGGAGGATTTAAATGTCAAAAATTTCAAAGAAAATATTAGTTATATTATTGTTATCAATAATATTTATTTCTAATGCTTCAAATATAATAAGAGCAACTTATGCAATAAATGAAGCATATATAGAAAAAGTAGGAGAAGCAGACTATCATTTAAAATACTATAATGATGAAAAAGGCATGTATACTTATAGAACATGCGACGTTTCAGGTTACACTAAAGATGGAAAATGGCATCCAGCATATTGTTTAAATAGAGGAAAAAACGGAGCAGGAAAGATAGGGAGTTACACAGTATATGTAAATTCATTAATAAATAACAATAGAGTATGGAGAGCTGTAAAAAATGGTTATCCATATAAAACAGCAGGACAAATGGGTCTATCATCAGATTATGATGCATATGCTGTAACATTAGATGCAATATATTGTTTAATAGGGCAAGCAGATGTAAATATTTATCAGGCAGATGAGGGAGACCAAGAAGGTCAAGCAATGTTAAGTGCGTTGCACAATCTTGTACAAATAGGAGAAGGGGGATCAGAAGCATTTGATGATAATTTACAAATAACAAAAGTACAAGATTTAATAGAAGATGGAAATTATTATTCTACAATATACAAAGTATCATCAAATTCAGAATTTTCATCATATAATATAAAATCCGTTTCAGGATTAGAAAGCGGAGACTTAATTACAGATGTAAATGGAAATATAAAGACATCTTTTGCATCAGGAGAAAATTTTAAAATCAAATTATCAAAATTAAATTCAAATAGAAATATAAACATTGAAGTTCAAGCAGATTTAAAATGTTACCCTATGTATAAAGGAGAAAGCATAATTTCAGGTTCACAAAACTACTTATTAACATCAGATAAGACTGAAAATGTAACAAAAACAGCAAATATTAATTTAAAATTAGATACAGGAAAACTCAAAATAGAAAAAATAGATGAAGAAACAAAAAAAGGAATAAAAGATGTAACTTTTGAGTTATATAATTCAAAGGAAGAATTAATTCAAACTAAAACGACAGATGAAAATGGAGAAATATTATTTGATAGCTTATTTCCAGGAAATTATGTATTAAAAGAAACAAAAACAAATGAAAATTATATCTTAAAAGAAGGCACAGAATATAATGTTCATATAGATTACAATGAAACAAGTTTAGTACAAATAGAAAATGAACACAAAAAAGGAGACTTAACAATATACAAAGTTGATAAAGATGACAATAAGTTAACTCTGGGAAATGTTGAATTTGAGCTTTATAGTGAAGAGTTAGGAAAAGTGGTTGGAACATATAATACAGATGTGGATGGAAAAATAGAAATAAAAAATTTAAGAACAGGAAATTATTTATTAAGAGAAACTAAAACAAATCAATGGTACAATTTATCTGAGGATACTGAGGTACAAATAAAATGGAACGAACTTACAGAAACTACAGTAGAAGACGAATTAAAAAAGGGCGGACTTAAAGTAATAAAAGTTGATAAAGATAATAATGAAATAAAGTTACCAAATGTAGAATTTGAAGTTCTAGATACAAATGATAATGTATTAGAAACTATAAAAACAAACGAAAACGGGGAAGCATATACTAAGGAATATGTAATAAGGGATTATCAAAAATTAAGATTAAGAGAGACTAAAACAGATGAATTATATGAGCTAAATAATGAAATAATAGAAGTGCCACTTGAAGCAAACAAAGTAAAGGATGTAATAGTTGAAAATCAAAAAATAAGAGGAAATATTAAAATTATAAAAACCACTGAAGACAAAAGCGAAATTACAGGACTAGAAAAAGGTGAACCACTTGAGGGAGTTATATTTGAAATATATGATAGTAATGGAAATTTAGTAGATACTGTTACAACAAATAAAGATGGTATTGCAACAACAAAAGATTTAGAAAAAGGAACTTATAAAATAAAGGAAACTAAAACAAATGAATGGTATATATTAGATGAGAATTACTATACGGCTGAAATTACTAAAAATAAAGAAATAGTTTCATTAAATATTAAAAATAAACCTAAAAAACCAGATTCAGAAATAGAAAAAACAGGTCCAGATAAAGCTCAGGCAAATGAAGAAATAGAATATAAAATAAATATAAAAAACACAGGAAATGTACCATTAGATAATTTCACATTTGAAGACCAAATTCCAACTGATTATATAAGATTAACAAAAATGAATTTAGGAACCTATAACCAAGATGGAAGCTATAATTTATACTATAAAACTAATTTTACAGAAGATTATGTTTTATTTTTAGAAGGTTTAGATACCAAGAAGTCAGAAGAAATAGATTTTTCGAAAGAACTATCTAGCAACGAATATATAACGAGTATCAAAATAGATTTTGGAACAGTAAATACAGGATTTAGCTCAGAACAACAAATGTCACTATTTGCAAAAGTAAATTCTGATGTAAAAAGAGATGATGTTTTTCAAAATACTGCAATTTTAACAGGAAAGTATAATGGAATTGATATTATAAAAGATTCAACTTGGAAGACTAAAGTCTATGAAATTTTGCCTCTTACTGGAATGTAGGAAAAGATGAAATAAATAATTAAAAATAAACTTGACAAAATAGTATCAAATGTAGTATTATAAATAAAGGTTGAGTTTATATTTATAATTACTTTTTTATAAATCAAGAAAGGAATATAAATATGCCAACAATAGAAAAATTAATTTTAAAAATGCAAAGACAACCTAATGGAATTAGATTTCAAGAAATAGTTAAAGTGTTGGAATATAATGGTTATAAAATAAAGAAAAAAACACGGGACATCACACAGACAATTTATTAATGAGAATGGAGATATTATAACGATAAAAGAAGAGAATCCTTTAAAAGCAGTTTATGTGAAAGATGTACTAAAAAGAATTGGAAGATGAAGTCTAATTGGAATTTTTTTATGTAGGAGGTTATTCTATGAAAGAAGTAAAAGAATATATGAACTTGCCATATAACTATATAATACAGCCAATAAATGATGAAAGTGGGCATTATTATTATGCTAGAGTATTAGAATTAGATGGATGCCAAAGTACAGGAGAGACATTTGAGGAAGCCTATAAAAACATAAAAGAAGCAATGGAAGGATGGATTGAAGCTAAATTAGAAGGAGGATTTGAAATTCCGTTACCTATAGGGTACGATAATTTTAGTGGAAAGTTTGTTATAAGAATTCCAAAGTCATTACATTATAAATTAACTGTTGAGGCAAAAAATGAGGGAGTGTCATTAAACCAATATGCAGTATATAAACTTAGTAAATGATAGTATAAAGAATAATAAAAAGAGAACTTTTTGAAGTTCTCTTTTTTCCAATCAGTAAGTATAAAAATAAAACAAATGTACAAACTAAAAATAGAGGTGCAAAGGTTAAGAAATAATTACAATTTTGTTTTTATGGAAAGGAAAGAGAGTAAAAATGAAAGATAAAAATCCAGAAAGATTTGAAAATGGGGAAGATGCCACAGAATATGGAGAATTTGTATCATCATATTTTGCATGGATACCATTACCTGAGCAGAAAAAAAAGGCAGAAGAGATGGACAAAATGACTAAAGAAAAAAATGGGAATAAAGATGGACAAAATAATTAAAATAAAAAATGAAAGAAGAAAGTAAAAATAAAGAAAGAAAAAAGGTATAGACAACAATAGGGAAGATGCAAATTAAAAACAAAAAAATAATAACAAAAGAAAAATGAAGAAAAAAGATGATAAAATGAGAAATACAAAGAAAATAAATAAATAAAAAGTATAAATTAAATAAAAGTCAACACAGACAATAAAAATAATTGTTGAAAAATAGGGGAAATGAAATTATAATATCAATAAAGGTCAAAGAAAGTCAAAAACAAAAAAGTGCAAACGATAATAATTAAAATTTAATAAGATATTTACAAAATACAATGCTAAAATAGTGCTAAATAAAATATTAAAGAAAGGGATGATGTAAAATATGAGGATGTCAGACATAATAGAAGAATTCATAAAAGATTTATTTGATGATGAAAAAGAAATAGAAATACAAAGAAATGATTTAGCTCAAAAATTTAATTGTGTACCATCTCAAATAAATTATGTAATATCAACAAGGTTTAAACCGTCACAAGGCTACTATGTAGAAAGTAGACGTGGCGGAGGAGGACATATAACAATAAGAAAAGTAAATAATACTAAATCAGACTATCTACTGCATATAATAAACAATATAGGAAATTCAATTTCAAATAGTGAAGCTGAAATTTTAATAAGTGATTTTTTAACCTATGACTTATTAAATATAAAAGAAGCAAAACTATTAAGAGTTGCAACAAGCGACAATGTACTTGATATTCCAAAAGAATATAGAGATACTGTTCGAGCAAACATCTTAAAAAATATGTTATTAAATTTAACAGATTAAATAAAAAAGGTTTATAGGTATAACCTAAGTACTAAAAAAATAGTCCATATGGGACATGAAAAACCTAAATATTTTATAAAAGGAATGATTAAATATGAAATGTGAAAATTGTGGAAGAAATGAAGCAAATGTAAAATACACACAAATAATTAATGGAGAAAAAAAGCAAATGTTTTTATGTGAGGAATGTAGCCAAAAATTAGGAATAAATGACCTACACTTCAATATGCCAATTAATTTTACAAGCTTTTTATCAGACTTCTTTAATGATATGAACGATATAAGTTTAATGCCAACATTAGGAGAAGAAAGTAACATAAAATGTAGAAAATGTGGATTAACATGGGATGACTTTTTGCATACAGGAAAGTTTGGATGCAGTAATTGCTATAATGATTTTGAATTAAGAATTGATCCAATTTTAAGAAGTATGCAAGGGGCAACAAACCATATAGGAAGACTTGGAGAAGTAAGACAAGGAAATGATGTAAAACAAAACATAGATGATAAGATTCAAAAAGAAGAAAATGAAAATGTAAGAAAAATAGAAAAACTAAAAAATGATTTAAAACAAGCTATAAAAGAAGAAAGATATGAAGATGCAGCTAAAATTCGTGATGAAATAAAAAAAGAGGAAGGATAGGAGTGTGTTTTATATGAATTGGTATTTACAAAATGGAAAAGATTCTGATGTTGTAACAAGTTGCAAAATAACTTTTTCAAGAAATTTAAGAAATTATAAATTTGGAACAGAAAATTTAAAAGAAATTCAAGAAATTGAAGAACTTGTAAAATCAAAAGTTCCAAGTTTAGGGTATAATTTAAAATTTTTAAAACTAAAAGATATGGATGATTTAACAAAAAAATCACTTGTAGAAAAAGGCTTAATTACAGAAGAAGCAGAAAGAAATGATAGAACATCTATATTAATAAATGATGAAGAAAATATATGTGTTATATTAAATTGTGATGACCATTTTGAAATTCAAGTTTTTAATTCAGGAATGGAAATAGAAAACACATTTAATTTTGCAAGAGAAGTAGACGAAAAATTTAATAAAGAATTTGATATAGCGAAAAGTAAAAAATATGGTTATTTAACAAGCTCTCCAATTAATTTAGGAACTGGGATGAGGGCAGAAGTTCAGATACACTTACCAGGACTTACAAAAACAGGTAATGTGCGTAAAATATCACAAACTGTAAACAATTTTGGATTAAGTTTTACAGGAGTATATATTAGCAATTCAGATGTTATTGGAGATATTTATCAAATAACCAATAAACAAACTTTAGGAATATCAGAAGAAACTATAATAAATAATTTAAAAGCTATAACAGAAAAAATAATCGAGCAAGAAAGACAAGCTAGAAAAATTTTAGGAAAAAATCAATTAGAGCTTGAAGATATGATTTATAGGCGTTATGGAATATTAGTAAATGCAAGAAAACTTTCTTGGCAAGAAGCAATAGAAATTATGTCTGATGTAAAAATGGGAACAGATATGGGAATATTAAAAGAATTAACAGATGAAACTGTTTCTAAAATTTATTTCTATATAAACCCAGCAAATTTGCAAAAATATTTTGGACAAAATATGGATAGTTATGACAGAGATGTGAAACGTGCAGAAGTTATAAAGATGTTAATTAATCAAAAATAATAAATTCGCTTTATTTTGCAAAATTTTCGTGGAGCGAATATAAAAAATTTTAATTATACAAGAAAGGAGAAAAACGATGATATATAAATTTACCTCAAGAGCGAAAAAAGCAATAGAGCTAGCTCAAGATGAAGCAATGTCTTTAGGACATAGCTATATTGGAACTGAACATATTTTATATGGTTTAGTAAAAGAAGGAGCAGGTGTTGCAAGTAAAGTATTAGCCAATCAAGATATTTCAGCAGAAAATATTGAAAACAAAATAATAGAAATGATTGGTAAAGAAGTTATTACGAATACTGAATTAGGATTTACTCCAAGGAGCAAAAGAGTTATTGAAAATAGTTTTATAGAAGCTAAAAAGTTAGGATATGACTATATAGGAACTGAGCATCTCCTTATAGGAATTCTAAGAGAGGGAGATAGTATAGCTGTTAGAATTTTAATAGATTTAGGAATAGATTTGCCAAAACTTTATAATGAAATTGTAAATGTTATAAATGAAGTACAAGATGCTCAAAATGGGAATATGAAAGGTAATAATTCAAAAGGAAGTTTTAATTCAACTCCAACTCTTAACCAATTTGGAGAAGACTTAACCAAAAAAGCAGTAGATGGAAAGCTTGACCCTGTGGTTGGAAGGCATGATGAAATAGAAAGAGTAATTCAAATTTTATCTAGAAGAACAAAAAATAATCCATGTCTAATTGGAGAACCAGGTGTAGGAAAAACAGCAATCGTAGAAGGTTTGGCTCAAAAAATAAATGCAGGAGATGTCCCAGAAATTTTAAAAAATAAAAGAGTTGTAAGTATGGACATTTCTGGAATGGTAGCTCGGTGCAAAATATAGAGGAGATTTCGAAGAAAGAATAAAAAAGGCACTTGGGGAAGTAAAAAAAGCAAAAGATGTAATTTTGTTTATAGATGAAATTCACACAATAGTTGGAGCAGGTTCTGCAGAAGGTGCAATAGATGCAGCAAATATTTTAAAACCAATGCTTGCAAGAGGAGAAATTCAACTTGTGGGTGCAACAACTATAGAAGAATATAGAAAATATATAGAAAAAGATACAGCATTAGAGAGAAGATTTAGTCCAGTAACTGTTACAGAGCCAAGTGTAAAAGATACTATAACAATTTTAAATGGAATTAGAGATAAATATGAAGCACATCATAATGTTAAAATAACAGATGAAGCAATAGATGCAGCTGTAAATCTATCTGTTAGATATATAAATGACAGATTTTTACCAGATAAGGCAATAGATTTAATAGATGAAGCTTCTTCTAAAGCTAGACTTAAAGTATATACAGAGCCAGATAATTTAAAACAAATGCAAGAAGAAATTGATAGAATAGCTAAAGACAAAGAAGAAGCGGTACGTAGTCAAAAATTTGAAAAAGCAGCTGCACTTCGTGATGAAGAAAAAGCTTTAAAAGAAAAATTTAAACAAGAAGAAGACAAATGGAAAAGCAAAAACACAAAAACAATGGTGACAATAACAGAAGAAAATATTGCAGATGTGATTGCTTTATGGACTGGAATTCCAGCTAAAAAGATTTCAGAAGATGAAAATACAAGACTTCGTAATTTAGAAGAATCACTTCATAAAAGAGTAATAGGTCAAAATGAAGCTGTAGAAGCTGTTTCAAAAGCAATAAGAAGAGGAAGAGTGGGGTTAAAAGATCCAAATAGACCAATAGGTTCATTTCTATTTTTAGGTCCAACAGGGGTTGGAAAAACAGAACTTTCAAAAGCTTTAGCGGAAAGCCTATTTGGAGACGAAACAGCAATGATAAGAATAGATATGTCAGAATATATGGAACCACATTCTGTATCTAAATTAATAGGTTCGCCTCCTGGATATGTAGGTTTTGAAGAAGGAGGACAACTAACAGAAAAAATAAGAAGAAAACCATATTCAGTAATATTATTTGACGAAATAGAAAAAGCACACCCAGATGTAATGAATATGTTGCTTCAAATACTAGATGATGGTAGACTAACAGATTCAAACGGAAGAACAGTAAACTTTAAAAACACAGTAATAATAATGACATCAAATATAGGAGCAAGGCTAATTACAGACAAAAAGCTTTTAGGATTTTCAAATTCTGTAGATGCTCAAGATGAGCAAAAAGAATATGAAGATACTAAAAAAGAAGTAATGGCAGAATTAAAAAAAGAATTTAGACCAGAATTTATAAATCGTATTGATGAAATAATTGTGTTCCATAAACTAAATTCAGAAGAAATAGATAAAATAATTGACATTATGCTAAATGAAGTAAAAACAAGATTAAAAGGACAAAAATATGAAATAGAATTTTCATCTAAAGTGAAGGATTTAATTTCTTCAAAGGGAATAGACAAAGCTTTTGGAGCAAGACCATTAAGAAGAACAATACAGAACTTGGTAGAAGATAGGCTTGCAGAAGCAATACTTGATGGAAAAGTAAAAAAAGGAAAACTTGCTAAAATAGATGTAGAAGAGGAAAAAGTAATTGTGAAATAAATTTTTTTGTGAATGAAGAAAAATTTATCATATGAAAAAATAGCAATTTAGCTAAAAAAGCAAAAATTTGACAATTATTGGAAAAAAGTGTATAATAAAAACAGTAACTCGTTGTTTATGCACAAGAAGAAAGGAGTGAAGAAGCGATAACTTCTTCAAAAAGAACATGGAAAAAAAGCAACAACTGGAAAAAGTAATTATTGAGTTACTCAACGAACAAGGAGAGTTATATAAAACTCTACAGGAAATGTTTGCTGAAAACAGCGTTGAGGAACCAAGAGGAAAGGATGAAGATTTAAGAGCAGAGATTGCTAAAACTCTGCGAAATCTCGGCATCCGAACAAATGTGAAAGGCTACCGGTTTTTGTTAGAAGCAGTAGAATTGTGGATTGAAGGGAGGGAAGGAATGGTCAATATCTATAATGAGGTTGCTAAGATCAACCGAACGAGACCGCATTGCGTCGAGAGAGCACTTCGACATGCTATAGAATCCGGATGGGAAGAGGCGAATGAGGAAACGGTAAAAAAGATATTTGGCTGTTCATTCTCTAAAAATCCGACTAATTCGCAGTTTGTATCAGCAGTGGCCGAATTTATAGAAAATTCTGGTCAGCTAGTTTAAAAGCTTTTTTTCTGGGTCGCCATGTTATAGAGGCGACCCGATTTCTATTATGTATAATTTTTTAGTGATGATTTTTCTCTCCGTCCCCAAAATCATCATCATTTAAAAAGGTTCAATGTGAACTATAGTTTTATAAACTTTATCTAATTTAGAAACATTAAGTTCGATGTTATCTGCTAAAGAGTGACTATCAAATGTTGTCATATTTCCATCTACAGCGATTACAATGAAAATTATATATTTGTACCCAACAGGGGTAGAAGAAATACTATTTACTTTTTTTACCTCTGAATAAGAGTTTATAATATCAAGAATTAAATCTTCTGTATTTTTATCAACAGAAACATCCATTAAAACATTGTAACTTTCAATTAAAAACTTTATTCCAGTATATCCAATCCAAATAGAAATTCCAATACCTGTTAAACTATCAAACCAATATATATTTTTTAATGTAAGAAGTACTGCAACTAATGTAAAAGTAGTTATAATACAGTCATTTCGGTGGTCGTTCATATTAGCATTTAACAAAATATTATCAAATTTTTTGGCGACAGATTTTGTATATAAAAATAAAAATAATTTTATAACAATGGTTGCAATACAAGTAAATACTAAAATCCAAGAAAATTTAAGTTCACTTCCAAATATTAAAGTATAAATTGAGTCATAAAGCAATTTACAGCTAACAACAAACATAGATATGCCAATAAACATGGAAAAGATGTATTCTGCTTTTCCATGTCCAAAGTTGTGGTCATTATCTTGTGGGTGGCTTGCAATTTTGTTACCAATAAAAGTCATAAGTGAAGCAAAAATATCTCCTGCACTATTTAAGCTATCTGCAATCATTGCTTGACTTTTAGTTGTAAAACCTATAGCACCTTTTAAAATTAATAATATAATATTACCCAAAATTCCTAAAATTCCGACTTTTTTTGTTTGTTCAAATCGATTGTTTTCCATTTATATCATTCCTTTTGATAAATTAAATTATAGCATAATAAAAATAAAATGTGAATATTTAATAAAAAATAAAATCAGATTGTTATAAAAAAATTAAATATTACAAAAATATTACAAAAAAGTTGCAATTTTATTACAAGTATGTTATAATTAAGATGTACAAAGGATTGTAATAAGAAGGTGATAAAAATGAAAGGAATTTTAATGTTGATATATATATTAATTTTAGTAATATTTGCATTAATTGCATATGCTGTAATGCAAATAAAACTATTTGGTATGAATGTAAAAGACTTCTGGAGCTTTATAGAAGCAAACCAGACTTTAGATAAATTATATGAATTCTCTAAGAGATATGAAAAATTAAGTATACAAGAACAATTAATATACTTAAAAGAAGCAGAAAAAATTTTCAAAGCATTTGATAAAGTTCCAAATGTTTTATGGGAAGAAGAATACGAAAAATATAGCACAGTACTTGAAAAATATAAAGACATTAAAATGCTAAGATGGGCAAATAATTAAAAGTTTAACATAATTATTCCAATATATATAAAGTTCTAAAATTTAGAATAGCTCTAAATTTTAGAACTTTTTTTATTTGCTTTTTTTATCTGATGAACTTTTTGGGATTATTATTTCTTCTTTATTTTTATCATTAGACGGAGTATTAGATGATTTTATATGGTCATAAACTGGTGATATATTTAAGTCTGTTCCATCTCCAGTTACAACTTGAATTTCCCTTTTTTGTTTTTTTGATTCTTCATTTTCACTCATGGTTATACCCCCTTAATTTCTTATACCACAAATTTTTTTTTAGTGCAAGAGATTTGAAAAATTTTTTAGAATAAATATGTATTTTTTACATAAAAATTAAAAGAAGAATTAATTTATTTAAATAAAAATATAAAAAAGTAAAAAAAAAACTATACAAAAAACACATTTTGATATATAATAAGTTAGTAAAATTGGAAATAGTTATTTTTTTACTTTAGTAACCATAAAGGAGGAAAATTAATGAATTTAAAAAATATCCTAAATGGAATAGAAGGATTAAAAGCCAAGGGCGAATTAAATTTAGAAATTAGTGGAATTGAAAGCAATTCTCAAAATATAAAAAAAGGATTTTTATTTGTTGCAATAATTGGTTTTGAGTTCGATGGACACGAATACATAAATCAAGCTATAGAAAATGGTGCAATAGCGATAGCAATAGATGAAACATATGACCTAAAAAAATTAAAATTACCAAAAGATGTAACATTAATAGTAAGTAAAAACACAAGAGAATTTTTAGCTAAAGTAGCATGTAATTTTTATTCAGAGCCATCAAAAAAATTTAAATTAATAGGTGTTACGGGAACCAAAGGAAAAACAACAACAACATTTATGATAAAAGAAATACTTGAAAAAGCTGGAAAAAAGGTTGGATTAATAGGAACAATAGCAACATACATAAATGGAAAAAGGCAGGAAGATTCAGATAAAACCACTCCAGAAAGTATAGATTTACAAAGAACTTTTGTTCAAATGGTAAATGAAAAAGTAGAATATGTTGTAATGGAAGTATCATCTCAAAGTTTAAAATTACATAGAACAGATGGCTGCAATTTCGATTTAGTAGTATTTACAAACTTTTCAGAAGATCACATAAGTAAAAAAGAACATCCAGATATGGAAGATTACTTAGAATCGAAATTAAAATTATTCAAAATGTGCAAAACAGGTTTTGTAAATATAGATGATTTGCAAGGAAACAAAATTCCAAGATTATTTCCAGATAGTGATATAACAGGATATGGTATAGATAATTCTGGAAATTTCTTAGCAAAAGATATAACTGTAACAAATTCATATGTAGATTTTAAAGTAAAATTAACAGATAGAAATGAAAGAATAAAAGTAGATATACCAGGAAGATTTACAGTTTATAATGCACTAGCTGCAATATGTGTATGTAAAAAATTAGGAATAGAAGGTCAAATTATAAAAGAAGCATTAGAGAAAATAAAAGTTCCAGGAAGATCAGAAATGGTTGAAAACAAATTAGAAATACCAATAATGATAGATTATGCTCATTCACCAGAAAGTCTGCAAAATATACTTCAAGCAGTAAGCTCTTATACTAGAGGAAGAGTAATTTCTGTATTTGGCTGTGGAGGAGATAGAGACACAAGAAAACGTCCTATAATGGGAGAAATTTCTGGAAAAGTTGCAAATTACACAATTATAACATCAGATAATCCAAGAACAGAAGAACCTAAAGCAATTATAGACCAAATAGAAGAAGGAATTAAAAAGACAAAAGGAAAATATGAGGTTATAGTAGATAGAACAGAAGCCATAAAAAAAGCAATAGAGATGGCAAACAAAAGTGATATTATTGTTCTTGCAGGTAAAGGACATGAGCCATATCAAGAAATAAATGGAAAAAAATATCCTTTTGACGAAAGAAAGGTTGTAAACGATATAATTAACGAAAAACTTAAGAAAGGTAAATAAAAGATGAATATTCAAACAACAATACTTTTAATAAGTTTTGCAGTAACGGTAGTACTTGCATTAATTATTATACCAATACTAAAAAAAATAAATATAGGACAGATAGAAAGAGAAGAAGGACCAAAATCACATCTAAAAAAACAAGGGACACCTACAATGGGAGGAATAATATTTATGCTTTCCATTGTAATATGTACAACAGGAACATATTTATATTATAAGCTAAATGGTGAAATAGATTTAGCTCGAAACCTAATTCCAATGCTTTGTTTAACAATAGGCTTTGGAATAGTAGGGTTTGTAGATGACTTTAAAAAACTAGTATTACAAAATACAAAAGGACTAAGACCCGCATACAAAATGCTTGGTTTACTTATTATATCGATATTATATACACTTTTTATAATGAAATTTTCAAACTATGGAACAGAAATTTTTATACCAATTATAAAAACAGAAATTACATTACCAATTTGTTTATATATACCATTTGCAATTATAGTAATACTTGCAACAACAAATGCTGTTAATTTAACAGATGGAGTAGATGGACTATCTTCAAGTGTGTGTAGCATTATAATAACTTGTTTAACAGTAATTGCAATGATAAAATCAGTAGGTGAAGTTGCAATTTTGGGAAGCATTGCAGTTGGAAGCATTTTAGGATTTTTAATGTTTAATCTTCACCCAGCAAAAGTTATGATGGGAGACACAGGTTCCCTATTTTTGGGAGGATTAATTTCATGTTTTGCATTATATTTAAAAATGCCGTTACTTTTAATTGTAATAGCTTTTGTACCAATAATTGAAACTTTATCTGTAATAATTCAGGTTTATTACTATAAAAAAACAGGAAATAGAATCTTTAGAATGGCACCACTTCATCATCATTTTGAATTATCTGGATGGGGAGAAAATAAAGTTGTTAGAGTTTTTTCAGTAATTACGTTATTGGTATGTATAATAGGAATTTTAATGATTTAAAATATGAAATTTAACTACAACTTGTTTTTCAGAAATTTGAAAGGAGAAAAAAGTTCTAGTGGCTAAAAATAAAAATAAGAAATTTTCAAGTTTTTTAGATAATCCAATAGACTATACCTTATTAATAACGGTACTACTGTTATTAACTTTAGGATTAATTATGGTGTTATCTGCAAGCTCTCCAATAGCATTAAAAGGTGAAAGCGGAAATAGTTATTCGTTCTTTATAAAACAAGCAATTTTTGCTGCATTGGGACTTTGTGCAATGGGATTTATATCTAAAATAGATTATAGATTTTATAAAAAATTTTATATAGCTACATATGTAATATCAGTAATACTTTTAATTGCTGTACTGATATTTGGAAGAACAGTTAACAATGCAAAAAGATGGATAGGAATAACAGATACATTATCGTTTCAGCCTTCAGAAATTGTTAAGTTTGGTATGATAGTATTTTATGCAGGACTATTAACAAAAGATAGAGAAGAATTAAAATACTTTATTAAAGGGTGGCTTAAACATATTATATGGTTAGTTCCCATATTAATACTATTACTTTTAGAACCACACATGAGTGTTTCTATAGTAATAATAGGAATAGTAGGAATAATGATGATACTAGCTGGTTGTAAATTTTGGCAAATACTTATTCCACGGAATAATAGGAGGAGTTCCTCTACTCGGTGCATTAATATTCCTTTCAGATTATAGATTAAAAAGAGTTACAACATTCTTAAATCCTTGGCAAGATGCAACAGGAAAAGGATGGCAAGTAATTCAAAGTCTATATGCAATTGGTTCACGGAGGTTTATTTGGTGCAGGACTTGGTCAAAGCAAACAAAAATATTTATATTTACCAGAACCACACAATGATTTCATTTTCTCTGTTTTGGCAGAGGAGTTAGGTTTTATAGGATGTACACTTGTATTAGTGTTATTTGCAATATTTATATGGAGAGGAATTCTAATTGCTATGAGAGCACCAGATATGTTTGGAAGCTTAGTTGCAACTGGAATTACAGCAATGGTAGGAATTCAAGTAATAATAAACATTGCAGTAGTAACATCATCAATGCCAGCAACAGGAATGCCATTACCATTTTTTAGTTATGGTGGAACAGCATTATTTATAATGTTTTGCGAAATGGGAGTATTACTCAACATCTCAAGAGCTGGAAGAAAAACATGATGCATTTGGGGACGGAGAAAAGAAAGGATAGATTTTATAAATGAGAGTTCTAATTAGCGCTGCAGGAACAGCTGGACATATTAATCCAGGCATTTCTATAGCAAACAAAATAAAACAAGAAGAAAAAGACAGTAAAATTATTTTTATAGGAACTACACATGGATTAGAAAATGATTTAGTTCCTCGTAGTGGATATGAACTTAGGACTATTGAAGCATATGGACTTAGTAAAAAAATATCAATAGATAATTTAAAAAAGATGTATAAAACATATAAAGGAATTGGAGAAGCGAAGAGAATCATAAAAGAATTTAAGCCTGATATAGTAATAGGTACAGGAGGATATATATGTGGACCTGTAGTAATTGCAGCAAAAGCAAGCAATGTCCCTGTTATATTACATGAAAGCAATGCTTTTCCGGGAAAAGCTGTACAGATGTTATCTAAAAAAGTAGATACAATTTTAGTATCTTTTGAAGATGCTAGGTCAAGAATAACAAATTGCAAAAATGTAGTATTTACTGGAACACCAGTAAAGATAAAAAAAAGAGAATACGGAATAAATGAAAAAATTAGAATAATTAAATCTGCGGGTTTAAGTGAAATAAAACCAATTGTGTTAATTTTTGGTGGAAGCCAAGGAGCTCAAAAGATAAACGAAGCTTTAATAAATATAATTGAAAGTCATCGAAACAAAAATTATCAAATAATGTGTGCAACAGGACCAAAACAATATGATATAATAAAAAGTGCACTTAACAAAAAGAACATGAGTATAAATAATATCCCTAATTGTAAAATTATTCCTTATATATACAATATGGAAGAAATAGAAAATATAGCAGATCTTATAGTTGCAAGAAGTGGAGCTATGACAATTACAGAGATTGCAAATTTAGGTAAACCATCAATATTAGTACCACTTCCAAATGTAAGCAACAACCACCAAATGTATAATGCAAAAGTTTTAGAAAAAGCAGGAGCAGCTAGAATTATTGAAAATAGCAAACTTACAGGTGATTTGTTAAATAATGAAATAGAAAAAATAGTTTTGAATAAAGAAAAATGTATAGAAATGGGAAAGTGTGCTCATAAATTAGCTAATAAAGATGTGGAAGAAAAAATTTGGAAAGAAATAAAAAAACTAGTGCCATAAACTAGTGTTATAAATAAAAGACATTTATTAATTAGAGAAAAATAAATAAAGAAGATAATATGAAAATAAAAAAGAAAGAGGGATTTAAATTTGTTTAAGAAAAATACACCACTAAAAATAGTTTTATTCATATTTATTACTGAAATTATTATTTTAATAGGGTTGGGGTTAGCGTTACAGTATAATATTATAGAAATTCATAATGGAATAGAAAGTGCAGAAATTGCTAGTGTTGATGAAGTTGATGAATACATACAAGCACTTTCTAAAAATGTTTATATAATATTAATTGCTTCATGTATAGCCTTTGTATTTATCGCAATAATTTTAAGCATATATATGTCTAGAGTTATAGTGTATCCATTAAATAAATATTTAAAAAGCAAAGATGATGAAAAATCTACTGAGCAAATAGAAATGAGAAAAATCATATTGCACACAACCGAAGGAATAATAGTTTTTAATAGAGATGGAAAAATTGCATTAATAAATCCTTCAGCCAGAAAACTGCTTAAAATTTCTCCTGAGGATAATTCATTTGAAGATATTTTCCATAAATATGACAAAAATATAAACATGGAGAAAATAATATATTTAGACAACTGGACATCGACGACTCAAAAAGTTAATGTTGGAGAATATACGTTAGATGTTTTATTTTCTCCATTTAGGGACAAGCAAGATATTCCAATAGGAGTGATTGCATTTATCCCAGACACAATAGAACATGAAAGACTAGACAACATGAGAAAAGAGTTTGTAGCAGATGTATCACATGAATTAAAAACACCTATAACATCAATTATGGGCTATGCAGACACACTATTAGAAGGAGAATATGATGAAGGAACACAAAAAGAATTTTTAGGTGTAATTGCGGGAGAAGCAAGACGTATGGCAAGACTTGTTACAGATTTGTTAGAACTTTCAAGAATTGATAATAACAAAAAAAGAGTAAAAAAAGAAAGTTTTGACCTTGGAAAAATGGTAAAGGAAAGCCAAGAAAAACTTGCAATAGAAATAAAGAAAAAAAATCATCAAGTAGAAAATTTTGTAACAGCAGATGTTCCACCGGTATATGCTGATAAAGATGATATTGAAAGGGTAGTATTGAATATTTTTACAAATAGCATAAAATATACTCCAGACGGTGGATTAATAAAAATATATGTTGGTTTTGTATATAATGATGCATATATAAAAATAATTGATAATGGAATTGGAATACCAGAAGAAGATTTAAATAGAATATTTGAGAGATTTTATAGAGTGGACAAGGCAAGAAGCAGAGAATATGGAGGAACAGGATTAGGACTTTCTATAGCAAAAGAAATTTTAGATAAAAATGGTGGAAGTATAGATATAAAAAGTGAAGTTGGAAAAGGAACAGAGGTTGTAATAAAAGTTCCTACAAAAAAATAAGGAACTTTAAATTAAAATATATATAATTAAAAAATATATAAATGGTATAATTATAACTTATATATTAAAATTATGGAAAGGAGAGAGGGATGCTTCAAATATTGCAGGAAACCTTAATAGATACAATAAAATTATTACCATTTTTATTTTTAACATATTTATTAATGGAATACATTGAAAATAAAACAAGTGAGAATTTAAAAGACAAAATAAAAAAAGCTGGAAAATTTGGACCACTTTTTGGTGGTTTAGCAGGAATAATACCTCAATGTGGATTTTCTGTATCAAGCACAAATTTATATAGAGGAAGGCTTATTTCCATAGGAACACTAATTGCAGTATATTTATCTACATCTGATGAGATGATACCAATCTTTTTATCTGAAGCAGTACCTATAAGTATAATTTTAAAAATACTTGCAATAAAATTGGTTTTAGCCATATTTTTTGGATTTTTAATAGATATTATATATACAAAAATAGCTAAAAACAAAGAACCTAAAGAACAAATAGATTTGTGTGAACAAGAACATTGCCATTGCCATGAAGATGGAATTTTAAAATCAAGTCTAAAACACACTTTAAACATTATAATATATATATTTGTAATAACTTTAATTATAAATATTATAATTTGGCTAGTTGGAGAAGAAAAAATAGAAACCTTTATACAAAGCAACAGTGCTTTGGGACCTGTTATATCAAGTATAATAGGATTAATTCCAAATTGTGCTTCATCTGTATTAATAACTAACCTTTACTTAAAAAATGTATTTAATATGGCATCATTAATTGCAGGACTACTTACAGGTGCTGGGGTAGGGTTAATAGTATTGTTTAGAATAAACAAGAAAAATTTAAAAGAGAATTTATCTATAGTTGGGCTTTTATATATAATTGGAGTTATTTCAGGGTGGACTTTGCAGATAATAAATTTATAAAATTGGTGACAAAATTAATCAAATAAGAAAGTCAATCCAAAACGGAAAGGAGGAATCTCCTTTCCGTTTTACTCTGTGTCATCATTATTATCATTTTTCTTTAAGTTAACCACAATAGCATCTTCATTGTCGAATATGTATTTTGATGTATTTGAAGCTATTGGGTCTATTTCGTCATTATTTGTATTTTCTTGAATTGCCCTTTTTGGGTTAAACCTTTTTGACTTTTTTGAACTTTCATCAGATCCAGAAGTATCTGAGGTTCCAGATGGATTAATATATTTTGCAAAATCGTGATTTTTTCCTTTATGTTTTTCATTATATTTAGATGACATAAGGTTTATAATTCCTTCACTGTTAGTTGGTCTTCCATTGTCAGTAACTATTTTATATGCACAGCCATTATCAGGGAAGAATTGCATATTTCCAGCATAAACTTTATCTGTATAGTCATATTTAACTTTGCTATATTTAGGATCCATTGCACCAGTTGTTTCATTAAAATCACGATCATATTGCCATTGCTTCCACTTACCAATTTCTTTTTGCCACCATTGTAATTCGTCAATAGGGGCGGCACCACCAGTAAATACTTTGCTTGAGCAGTTTGAAAGTATAGTACTATTAAATTTTGCAACTGCTTCATTGTTGCCTTTATCAAATTCAACATTTGAAACACCAGATGTACCAAACATTCCTATACTTTGTGCAGAAATTGTAGTTCCTACACAATATTTTCTGTACATTGTAAATATTGTTTCAGTATCTTTTGTATGATAATCTGGAAATTCATCTATATATAAATAATGAGGTATACGAGTCTTTTCATTTCCAGGTCTACGAAGTACTGCATTTTGCATAGAAAGCAAATAGAATAATCCTAAAGCTCTACTTGCAAATTTTCCAGAATCTCCACGACGAGTACAAATAAATATAAATTCTCCATTTTTTAAAGATTTATCAAAATCTATGTTGTTATGTCTGTTACATAATATACTTTTTATTTTAGAAGAACGAAGCAAATTTTCTAGTCTACCTGCAATATAGAAAGCGTATTTTTCCATGTTTTCTAACCCACGGCTGTTAGGGAAAAAGTTATGTTCGAAAAATTGAATTTGCATTGAATATTCTTCTGCTAGTTCATCATCTGTTTTTAAGATTTCACACATTTTTTGTACTAATGTAAAATTATTTAAAAGTTTTAGCAAATCTTCCATATTTGGAAGAATTCCATCATTCATTTTTGGATAAACAAGTTTTAGTAAAATAGTTAAATTCTCTAAAATTTGAATTACAGTGTCTTCTGAATAATTATCACTATCTGGTGATTTTATTCCATTTAATGTAGAAGAAATTGTTACTGCAATTTTATTAGGGTCATCATATATAAAAGGATTTAGACCGGTAGAGTTTGCAGAATCAAGTGGATCTATTAATGTATAAGGTACATTATAGTTATCGCAAACATCTATCATTCTTGATATACTTTCATCATCAGGAGAAAGATATGTTAATCCTATGTTTTTATAAATATAATTTGGAGAAGATGCAAGTAACATTTTTTTCATAAATGTATTATATAATGTTTCTTTTCCAAATGCAGGTGTAAGCATGTTTAGGTTAAAGTTTTTGTTTAAGTATTCATTACTATATACATAAGGAAGTGTTGCTATTCCTGTTTTTAAAGCTGTAAAACCTAATTCTTTTGAGGTTTCTTCAAAGAAGAATTTTCTTTCTATATCTTGAGCAATCATAGGTTCAAATACTCTTGCAGTTTTACCTGTTCCAGAACTACCACATACAAGAAGTGACCTATATCTTGAAGCTTCTCCAAACACTACTTTTTTACCTGTATAATAATCATAAACAAAAGTTACATCACACATATATGAATTGTGCTTAACTGTTGGGTCTGATAAGTCTATTCCAGTGTAGTCCCATATAGATCTTGATCTTTCTTTAGAATCATCAATTTGCATAATTATTTTTTTAACTATAAATGGGTAAAAAGTTGTTAAAGGAAGATATAATGCTATAGCTTGGAAAGCGTGTTTTACCATTGTAGGAAATTCTGTAATTATATTGCTGTAGTTTGGAACTGATAAAAATAATACCCACAGACCAGCATTTAACCATTGTGTAAACATTGAAATTACGATTATGTATATTGCTATTGCATACATATAAAATAATGTAACTTTTTTACTTCTGTTGTCTGAAAAGCTTGACTTAGGTGAAAATGCAAAAGCAAAAGCAGGACAAGCTAAGGCTAAGGTGTATTTAATAGGTCCCCAATAAGATGTGGAAACACCAGTAAATATCATAAGTAACAGTTCTACAATTCTATCTATACAAATGTAAAAAGAAATTAAAGTTAAAATATATGTAAAAAATGTATTTCTACTTACATTTAGCTTTTTTAATAATTTATCTACTAATTTCATCATATATTATTCCCTCTTATAATTTAAATATTTTCATACTCCCTTATATTATCCTACAAATTAGCAAAAATTACAAGAGAAATAGCAAAAAATTTTTAAAAAGTATTGACAAATGTGTATAAAGATAGTACAATACATATTGTTGCAAGCAGAAGTAATCACTTCTCACCTTAACATTTATGGAAAAGGTAAGAAATTATAAATAATAAATTAATGTTATTTTAAGTAGATTATTTGGCTTGTCTTGTAACAAAGAACGGTCAAATTTTTTTTTAGACAAAAGAAAGTAAAAAAAATAGGAGGTGTTTTTTATAAAACAAGATTTACCAATAAATGAGGGGATAAGAGCAAAAGAAGTTCAATTAATAGGAGATAATGGAGAAAAACTTGGAGTATTAAATATAAGAGATGCAATAGAAAAAGCTGAAGAAAAAAAGCTTGACTTAGTGCTAGTTGCACCACAGGCAAATCCACCAGTTTGCAAAATAATGAATTATGGAAAATACAAATTTGAGCAAGCTAAAAAAGAAAAAGAAGCCAAGAAAAAGCAAAAAGCTGTAGAGATAAAAGAAATAAGAATTACTCCAAATATAGAAGAACACGATTTTGGATTTAAAGCAAAAAATGCAAGAAAATTCATAGAAGATGGAAACAAATTAAAAATAACAGTTAGATTTAAAGGTAGAGAAGTTAACAATTCTAAATTAGGAGAAGATGTTTTAAATAAATTCATAGAAAATTTATCTGATATAGCAAATGTTGAAAAAAGTCCTAAATTAGAAGGTAGAAATATGTTTATTATGCTATCTAAAAAAGCGTAAATATAAATAAAAATTTGAAAGGAGTTTTAATTATGCCTAAAATGAAAACAAATAAAGCTGCAAAGAAAAGATACTCTTTAACAGCGACAGGAAAAGTAAAAAGAACAACAGCAGGAAGAAGACACTTATTAGCAAATAAAACAAAAAGACAAAAATTAAATTCAAGACGTCCATCAGCATATGCTGACAAAACATGTGAAAATACAATAAAAAAATTATTACCATATGGTAACTAAAAAAGTCTAAAAATTTAATTGTATAAGAAATAGATTAACTTATAATAATGTTATAGAAAAGAAAGGAGAATAAAAATGGCAAGAGTAAAAACAGCTAAAATAACGAGAAGAAGACATAAAAAAGTATTAAAACAAGCTAAAGGATACTTTGGTGCAAAACATTATAGATTTAGAAATGCAAATCAAGCAGTTTTAAAATCTTTAAGTTATGCATATGTAGGAAGAAAAGATAGAAAAAGTGATTTTAGAAAATTATGGATAGCAAGAATAAATGCTGCTGCAAGAATGAATGGAATAACATATAGCAAATTAATAGCAGGGCTAAAAAAAGCTAATGTTACAATAAACAGAAAAATGCTTGCAGAAATAGCAGTAACAGACGAAAAAGCATTTACTGAAATAGCTAATATTGCAAAAAAAGCGTAAAAAATAAAGGCAACCTTTTTAAATTCAGGAAATAAAAAATTTCCTGTTTTAAATTAACAAGGTTGTTTTTTTGTAATACTACTAAAAAAGATAGTTTCAATAAAACACAATGCCATAAAGAAAGAACTAGTTACAATATAACAAAGGAGATAAAGGTTGAAAAATAATATAGGAAAAAGTCCATAGAAAATAAGCGTAAATGTAATACACAAACGCTTGTTTGACATA